>NZ_BCUS01000061.1 GCF_001591345.1 Variovorax boronicumulans NBRC 103145 | reverse complement strand
AAGTACGCCACGCAGGCCAGCGGCACGATGAAGGTCAGCACGCGGCGGAACCACTGCGCATAGAGCGCCAGCGGGTACTGCGCCGCCTGCACGCCGCCGTAGGTGAGCACGTTGGCGATCTCCAGGCTCTCGACGGTCCAGAACGACAGCGTGCCCTGCAGCACGAGGATGCCGAGGAACAGCGCGATGCCGCCGGCCAGGGCGAACATTGCGATTGCCACGGCGCTGGGGGTCCACGCGATGTCGGCCTGCACGGTCGCAAAGGCCAGCACGAGCAGGCCCTGCAGCAGACGGCCCAAGCGGCTGATGCGCACGTCGTGGCCCATGAGCTGCAGCGCAAGCGGGCGCGGGCGCAGCAGCAGCCGGTCGAAGGTGCCGGTGCGCAGGAACTCGGTGCCCAGCACGTCGAAGCCGCGGCCCAGTGCATCGGCAAGGGCGAACATGCAGTTCACGAGGCCGTAGAACAGCGCGACCTCGCCGATGCCCCAGCCCTGCACCTCGCCGAAGCGATGGAACAGCGCCCAGACGGCGACGACCTCGATGCCTGTGCCGAGGAACTGGCCGAGGGTCAGCAGCAAGGCTGACGCGGGGTACCTGGCCTGGCCGCTGATGGAAGCGGCCATGAGGCGGAAGAACAGAGGAAGTGCGCCCATCTTCAGTGGCCCTCGCCGCTGTTCAGGGCGCGTGCACAGGCCACCGGGTACTTCCCTCCGCGAATGTCCCCCGGGCTTCGCCCTCCTCCTTGATTTCGCTGCGGGAAGCACCCAGTGTCCTGCGCACACCGAGCGCGGTCGTGGTGCGGATCGATCCACCGCTGTGCGGATTGCGTCATGCCACTCATTGCTCGTAGCAGATGTCGAGTCGGATCAATGCGCCGCGGGCATCGATGCGATCGGCGCGGAAATAGAAGCGGCCGCGGTAGCTGTCGAGGTGAAGGGGCGCGGTGACCGGGTCGCCCCAGCTCGTCACCGAGAAGCCCTGCCCTTGCAGCCATCGCAGCAGGGCGTCCAGGCGCTGCGGGTCGGCGTCGACGCGGATGTCGGCGTCTGCGGGCGGAGGGCCCTGTGGGTCCTGCTGCCAGCGCGCGAAGCTGCCGAACAGCGTGAAGACGTGTCCTGCGGCGCGCATGGCATCGAGCAGCGCAGCGGTGGCCGACAGGTCGATGCGCTCGCGCTGCTTGCGAAAAACCAGCGCGTGTTCGTGGCGCCGGTCGGTGCGGGCATCGGCGTCGCTGTCTTCCGCGTCGTGCGGATAGACCAGCACGCGCTCCTCCTCCATCGTGAAGAGCGAACCCAGGATGCGCGCGAGATCGAAGGCCAGCGGCAGCACGCGATCGCCGATCCGGAGGTTTTCCACCATCGCGATGCAGGCACCGCCCTCGCGCAATCCGGCGCGGACGCGGTGGAAGACGTTGCGCAGGCCATCGAGGTGCTGCGCGTAGCTCGGGCTGTCGTAGAGCTGGGAGGTTGCCTGCGCACCGGTCCAGCGGCAACCGAAGTAGGGGACGTTCGTCAGGCACAGGTCGAAGGGCGGGAGCGCGGCGTCTTCGAGCGCATCGCACGAGGCGTGCAGGAGCGTCGTGCCGTGGGCGAGGCCGTGGCGTGCCAGCCGCTCGCGGATGAGGTCGATGCGGCTGGCATCGACTTCGCAGCCCAGGGCCTGGCGCTGCTCGAGGCGCGCCGCGAGCAGCGTCGTGCCGAAGCCGGCGAACGGGTCGAACACCGTGTCGCCCGGTTGCGAGAACCGGCGCACGAAGGGCAGCATCTGCTCGAGCCATCCGCAATCACGCCCGCCCATCGGGTCCCGCGCGCGCAGGTCGTCCGGCAGCCGGTAGCGCGGCGATTCATGATCGAGCTTCAGCCAGCTGTGACTGCTCATGGACAGGCCTTCGCGGTGCGCGTGTCGAGCAGCACGTCGTGCCCCGGCTCCCAGCCGGCGCACAGCTGTCCGTCGGCAAAGTAGACGAGCTTGTAGACGTCGCCGGTCGCGTGGCGCGCGTGCATGGCGCCGTAGTCGGCGCTTTCGAAGACGACCGTCAGGCCGTTGTCGGTGCGCAGGCGCAGGTTCCAGAAGTAGTAGCCCTCGGTGAGGCTTTCGAGGGTCCACCCGCGCGAGATGTCGGGAGCGTCGAGGCAGGCCGTCAGCAGCGCGTCCATCGAGACCCGCTGCGTGCGCAGATAGCGCGCGGTGGCGTTGTCGCGATAGCCGTCGTCGAGCCGCGAGAACTCCCGGAAGACGACGGTGCCGGCGCCGCATTGCCGTGCCCACGCGAGGTACGCGGCCACGTCGGTCGGCTGCGCGACGCCGCCGCGCTGGAGGATGCACACGAGCCGCAGCGCCACCGCATCGGCGAGCTGGCGCGCGGTGCGTTCGAACACGGCGGCGTCGCCGATGGCCACCTCGGGCCGGAACCGCATGATGGCCTGGTTGACCGCGCCGTCGTGGTGGTGGCGGGACAACTCCAGCCAGCTCATTCCGAAGCGTTGCAGCGCGCGCCGCAGCACCTCGCCCTGCGGGCCGGCAAAGCCTGCGCCGTTGGTGTAGAGCACACGGTCCTCGACCACCGGGCCTTCTCTTTCGCCCGCGGTCAGCGTGTGCAGCAGCCGAAGCATCCAGTCGGTGTCGTCGCTCGTTTCCAGGCCCGAGAGCGACCACGACAGCGGCACGCCGCGCAAGGCGCGCAGCGCGCGGGACAGGCCGTCGAAGTAGTCGGGCGCCGGACGCAGCCGGGATGCCGAGGTTCCGCCGTCGGTCTTGCGCAGGTTTTCCGAGCAGAAGCCGCAACGTGCCGAACAAGGCTTCACGGAGGCGTACGGCGTGAACGTGAGGGGCTGCGCAAGGCGCCGCGCGACGCCGCCGATCGTGTGCGTGTGCCAGCGCGTGGCCTCGTTCGAAGGCGGCGTGCGAAGGGTCACCCCGCGCACGGAGCGGCGAAGACGTTCGAAGAGCGGGGAACTCGCGCTGCGCGGCAGATCGGCCACGGCGATCTGGTCGATCGCGCAGGTCACGGTCCGCACGGCGAGGGGCGCCGGCGCATCGGCTTCAACGGGAATGACGGGGCGCATGGCAGGGGCGGGGTTGTCGCACCCGCCACCATACGACAGCGCTGCCTCCGAGGGCGGGAGTGGCTCCCTGCGCGCGCCCGTCACCCTAGCCACCTTGCACCTGCAGACTGCGCATCGTGCGCCCCATCGCCATCCGCCCGAACGCGACCAGCGCGACGATCCAGAAGCACTGCAGCCCCAGCGCGCCCAGCGCATGCGCGCCGCTCAGCTGCCCGAAGTACAGCCGCGCCGGAATATCGAACAGCCCCGCCAGCGGCTGCACCAGCAGCGCGGTCTGCCAGGCGTCGGGCAGCAGCGCCAGCGGCAGCAGGTTGCCCGAGAACACGATGACCACGGGCGTCGCCACCGCCTGAATGCCGCGCTCGTTGAGCGCCGCCGTGGTCGCCACGTTGAGCAGCATCACCATCGCGGTCGAAAGCAACAGGCCCAGCACCACCGACAGCAGGAACGCCGCGCCGGCCATCGCGTTCGCAGGCAATTGCCAGGCCCAGTCGCCCAGCCCCACCAGCGGCAATGCGACCGCCGCGAAGGCCGCCATCAGTGCCACGCGCGGCAGCAGGCGCGCCGCGATCCAGCCTGCGGTGCGCGCGAACCACAGCGCGTAGGCGTCCACCGGGCGCAGGCGGTCGTAGGCCACCGCGCCGGTGCGCGCGGCCTGCGCCACCTCGGGGTCGCCGAGCCAAGGCATCAGCACCAGCAGGCCTTGCGCGAGCCAGGTGTAGGTGATGGCCTGGGCCAGCGTCATCGACGAGGCCGCGCCCGCGATGGCGCTGCCGCTGTAGAACGCGGCGAACACCATCACCTTGATGCCGCCCCACCAGCACTGCGTGGCAAAGCCCGCGAGCGCCGCCGTGCGGTATTGCAGCATCTGCAGGAAGCGCGAGACGAACGCCGCGACATACGGCCGGGCGAGGTCGCGCGGGCCCATGGCCGGCCTCACGCCTCGGCCGCTCCGTGCATGGCGTAGAAGCGCGCGATCACGGCTTCGATCGCGAGGCCTTCGAGGCGGATGTCTTCCACGGCGTGCGCGCCGGCGATGCGCGCGATGAGCGCGGGCGCGGGGGTCTGCTTGGGGTCGAAGTCGAGCACCAGCGTCTGGCCGTCGCGCGAATGCACGGTGGCGCCGTCGACGTGCGCGGGCAGCGTGGCGTCTTGCGCAAAGTCGACCACCAGCCGGCGCTCGGCCATCACCTGCGCGCGCAGCGCCTCGACGGGGCTGTCGGCCAGCACGCGGCCGTGGCCGATGACGATCACGCGCTGGGCCAGGGCCTCGATGTCGTGCATGTCGTGCGTGGTCAGCAGCACGGTGGTGCCGCGCTCGCGGTTGGCGCGGCGCACGAAGTCGCGCACGGCGAGCTTGGAGGGCGCGTCGAGGCCGATGGTCGGCTCGTCGAGGAACAGGATGTCGGGCTCGTGCAGCAGCGCCGCCGCGATCTCCGCGCGCATGCGCTGGCCCAGCGACAGCTGGCGCACCGGCTGGTCGAGCACGCGCTCCAGGTGCAGCAGCGCGACCAGCTCGTCGCGCGTCTTGCGGTAGCGCTGCGGGTCGACGCGGTAGATGTCGCGCAGCAGGTCGAAGCCGTCGCCCACGGGCAGGTCCCACCACAGCTGCGTGCGCTGGCCGAAGACCACGCCGATGCGCGCCACGTGGCGCTCGCGGTCGGCAAAGGGGTCGCGGCCGTCGACTTCCACGCGCCCGCCGTCGGGCCGCAGGATGCCCGACAGGATCTTGATGGTGGTCGACTTGCCCGCGCCGTTCGGCCCGATGAAGCCCAGCAGCTCGCCGCGCTCCAGCGCGAACGACACGCCCGACAGCGCCTCCACCGTGCGGTGGCGGCGCTGCAGCAGGCCGCGCAGCGCACCGCGCAGGCCGGGGTCGCGCTCGGACACCCGGTAGGTCTTGCGGAGGTTGTCGACGAGGATGTGGGGCATGGTGAGAAGCGCCGCGCCGGCCTGAAAGCGCGGCGGGGGCGGGATGCTACACGAAAGCGCCGGTACGATCACGGGCCCTTTCGAGAATCCTGCCTCATGTCTTCGCCTCCCCTGCCCGCCTCGCCCCACCACCTGTTGCCGCTCACGCGCTGGCCCGCCGACGCGCGCGCGGCGCTGGTCGGCGTGTTCACCGACATCGACGACACGCTCACCACCGACGGCGCGATCACGCCCGACGCGTTGAAGGCGCTGGCCGACCTGAAGGCCGCCGGCCTCGCCGTGGTCGCGATCACAGGCCGGCCCGTGGGCTGGAGCCTGCCTTTCGTGAACAGCTGGCCGGTCGATGCCATCGTGGCCGAGAACGGCGCGGGCGCGCTGCGGCCTGCGCCGAACGGCGGTGTCGAGAAGCGCTACCAGCAGGACGCCGCCACGCGCGCCACCAACTTCGCGCGCATGCAGGCCGTGCTGGCGCGCATCGAGCGCGAGATTCCGGGCGCCGGCCGCGCCACCGACTCGCCGGGGCGCGAGACCGACATCGCCATCGACCACAGCGAGTTCGTGACGCTGAGCGACGACACCATCGCGCGCGTCGTCGCGCTGATGCGCAGCGAAGGCATGCACGCCACCGTGAGCAGCATCCACATCAACGGCTGGTACGGCGACAACGACAAGCTCGAAGGCGCGCGCTGGATCGTGCGCGAGCTCTGGGGCCGCACGCTCGACGACGAGATGGACCGCTGGGCCTACGTGGGCGACTCCACCAACGACCAGCTGATGTTCCGCAGCTTCGCGCACAGCATCGGCGTGGCGAACGTCGCGCGCTTCGTGCCGCAGCTGGAGCACCTGCCGCGCTACGTGACGCAGGGCGAGCGCGGCGCGGGGTTTGCGCAGGCCGCGCAGGCGGTGCTGTCGGCGCGCTGAGCCGCGCGCCGCGCGGGCGTCGTGCACGAAAAAAAGGCCCGCGCAGGGCGGGCCGAATGGACCGGTTGAACGACCCTTGGAGAAACTTGCAGGGGTGAGGGTCGCGCGATGCGCGACCCTTCAGGACATCAGAACGTGTGGCGGATGCCGAACTCGTAACCCATCGAGCTCTTGGCCTGCAGCGCGGTGCGGTTGAACGTGGTGGCGTACGACGGGCCTGCACCCACCGTGAGCGCCGCGCCGTTCTTGTTGCTGACGCGCGCGACCGTGCCGTACAGCGCGGTGCGCTTGGACAGGTTGTGCACGTAGCCCAGCGCGAGCTTGCTGGCCTTCGGGTCGGCGTTGTTCACGCCGAAGACCGGCACGCGGTTGAAGTCGTACTTGACCTGCGAATACGACGCGCGGATCACGCCCGGGCCGACCGGCACGGTCACGCCCAGCAGGTAGCCGGTGAGGTCCACGTCCTGGCCGGGCGTGAAGATGTTCAGCGCGTTGCGCTCGTCCTTCGAACGCGAGATTTCGCCGAACAGCTTGGCCACGCCGAAGTCGTAGGTCGCGCCGAGGTTGAAGGTCTTGACCTTGCCCGGGCGTGCCACGGCGGCGGCGCCGCTGCCGGTCGTGAAGCTGGTGTCGTTCTGCGCGTAGCTGGCGGCGATGTCGAACGGGCCCGTCGTGTAGCCCAGGCGACCGCCGATGTGGCGGCCGGTGTTGGTGCTGGCGGCGGTGTCGGGCGACAGGCGCGTCTGCTCGGCCAGGCCGTAGGCCACGTTGCCGTAGAAGCCGCCCAGGCGCGGCAGGAAGTACTGCACCATGTTGCTGGCGCGCTTGTAGGTGCCGTTGCTGCCGTAGCCGCTGCCCGGCACGCTGGCTTCGTTGGCGTCGATGATCAGCGAGCCGCCGATGCCGGTGTCGCCGAACGGATCGAACTGTTCTTCGTTCATCACCGTCGCGGTCTTGTCGCGGCCCAGGCGCAGTTCGCCGAAGCTGCCTGCCAGGCTCACGGTCGAGCGGCGGGTGAAGTTCGACACGCCGGTGGCGCCGTCGTCATTCGTGATCGGGGCTTCGAGCCAGAAGCTGGCCGACAGGCCGCCGCCCAGGTCTTCCACGCCGCGAAAGCCGAGGCGGCTCGAGCTCAGGCCCGAATTCGCCAGCTCGGTGCGGCTGGCCTTCACGCTGTAGGCGGGGCCGAAGGGGGTGGTCGAAACGCTCTTGTTCGCTACGTTGCGGTAGGCGGCATCGACCACGCCGAACAGGGTCACGGTCGATTGCGCCGACGCGGCGCCGCAGGCTGCGATGGCAGCCAGAACAAGCAGGGATTTTTTCATTGGTGTCACTCCAGGAGGGGGATGTCGCTGCGCCGAGACCGGGCGCGACTTTGGGACGTCCGGGCCTTGTTGCCGCGAGACTGGGTCCGAGTTTTCCTTCACTGGAAGACAAAGGGATTACATAGGGTTAACGCCTAGATTACGGAGGGATATAGGGGGTAAGTTCAGGACAGCGGTCGCGGATCGGGGTAGGCGCCGCGCACGCCTCCCCTTTTCCGGCGGGCGCTTACTTCTCCTTCGCCAGCCCCAGCTTGTCGATGATCACTTTCTCGCGCACCACCGTGTCCTGCGCGAACTTGGTGTACGTGGCCGAGCTCATGTAGTTGGGCAGCATGTCGTAGCGCCCGAGCGAGGCGACGTAGCTGGGTTCTTCCATCGCCTGCTTGAAGGCGTCGTGCAGCTTCTTCACGACCTCGGGCGGAGTGCCCTTGGGCGCGCCGATGCCGAAGGGCGAGTTCTGCACCACGTCGTAGCCCAGCTCCTTCAGCGTGGGTGCGTCGGGGAACTTCGCCAGGCGCTTCTCGCCCCAGGTGTTGAGCACGCGCAGCTTGCCGGCCTCGACCTGCGGCGCGAAGCCGGTGCTGTCGGCCGCCGCCATGAGCTGGCCGCTGACCACGGCCAGCATCAGGTCGGCGCTGCCCTTGTACGGCACGTGCTGCAGCTGGATGCCGGCCTTCTGCGCGACGATCTCGGTCGTGAGGTGCGGGCTGGTCAGGTTGCCGGTCGAGCCGTAGGTGAGCTTGCCGGGGTTGGCCTTGGCGTAGGCGACGAAGTCGGCCCAGGTCTTGAAGGGGCTGTCGGCCGGCACGACGATGCCGAAGGCATAGCCGGTGACGTTCAGCACGTAGCTGATGTCCTTGAGCGGGTCCCAGTTGATCTTGGTGGTGTAGCCCAGGCGAAACACGCCCAGCGGAATCTGCGCGACGGTGTAGCCGTCGGGCTGCGCGGTCTGCAGCGCCTGCGCGGGCAGCGTGCCGCCGGCGCCGGGCTTGTTGTCGATGATCACGGGCTGGCCCAGGATCTTGCTGGCGTTGTCGGCCAGCTGGCGCATGGTGATGTCGGTCGGGCCGCCCGCGGGAAAGGCGATCACGAGCTTGATGGGTTTCGCGGGAAAGGCCTGTGCAAGCACCGCCAGCGGCGCGGCGAGGCCGCAGGCGGCCAGCGTGGCGGCACGGAGAAGGGAACGGCGAAACATGACGGAAGGCTCCTGAAGCGTGGATCGAGCCGCGCATTGGGCCCTGCCCCGCCCGGTGCAGCAATCGGGGCTCACCCGACTGCTGTCGCCAGGGCTACTCGCCCCCTCAGCCCGCGGCTTGCGCGAAGCCTTCGAGAACGTTGACCGCGTTCACACCCACCTCGGCGACCGCATAGCCGCCCTCGAACACGAACACCGTCGGCAGGCCCGCGCGCGCGAGGTCTTCGCCCATGCGCAGGTAGTCGTCGCTTTTCAGCTTGAAGCCCGAGATCGGGTCGCCCTCGAAGGTGTCGACGCCCAGCGAGACCACGAGCGCGCCGGCCTTGACCTTCGCGATGCCGTCGAGCGCCGTGCGCAGCGCAGCGCGCCAGGCCGTGAAGTCGGTGCCGCGCGGCAGCGGCAGGTTGTGGTTGAAGCCCTCGCCTTTGCCCGCGCCGCGCTCGTCGGCATGGCCCAGGTAATACGGGTAGTCGGTGAGCGGGTCGCCGTGCAGGCTGGCGAAGTGCACGTCGCTGCGCTCGTAGAAGATGGCCTGCGTGCCATTGCCGTGGTGGTAGTCGACATCGAGCACGGCCACGCGTTCGACGCCCGCGTCGCGCAGCGCCTGCGCGGCGACGGCGGCGTTGTTGATGAAGCAGTAGCCGCCGAAGAAGTCGGCGCCCGCATGGTGGCCCGGCGGGCGCGTGAGGGCGAAGGCGCTGCGCTGGCCGCCGATGACACGCTGCGTCGCCGTCCACGCGCAGGCGGCGCCGTGGCGCGCGGCGGCCCAGCTGCCGGCCATCAGCGGCGTGCCGGCGTCGAACGCAAAGAGGCCCAGGCGCGCGGGAAAACTCTTCGGCAACACATCGGTGCGCATGCCGCGCGTGGGCCAGTACGAGGGCAGCGCGTCGCGCGTGGCGTTGGCGGCGTCGAGCGCCACCCACTCGTCCCAGGCATGGGCGATGAAGTCGAGGTAACGCGGTGCGTGCACCTTCGCCAGCAGCGCGTCGTCGAACGCGTCGGGCGCCTGCAGCGGGCCGAGGCCGCGCCGCTCGAGTTCGTGCCTCACATGGTCGACGCGGGCGGGCACCTCGAAGCAGGGCACCAGCTCGCCCCGGAACATTTCGACTTGGCCTTGGTGCAGGGCGTGCTGGTCGTTGTAGATGGTGAGCATGAAGCGGCGAAGGGCGTGACGACAGGGCCTGCCATCATGCCGCACGCCGCAGCACCGCCCGGCGCCGCCCCGAGGCGGTGAGGCCGAACAGGTCCTTCGGATCATCGAGCTCGGGCACCAGCGCGATCTGCCGGCCCACGCCGCGCTCCAGCGCCAGCTGCTGGATGCAGCGCAGCGCCGTGTAGTCCTCCAGCGCGAAGCCGACCGAGTCGAACACCGTCACCTGCTCCGGCCGCTCGCGCCCCGGCACTTCGCCCAGCAGCACGCGCCACAGCTCGTGCACCGGGAAGTCGGGCGCCAGCTGCTGGATCTCGCCCTCGATGCGCGTCTGCGGCTCGTACTCGACGAACACGCGCGCGCCGCGCAGCACGTCGGGGTGCAGTTCGGTCTTGCCGGGTGAATCGCCGCCCACGGCGTTGATGTGCATGCCGGGCTCGATCATGTCGGGCGTGAGCACGGTCGCGTGGCCCTGGTAGGCGGTGATGGTGGTCACGATGTCGGCGCCGCGCACCGCCTCGGCGGTGGAGTCGGCGCGCACGATCTCCATCGGCGTGCAGGCCGCGAGGTGGCGCACCAGCTTGTCGGTGGCGCGCGGGTCGATGTCGAACACGCGCACCTGCTCGATGCCCAGCAGCGCATGGAAGGCCAGCGCCTGGAATTCGCTCTGCGAGCCGTTGCCGATGAGCGCCAGGCTGCGCGCATCGGGCCGCGCCAGCGCCTTGGCCGCCATGGCCGAGGTGGCGGCCGTGCGCAAAGCGGTGGTGAGCGTGAGTTCGGACAGCAGCACGGGGTAGCCCGTGTCGACCTCGGCCAGCACGCCGAAGGCCATGACCGTGGGCAGGCCGACCTGCGTGTTGTGCGGGTGGCCGTTGACGTACTTGAAGGCATAGGCGCCGTCGTCCGCCACGGGCATGAGCTCGATCACGCCCAGGTGCGAATGGCTGGCCACGCGCGCCTTCTTGTCGAACTCGCGCCATCGCAGGAAGTCGTCGCGCAGCGCGTCGGCCAGCGTGACGAGGAATTCCGGGACGCCGGTCTCATCCACCAGGCGAACCAGGCTGTGAACATCGATGAAGCGGGTCATGGCGCGGCTCCTTGCGTAGCCCCCGGCACGGCGCTTCATCCGTTCACACGGTCTCCACCATGGCTGATTCAGGATGCGCCTGCGCCAAGGGTTCAAGCCATTGTGCGCCTGCGCGCGTCAACGTGCCAACACGGCCTTTAGAGCTACGCCAGTGTGCGTACCCAATCGCACCACCTCCTCCGGCGGCGCCGCCGCGACGATGCGTCCGCCGGCGTTGCCGCCCTCGGGTCCGAGGTCGAGAATCCAGTCGGCTTCGGCGATCAAATCGAGGTCGTGTTCGATCACCACCACGCTGTGGCCGCCGTTCACCAGCCGGTGCAGCACGTGGATCAGCTTCTCGACGTCGGCCATGTGCAGGCCCACGGTCGGCTCGTCGAGCACGTACAGCGTGTGCGGCGCCTTCTGGCCGCGGCGCGTGATGTCGTCGCGCACCTTGCTCAGCTCGGTCACCAGCTTGATGCGCTGCGCCTCGCCGCCCGACAGCGTGGGCGACGGCTGCCCCAGTGTGAGGTAGCCCAGGCCCACGTCCTTCAGCAGCTGCAGCGGATGCGCGATGTTGGGCATGCTGGCGAAGAACTCCACCGCCTCGTCGACCTCCATCTTCAGCACGTCGCCGATGCTCTTGCCGCGCCAGCTCACGGCCAGCGTCTCGGGGTTGAAGCGCGCGCCGTGGCACACCTCGCAGGGCACCTTCACGTCGGGCAGGAAGCTCATCTCGATGGTGCGCACGCCCGCGCCTTCGCAGCCCGGGCAGCGGCCTTCGCCGGTGTTGAAGCTGAAGCGCGCCGGGCCGTAGCCGCGCGCCTTGGCTTCGAGGGTGTCGGCAAAGAGCTTGCGGATGGTGTCCCAGAAACCGATGTAAGTGGCGGGGCAGCTGCGCGGTGTCTTGCCGATGGGCGTCTGGTCGACCTCGAGCACGCGGTCGATGACCTCGTAGCCGTCGACGCCGCGGCAGCCGACCCAGGCCGGGCGCTTACCCGCGGCATCGGCGTCGCGGCCGGCCTTGGTCATGCGCTGCACCACGATGCCCTGCACGCTGGCCAGCAGCACGTCGCGCGCGAGCGTCGACTTGCCCGAACCGCTCACGCCCGTGACCACCACGAGGCGGTGCAGCGGCAGCGTGGCGGTCACGTCCTGCAGGTTGTGCAGGTCGGCGCCGTGCACGGTCAGCCAGTTGCCGCTGTCCTCGGCCTTCGGGTCGGGCGAGGGAATGAGGCGGCGCGCCTGCAGCGGATGCTTGATGGCGTCGCGCAGGTAGCGGCCGGTCTGCGAATCGCCGGCCTTCTGGATGTCGGCCACCGTGCCCTCGGCCACGAGGCGGCCGCCGCGCTTGCCGGCGCTGGGGCCGATGTCGATGATGTGGTCGGCGCGGCGGATGGTGTCTTCGTCGTGCTCCACCACCACCAGCGTGTTGCCCTTCTCGCCGAGCTTGTGCAGCGCGTTCAGCAGGATCTGGTTGTCGCGCGCATGCAGGCCGATGGTCGGCTCGTCGAGCACGTAGCACACGCCCTGCAGGTTGCTGCCCAGCTGCGCCGCCAGGCGGATGCGCTGCGCCTCGCCGCCCGAGAGCGTGGGCGCGCCACGGTCGAGCGTGAGGTAGCCCAGGCCCACTTCTTCGAGGAATTCGAGGCGGCTCTTGATCTCGGGCACGAGGTCGCGGGCGATCTCGGCTTCGCGGCCGTTGAGCACCAGCCCTTCGAACCACTGGCGCACCTCGGTGACGCTCATGCGCGCCAGCTGCGTGATGCCGATGCCGCCCGAGCCGTCGGCCGCGGTGCCGAAGCCCACGGCGCGCGCGGTCGCGTTCAGGCGCGTGCCTTCGCAGGTCGGGCACGCCACGTCGGCGAGGTCTTCGACCTCGGGCTCGGCGAAGGTCTGTTCGCGGCCCTTGTTGTCGTCGTCGCGGATCGAATCGTCGAAGACCTTGCGCTGGTCCTTGCTGAGCTTCACGCCCGTGCCCACGCAGTCGGGACACCAGCCGTGCTTGCTGTTGTAGCTGAACAGGCGCGGATCGAGCTCGGCGTAGCTGGTGCTGCACACCGGACAGGCGCGCAGCGTGGAGAACACCTGCACGCGGCCGATGCCCACGGCCGACACGCCGGCCATCATGGCGGCGCGCAGGCCGTCGAGCTCGCTCAGCACATGCACCACGCCCTTGCCATGCTCGAGCGCCCTGGTGAGCGCCGCGCGCAGCTCGTTCTCCTGCGAGGGCAGCACGTCGAGGCTGGCCACGGGCAGCTCGATGCTGTGTTCCTTGAAGCGGTCGATGCGCGGGAAGCCCGTGGTCGGCAAAAAGTCGCCGTCCACGCGCAGGTGCGTGAAGCCGCGCGGGCGCGCCCAGTCGGCCAGCTCGGTGTACACGCCCTTGCGGTTGCTCACCAGCGGCGCGAGCAGGCCGATGTGCTGGCCCTTGAAGTTGCGCATCAGCTGCGCGGCGATGCTGTCGGGCGTCTGCGGCTGCACGGCCGCGCCGTCGTGCACGCAGTGCTGGATGCCCAGCTTCACGTACAGCAGGCGCAGGAAGTGCCACACCTCGGTGGTGGTGCCCACCGTGCTCTTGCGGCCGCCGCGCGACAGGCGCTGCTCGATGGCCACCGTGGGCGGAATGCCGTACACCGCGTCCACCTCGGGCCGGCCCGCCGGCTGCACGATGCTGCGCGCATAGGCGTTGAGCGATTCGAGGTAGCGGCGCTGGCCTTCGTTAAACAGGATGTCGAAGGCCAGCGTCGACTTGCCCGAGCCGCTCACGCCCGTCACCACGCTGAACTTGCCGCGCGGAATGTCGACGCTGAGGTTCTTCAGGTTGTGCTCGCGCGCATTGACGATCTCGATGGCGTTGCCGCCGGGCGCGGTCTTCGCATTGGCGATGTAGCGCCGCGCGGCGCGCTCGGCCACCTTGTAGGCGCCCGGACCGACGGCGAGTTCGTAGTCGGCCAGCGCCGCGCCAGTGAGCGAGGCGCGGTTCTCGCGCAGCTGCTCGGGCGTGCCCTCGGCCACCACCTGGCCGCCGGCGTCGCCGCCTTCGGGGCCGAGGTCGATGAGCCAGTCGCTGGCGCGGATCACGTCCAGGTTGTGCTCGATGACGATGAGCGAATGGCCCGCGTCGAGCAGCTTGCGCAGCGCGCGCATGAGCCGCGCGATGTCGTCGAAGTGCAGGCCGGTGGTCGGCTCGTCGAACAGGAACAGCGTGCCCTTGCGCGCCACCATCTGGCGGCTCGCGGTCGCGCTCTTGGCCGCCTCGGCCAGGAAGCCCGCGAGCTTCAGGCGCTGCGCCTCGCCGCCCGAGAGCGTGGGCACGGGCTGGCCGAGCTTCACGTAGTCCAGACCCACGTCGACGATGGGCTGCAGCACGCGCAGCACGTCGCGGTCCGTGTCGAACAGCGCCGCGGCCTCGGCCACGGTGAGCTCCAGGATGTCGGCCACGTTGTAGCCCTTGCCCTTGCGCTCGATCTTCACTTCGAGGATCTCGGGCCGGTAGCGCTTGCCGTCGCAGTCGGGGCAGCGCAGGTACACGTCCGACAGGAACTGCATCTCGACGTGCTCGAAGCCCGAGCCGCCGCAGGTCGGGCAGCGCCCGTCGCCGGAGTTGAAGCTGAACTTGCTCGCGGTGTAGCCGCGCTGGCGCGACAGCGCCGCGGTGGCGAAGATTTCGCGGATGGCGTCCCACGCGCCCACGTAGCTCGCGGGGTTGGAGCGCGCGGTCTTGCCGATGGGCGACTGGTCGACGAACACCACGTCGCCCAGGTGATCGGCGCCGAGCATGCGGTCGTGCGCGCCCGGCGTCTCGGTGGCCTTGCCGAAGTGGCGCATGAGCGCGGGCGCCAGCACGTCCTGGATGAGCGTCGACTTGCCCGAGCCGCTCACGCCGGTCACGCACACGAGGCGCGCGAGCGGAAAGTCGACCGTGATGTTCTTCAGGTTGTGCTCGCGCACGCCTTCGAGGATGAGCCGGTGCGTGTTCTCGCTCACGAGCCGCTTGAAGCCCATGCCGATCTTCTTGCGCCCGCCCAGGTACTGGCCGGTGAGCGTGTCGGCGTCGCGCAGCTGGTCGGTGCCGCCATCGAACACGATCTGCCCGCCGCGCGCGCCGGGGCCGGGGCCCATGTCGATCACGCGGTCGGCGGCGAGCATCACGGCCGGGTCGTGCTCGACCACCACCAGCGTGTTGCCGGCATCGCGCAGGCGCAGCATGGCCTCGGTGATGCGGTTCATGTCGCGCGGGTGCAGGCCGATGCTGGGCTCGTCGAGCACGAACAGCGTGTTCACCAGCGAGGTGCCCAGCGCCGTCGTGAGGTTGATGCGCTGCACCTCGCCGCCGCTGAGCGTGCGGCTCTGGCGGTCGAGCGTGAGGTAGCCGATGCCCACGTCGTGCAGGTAGCGCAGGCGCGTGGTGATCTCTTCGAACAGCAGCTTCAGCGCCTGCGCCTCGCCTTCGCTGGCGGGGCTGCCGTTGCCGTGGTGTTCCACGCGGTCGAAGAACTTGCGCAGCCGCTCGATGGGCAACAGCATCAGGTCGTGCAGGCACAGGCCGGGCAGCGCCTCGAGCTGCGCGCGGCTCCACTTCGCACCGGTGGGCAGGAAGCGCTTTTCAGGCGGCAGCACCGCGTCGGCGTCGTCCTTGCTGCCGATGCGCCACAGCAGCGGGTCGAGCTTCAGGCGCGCGCCGCTGCACACGGGGCACGGCGTGTAGCTGCGGTACTTCGACAAGAGCACGCGGATGTGCATCTTGTAGGCCTTGCTCTCCAGGTAGCCGAAGAAGCGGCGCACGCCGTACCACTGCTTGTTCCAGTTGCCGTCCTTGTAGTTGGGCGTGCCCTCGATCACCCAGTGCTTCTGCTCCTCGGTGAGCTTGTTCCACGGCGTGTCGCGTGGAATGCCGGCGGCCTCGGCGTGGCGCATGAGGTCGTCCTGCGCCTCTTTCCACGCGGGCGTCTGGATCGTCTTGATCGCACCGGCGCGCAGCGTGAGCTTGTCGTTCGGGATCACGAGCCCCAGGTCGACGCCGATCACGCGGCCGAAGCCGCGGCAGGTGTCGCAGGCGCCCACCGCCGAGTTGAACGAGAACATCGACGGGATGGGGTCGGTGTAGCGGATGTCGCTTTCGGGGCAATGCAGGCCGGTCGAAAACTTCCACACGTCGGTGGGTGCGTTTTCCTCGGCACCGGTCGCATGCACGGTCACGCGCCCGCTGCCGCGCTTGAGTGCGACTTCGATGGCTTCGACCACACGCGCGCGCTCCGCGCTCGAGATGCGGAAGCGGTCGGCCACCACGTCGAGCACCTTGCGCGGGCCGGTGGGCGTGGCCACCTCGCGCTCGGCCTGCACGCGCGTGAAGCCGCTGGCCGACAGCCACTGCGTCACTTCGTCCGCCGTGGTGCCGGCCGGCAGCTCGACCGGGAAGGTGATGACGATGCGCGGGTCGCCCGCGGCCGCCGCGCGCTCGGCGATCTGCGCATAGATGCTGTCGGGCGAGTCGTGGCGCACCGGCAGCGCGGTCTCGCGGTCGAACAACTGGGCCGCGCGCGCGTAGAGCAGCTTCAGGTGGTCGTTCAGCTCGGTCATCGTGCCGACCGTGGAGCGCGAGGAGCGCACCGGGTTGGTCTGGTCGATGGCGATGGCGGGCGGCACGCCCTCCACCTTGTCGACGGCGGGCTTGTCCATGCGGTCCAGGAACTGGCGCGCGTAGGCGGAAAAGGTCTCCACGTAGCGGCGCTGGCCTTCGGCGTAGAGGGTGTCGAACACGAGGCTCGACTTGCCCGAGCCGCTGGGCCCGGTGACCACGGTCATCTCGCCGGTGCGGATGTCGAGGTCGAGGTTCTGGAGGTTGTGCTGGCGCGCGCCGCGAATCCGGATGGAGCCCTGTGTCATGAGTGCCTTGGGGGGTGGGGCAAACATTCTAGGGAGTGCTTCGTGACGCTTCGGCGCACGCCGGCGCATGGGCGGCGCCCGCGCAGGGGTTTGTCTGGATGCGTCCCAAGACACTTTATGAAACAAATGCGACATTTGTTTTCACAATTGTTCAGCGAGTCTCCCGAAGGCTCCGAAAGGCTTTCATGACGAAGAAGAAAGTGGCAGGTTCACGGCACGCGCTCGGCGTGGCCGCCCTGCTGGCGCTGTGCGCGATGGGCGCCTCGGCCCAGATCGTGATCGGCCAGACAGCGGGCATGACCGGCTCGGTGGCCGCCAGCGTGAACGAGACCATCGGCGGCGCGCAACTGGTGATCGACGCGGCCAATGCCCAGGGCGGCATCCACGGCGAGAAGATCGAGGTCATCCGCATGGACGACGCCTTCGACGTCAAGCGCGCCGGCGATAACGCGCGCGTGCTGATCGAGGACAAGAAGGTGCTGGCGCTCTTCATGAGCCGCGGCACGCCGCACTCGCAGGCCATCATCCCGTACCTGGACAAGAACGAGGTGGCGCTCATCGGCCCCTCGACCGGCGCGATGGTGCTGCACAAGCCGCTGCAAAAGCATGTGTTCAACGTGCGCGCCACCTACCAGCGCGAGGCCGAGAAGGCGGTGCAGCACCTGCTGACCATCGGCCTGACGCGCATCGCCGTGGTTCACGTGACCGACTCGTTCGGTGCCGACGCGCTGCAGGGCGCGATGAACGGCTTCACCAAGGGCAAGGCTCAGCCGATCGCGACCGTGCCGGCGGACCGCGAGAAGCCCGACTACAAGACCATCGTGCCCGCCATCATGAAGGCCGATGCGCAGGCGGTGGTGTGGATCGGCTCGGGCGTGGCGGTGGTCGACGGCATCAAGGCGCTGCGCGCCGCGGGCTCGGCGGCGCAGGTGGTCACGCTGTCGAACAACGCCTCGTCGGGCTTCATCAAGCAGCTGGGCGACGCCAGCCGCGGCGTGATCGTGACGCAGGTGTTCCCCAGCGAACGCTCGATGGGCCAGCCGATGGTGAAGGAGGCGCTGACGCTCGCCCGCGCCAAGGGCCAGGGCGAGCTGTCACCGGCTGCGCTCGAAGGCTTCGCCTCGGCCAAGGTGCTGGTGGAGGCATTGCGCCGCGCGGGCCCCAAGCCCACGCGCGCCAAGGTGCTGGCGGCGCTCGAAAGCCTCAAGGGCTACGACCTGGGCGGTGGGCTCGAGGTGAGCTACTCGCCGCAGGACCACAGCGGCATCGACTTCGCGGACCTCGCGATCATCAGCGAAGGCCGCTTCAAGCGCTGACGCGCGCCCCGTTGCGTTACTTCGCGGCGGAAGCCGCGGCAGCCGGTGCCGATGCGCCAGGCGCCGGCGTGGCCGCCGGTGCGGGGGCGTGCGTCGTGTCGCCGCCGTGCTTCTCGCCGGACATGTCGATCTTGTCGCCGCCCATCGAAATCACATACAGGGCAATGGCGGCGAAGATGACGAAGCCGACAACGATTTTCCACATGGGTACTGTCTCCTGAGAAGGTGAAACGGGGGATGAAGAGGGTTCAAGAAAAAGGCCTCATGCCGCGGGGCATGAAGCCTCTTTGTTGAACGGAGGGCAGCCGCCGCGCGGCCCCCTCCAGATGCCGCCGAGGATCAGTCGTTGGCGTAGATGTCCACGTCCTTGGTCTCGCGGATGAACAGCGTGCCGATCACCAGCGTGATGCCCGCGATGATGATCGGGTACCACAGGCCGTTGTACATGTTGCCGGTCGAGGCCACGATGGCGAAGGCGGTGGTCGGCAGCAGGCCGCCGAACCAGCCGTTGCCGATGTGGTACGGCAGGCTCATCGAGGTGTAGCGGATGCGCGTGGGGAACATCTCGACCAGCATCGCGGCGATCGGGCCGTAGACCATGGTCACCAGCAGCACCAGCCAGAACAGCAGCACGATGGTCAGCACCTTGTTGATCTTGGCGGGGTCGGCCTTGGACGGGTAGCCCGCGACCTTCAGGTCTTCGGCCACGCCCTTCTTGAAGGCGGCGATGGCCTTGACGCTGGTCTCGTCGAACTTGGAGTTCGCGACCACGCCGGTGGGCGCCTCGACGGTCTTGTCGCCGATCTTCACGACGGCCGCGGAGCCGGGCGCGCCGGCCACGTTCTCGTAGCTCACCGAGTTCTGCACGAGGTAGCGCTTGGCGATGTCGCACGAGCTCTTGAAGTCGATCTCGCGGGCCACCGGGTTGCCCTGGAACGAGCAGGTCTTCGGGTCGGCCGTCACGGTGACGCCGGCCGTGGCTTGTGCGCGGGCCAGGTCGGGGTTGGCGGCTTCGGTCAGCATCTTGAAGACCGGGAAGTAGGTGACCACGGCCAAGAGGCAGCCGGCCATGATGATCGGCTTGCGGCCGATCTTGTCGGACAGCGTGCCGAACACCACGAAGAAGGGCGTACCCAGCAGCAGCGCGGCGGCGATCATCAGGTTGGCCGTGGTCGCATCGACCTTGAGCTGCTGCGTCAGGAAGAACAGCGCATAGAACTGGCCCGAGTACCAGACCACGGCCTGGCCGGCCGTGAGGCCGATCAGCGCCAGGATCACGATCTTCAGGTTCTTCCACTGACCGAACGATTCGGCCAGCGGCGCCTTCGAGGTCTTGCCCTCGGCCTTCATCTTCTGGAAGGCCGGCGACTCCGACAGCGTCAGGCGGATCCACACCGAGATGGCCAGCAGCAGGATGGAGACCAGGAACGGAATGCGCCAGCCCCACTCGCCGAATGCCTGCTCACCGAGCCAGGTGCGCACGCCCAGGATCACGATCAGGCTCAGGAACAGGCCGAGCGTGGCCGTGGTCTGGATCCACGAGGTGTAGGCACCGCGCTTGCCGTGCGGCGAGTGCTCGGCCACGTAGGTGGCGGCACCGCCGTACTCGCCGCCGAGCGCCAGGCCCTGCAGCATGCGCAGCGCGATCAGGATCACCGGCGCCGCGACGCCGATGGTCGCGTAGCTGGGCAAGAGGCCGACGATGAAGGTCGACAGGCCCATGATCAGGATGGTCACCAGGAAGGTGTACTTGCGACCGATCATGTCGCCCAGGCGGCCGAACACGATGGCGCCGAACGGACGCACCAGGAAGCCGGCGGCGAACGCCAGCAGCGCGAAGATGAAGGCCGCGCCCGCATCCAGGCCGCTGAAGAACTGCTTCGCGATGATCGCGGCGAGCGAACCGTACAGATAGAAGTCGTACCACTCGAACACGGTGCCGAGCGAGGAGGCGAAGATGACCTTCTTCTCCTCCGCGGACATGGGCCGGGGGGCCGGATGCGGCACTCCCCTTGAATCTAGCGTGGCTGCCATCGTCGTCTCCTGGTGTGTATGTATGCGTCCATCGGTTCCCGGCATTCGGGACCGTGGGGCATTCTTGGAGGCGCGACTGACCCGAGGCTTTCGCGAAACTGAACGGGCGCTTACGGTTTAGGGTGAAACCCGCGCTGCTCGTTTCAGCTTGTAAGAAACAAGGACCCTGCGCGGGTTTGTCCTCAGTCCTTGCTGCGAAGCAGCAAAAAAGCCTCAGCTCTTGCGCAGCAACGAGGGCCGCTGGTCGGCGCCGGTCCATTGCGGACCGTCGAACCAGGCGTCGCCCTGCAGGTAGGCGCGCAGCATCGCCAGGCCGTCGAAGCCCCAGAACAGGCGCCCGTCGACCACGTAGCAGGGCACGCCGAACACGCCCTGCGCCACGGCCTCGTCGGTGTTGCGCTTGAGCAGGGCCTTGTTCTCGTCGCCGTTCACGTCGCGCTTGGGTTGCAGCTGCGCCGTGAGCGCGGCCAGCCGCGTGGCATCGCCCGCCTCTTCGCCGCCGCGCCACACATGGCGAAAGAGGGTCTCGGCTGCGAGGCGGTTGATGCTGCCGTCGTCGCCCGTGGCCACGGCCAGGCGCAGGTGCGGCAGCGGGTTGTAGGGGTGCGAGGCCGGCATCTCGATGGGGATGCCGTGCGCCTGGCCCAGCCACAGCACGTGGCGGTAGGTCCAGCTGCGCTTGGACGGAATCTCGGCCGGCCCGAGCTGGCCGTGGTGCTTGAGCAGCGCGCCCAGCAGCACCGGCTTGTAGGCCACGCTCACGCTCAGGCCTTCGAGCGCCTCGGGCAGGTGCTCGAACGCCAGGTGCGCGTAGGGCGAGATGAAATCGAGATAGAAGTCGATGTGCTTCATGCGTCGTGGTCTCCTGTGGTGGGTTCGGGCACGCGCCAGATGCCGGCCTGGGCCCGCAGTTCGATCGCGCGCCACACCTGGCGGCGGCTGTCGTCTTCCATCTTGCTCCAGCCGGCGATCTCGGGAATGGTGCGCAGGCACCCTTCGCAGAAGCCGCTCAGGCGGTCCATGCGGCACACCGACGAGCACGGCGAGGGCACCTCGCCGTCCATGCGCTGCACGGTGCCTGCGCGCTCGGCGAGCGCATGCGCTTCGTCGAAGTTCACACCACGTCGGCCACCGGCGCGCCGGTGAGCTTCTCGAGATCGGTCGGGTGCAGCTGGAACACCGCGTGCGGGTGGCCCGCGGCGGCCCAGATTTCCTCGAAGCGGAACAGCTCGCGGTCGATCAGCACCACCGGCTTGGTCACATGGCCCACCGGCGACACGCCGCCGATGGTGAAGCCGGTGCGCGCCTTCACGAAGTCGGCGTCGGCGCGGCCGGTCTTGCCGACGATGGCATCGACCTTCTTCTCGTCGACGCGCTTGTCGCCCGAGGTGATGACCAGCACCGCCGCCTCGTCGCTCTTGCGCCGGAAGATGATGCTCTTGGCGATCTGACCGACCGAGATGCCCAGCGCGTCGGCGGCCTGCTGCGCGGTGCGGCAGGCGTCGTCGAGCATGCGGGGTGCATGGGGATGGCCGGCGTCCTGCAGCACGCGGGAGACGCGCTGGACACCTTCAGGGAGGGAATGGAGTTCGGAGCCGCACATGGCAAGTTCTTCGAGGTTCGTGGGGGCGTTCGCCCTGCGTTGCAAGGCCCCGAGCATACGGAAAAGCCCCGCGCACCGACGCCACCGCCCGCATCCGCCCCTCCACCCGGGCGCACCAATGCGGAGAGCGCCGGCGCACGACGCCCGTGCGCGGCGCGCCGGCGCCGGTCCGCTTTCGGTGCGCCACCGGCCGATGAGGCCCGCCGCACGGGCTTTTGAGCGCGGCACGCTTATTGCTGAACACGGTGGCGACCCACCGGCTTCTGCGGCGGGTTCGCAGTGCCTCCGCTAACGACGGCGGGGTTCAAGCGCACCGATGGCCGCCCGCCGCCGGTTCGTCTGCTCCAACCCATTTCGCATCCGTTCCGTCGCGGGGGCCCCAACGACGCTGTCTGTTCGACAGCGGCTGCGGGGGCGCCTTCCAGGGCCGGTTGCGTGCAGGACCCCCAATGAAGATCGCAGTCATCGGCCACGGCATGGTCGGCCACAAGTTCCTCGAGCAACTCCACACGCTCGGCATTCCCGACGCACAGGTCACCGTGCTGTGCGAAGAGCCACGCCCGGCCTACGACCGGGTGCACCTGTCCGAATACTTCTCCGGCAAGACGGCCGACGACCTGTCGCTGGTCGAGCCCGGCTTCTTCGAGCGCAGCGGCTTCACGCTGCGCCTGGCCGCGCGGGCCGTGGCCGTCGAGCGGCGCAACAACACCGTGACCACGGCCGACGGCGAGGTCATCGCCTACGACAAGCTGGTGCTGGCCACCGGCTCCAACCCCTTCGTGCCGGCCGTGCCGGGCCGCGACCGGCCGAACTGCTTTGTCTACCGCACCATCGAGGACCTGGATGCCATGAAGGCCTGCGGCGCCAGGTCGCGCAGCGGCGTGGTGGTGGGCGGCGGCCTGCTGGGCCTGGAATGCGCCAAGGCGCTGCGCGACATGGGCCTGGAAACGCACGTCGTCGAGTTCGCACCGCGCCTGATGGCGGTGCAGGTCGACGAAGGCGGTGGCCGTGCATTGCGCGGCAGCATCGAGGCGCTGGGCCTGCACGTGCACACCGGCCGCAACACGGTGGAGATCACCGACGGCGCGAGCGCACGGCACCGCATGGTGTTCGCCGACGGCACGCACCTGGAGACCGACATGATCGTGTTCTCCGCCGGCATCCGCCCGCGCGACGAACTGGCGCGCCAGAGCCTGCTGGCCGTGGGCCCGCGCGGCGGCGTGGCGATCGACAGCCACTGCCGCACCAGCGACCGCAACGTCTACGCCATCGGCGAATGCGCGTCGTGGAACGAACAGACCTTCGGCCTCGTCGCGCCGGGCTACGACATGGCCCGCGTGGCCGCGCGCCACATCGCCGGCCAGGACGACGCCGCCTTCACCGGCGCCGACCTGAGCACCAAGCTCAAGCTGATGGGCGTCGACGTGGCCAGCATCGGCGACGCGCACGGCAAGACGCCGAAGTCGCGCGCCTACCAGTACATCGACGAGCGCAAGCAGGTCTACAAGAAGATCGTGGTCAGCGAAGACGGCAAGCAGCTGCTGGGCGCGGTGCTGGTCGGCGACGCCGGCGAGTACGGCACGCTGCTGCAGCTGGCGCTCAACGGCATCGCGCTGCCCGACGAACCCGAGTTTTTGATCCTGCCGTCGAGCGACGGCAAGGCGAAACCGGGCCTGGGCGTCGAGGCCCTTCCCGACACCGCACAGATCTGCTCGTGCAACAGCGTCACCAAGGGCCAGATCTGCGAAGCCGTGGGCCAGGGCGTGTGCACGCCCGCCGAGATGAAGGCCTGCACCCAGGCCGGCGCCACCTGCGGCGGCTGCGTGCCGCTGGTCACGCAGGTCATGAAGATGGAAATGGCCAAGCGCGGCATGGCCGTGAACAACCACCTGTGCGAGCACTTCCCCTACTCGCGCCAGGAGCTGTACCACCTCATCCGCGTGGGCGAGATCCGCAGCTTCGCCGACCTGCTCGCGAAGCATGGAAAGGGCCTGGGCTGCGACATCTGCAAGCCGACCGCCGCGAGCATCTTCGCCTCGTGCTGGAACGAGTTCGTGCTCAAGAAAGACCTGGCCGGCCTGCAGGACAGCAACGACTACTTCCTGGGCAACATCCAGAAGGACGGCACCTACTCCGTGGTGCCGCGCATGCCCGGTGGCGAGGTCACGCCCGAGGGGCTGATCGCCGTGGGCCAGGTCGCGAAGAAGTACGGCCTGTACACCAAGATCACCGGCGGGGCACGCGTGGACATGTTCGGTGCGCGCGTCGAGCAGCTGCCGTCCATCTGGGAAGAACTCATCGCCGCCGGCTTCGAGTCGGGCCATGCCTACGGCAAGTCGCTGCGCACGGTGAAGAGCTGCGTGGGCTCGACCTGGTGCCGCTACGGCGTGGACGACAGCGTCGGCCTGGCCGTGGAACTGGAGAACCGCTACAAGGGCCTGCGCGCGCCGCACAAGATCAAGTTCGGCGTGTCGGGCTGCACCCGCGAATGCGCCGAGGCGCAGGGCAAGGACGTCGGCATCATCGCCACCGACAAGGGCTGGAACCTCTATGTGTGCGGCAACGGCGGCATGAAGCCGCGCCATGCCGAGCTGCTGGCGAGCGACCTGAGCAAGGCCGACCTCATCCGCATGATCGACCGCTTCCTGATGTTCTACGTGCGCACGGCCGACCGCCTGCAGCGCACCAGCACCTGGCGCGAGAACCTCGAGGGCGGCCTCGACTACCTCAAGGGCGTGCTGCTGCAGGACACGCTGGGCCTGGGCGCCGAGCTCGAGGCGCAGATGCAGCACGTGGTCGACACCTACCAGTGCGAATGGAAGACCGCGGTGAACGACCCCGCCACGCGCCAGCGCTTCCGCTCCTTCGTGAACAGCGAGAAGCCCGACGAGCACATCGTCTTCGTGCAGGAGCGCGGCCAGAACCGCCCCGCACGCCCCGAGGAACGCCGCGAGACCAGCGCCGCCTGAGCGACCGACAACGAAGGAAACCCCATGACCACCGACACCCTGAACTGGACCGCCGTGTGCGCCGCCGGCGACATCCTCCCCGACACCGGCGTGTGCGCGCTGGTCGACGGCGTGCATGTCGCGATCTTTCGCGTCGGCCAGGAGCCCTCGCTCTTCGCCATCGACAACGTCGACCCGAAGGCCGGCGCCAGCGTGCTCTCGCGCGGGCTGGTCGGCAGCCTGGGCGAGCGCATCGTCGTGGCCTCGCCGCTCTACAAGAACCACTTCGACCTGCGCAGCGGCGAATGCCTGGAGGCGCCCGAGCACTCGGTGCGCGCGCATGCGGTGCGCGTCGAGGACGGCCGCGTGCTCGTCGCGCTGGCCTGACGCCGCCCTCTTCCGATTTTTTCAGCTTCTCTCCAAGGACCCCGAATGGCCTACCTCGCCCCTGCCGAATTCGTGACCAAGATGGTCGACGCCGGTGAATCCAAGCTGCTGATGTCCACGCGCGACACGCTGATCCGCTCGTACATGGCCGGCGCCATCCTCGCGCTGGCCGCCGCCTTCGCCGTGAGCATCACCGTGAACACCGGCAATGCGCTGGTGGGCGCGATGCTGTTCCCGGTCGGCTTCATCATGCTGTACCTGCTGGGCTTCGACCTGCTCACCGGCGTGTTCACGCTGGCACCGCTGGCCGTGCTCGACAAGCGCCCCGGCGCCACCTGGGGCGGCGTGATGCGCAACTGGAGCCTGGTGTTCGTGGGCAACTTCGCGGGCGCGCTCACGGTGGCGGTGTTCATGGCGATCATCTTCACCTTCGGCTTCAGCGAAGCGCCCAACGCCATCGGCGAAAAGCTCGGCCACATCGGCGAAGGCCGCACCGTCGGCTATGCGGCGCACGGCGCGGCCGGCATGCTCACGCTGTTCATTCGCGGCGTGATGTGCAACTGGATGGTCTCGACCGGCGTGGTCGCGGCCATGATGTCGACCACCGTGTCGGGCAAGGCCATCGGCATGTGGATGCCCGTGATGGTCTTCTTCTACATGGGCTTCGAGCACTCCATCGTCAACATGTTCCTGTTCCCCGCCGGCCTGATGCTGGGCGGCAAGTTCACCTTCATGGACTACCTGATCTGGAACGAACTGCCCACGGTGATCGGCAACCTCGTCGGCGGCCTGACCTTCGTGGGCCTCACGCTGTACGCCACGCACTACAAGACGGCGGCCAAGCGCGTCGCCGGCTGAGCCACCGCATCGTTCGCATGCCCGCGCCGCCGCGCAAGCAGCTGCGCGTGACGCTCGGCCAGCATTCGCTGGCGGGGCTTCACGCGCCGGTCAACCAGGACTTCCACGGCGCCATGCTGCCCGAGGGCGCGCTGCTTCTTTCCAAGGGCATCGCCGTGGCGCTGGCCGACGGCATCGGCTCCAGCCGCGTGAGCCAGGTGGCGAGCGCGGCGGCCGTGCGCGGCTTTCTCGACGACTACTACGCGACCTCCGACACCTGGTCGGTGCAGCGTTCCGCGCAGCGCGTGCTGGGCGCCACCAACGCCTGGCTGCATGCGCAGACGATGCGCAGCGACGCGCGCTTCGACAAGGACAGCGGCTACGTCTGCACCTTCAGCGCGCTGATCCTCAAGGGCCGCGACGCGCACCTGCTGCACGTGGGCGACGCACGCATCCACCGGCTGCACACCGGCGCGCTCGAACAGCTCACCGAGGACCACCGCGTGCGCGTGTCGTCGGTCGAGTCGTACCTCGGGCGCGCGCTGGGCGCGGGCGCCCATGTGGAGATCGACCACCGCTGCTGGGAGGCCGAGGTGGGCGAGGTCTACCTGCTGGCCACCGACGGCGCCTACACGCACCTGGACGTCGCCGCCGTGCACGAGGCGCTGGCGCGGCATGCCGACGACTTCGACGAAGCAGCGCGCTGGCTCGCGGAAGCCGCGCGCACCCGGGGCAGCACCGACGACATCACGGTGCAGCTGCTGCGCATCGACGAACTGCCCGACGCCGCCGCGCCGCCCGCGCAGCTGCAGCGCGAGGGCCTGGCGATGCCGCCGGCGCTGGCGCCGCGGGCCCGCTTCGAGGGCTTCAGCCTCGTGCGCGAACTGCACATGAGCGCGCGCAGCCACGTCTACCTGGCCACCGACGACGCCACCGGCCAGCCCGCCGTGCTGAAGCTGCCGTCGGTCGACCTGCGCGACGCCCCCGGCTACCTCGACCGCTTCGTGCTCGAGGAATGGGTGGCGCGGCGCATCGACAGCCCGCACGTGCTCAAGGCCAGCGCCGTGGAGCGCCCGCGCGCGCACCTGTACGTGGCCATGGAGTACGTGGACGGCCACACGCTCGCGCAGTGGATGGTCGACCACCCCCGGCCCGACCTGGACAGCGTGCGCGGCATCGTCGAGCAGCTCGCGCGCGGGCTGCAGGCGCTGCACGGCAAGGAGATGCTGCACCAGGACCTGCGGCCCGAGAACGTGATGATCGACCGCACCGGCACCGTGAAGATCATCGACCTGGCCGCGACGCATGTGGCCGGTCTGGCCGACGGCAGCGGCGAGGCCCGCGCCCTGGCCATCGAAGGCACGCTGCAGTACACCGCGCCCGAGTACTTCACCGGCCACGGCGGCAGCGCGCGCTCCGACCTGTTCTCGCTGGCCGCGATCGTCTACCAGATGCTGTGCGGCCAGCTGCCCTACGGCCTGCAGGTGTCGCGCATCCGCACGCAAGCCGATGTGGGGCGCCTGCGCTATGTGCCCGTGCGCCACCTGCGGCCCGAGCTGCCCGCGTGGGTCGATGCCGTGCTGCAGAAGGCGCTGCACCCGCAGGCCGCGAAGCGGCAGCAGGCGGTGTCGGAGTTCGCGCACGACCTGCGCGCGCCGGGCCCGGAGTTCTGGAGCGCGCGGATGCCGCCGCTGATCGAGCGCCGCCCGGTGCTCTTCTGGCAGTGCACCACAGTGCTGCTGGCCGCGGCGGTGGTGGTGCTGCTCGGGCTGCGCGCCTTCGGGCGCTGAGAAGAAAAAAACTCAGCCCGCGCGCTTGGTGCGGATCGCCTTCGAGGCGCGCGAGTTCGGCTCGCGGCCCAGCGCTTCGCTGATGTACACGCCCGCGTCAATCAGCTTGTCCAGGTCGATGCCGGTGGCGATGCCCATGCCGTGCAGCATGTAGACCACGTCTTCGGTCGCGACGTTGCCCGTCGCGCCCTTGGCGTAGGGGCAGCCGCCCAGGCCGGCCGAGGACGACTGGAAGTTCCACACACCCAGCTCGAGCGCCGCCAGCGTGTTGACCAGCGCCTGCCCGTAGGTGTCGTGGAAGTGGCCGGAGATGGCGTCGACATCGAAGTGCGCCAGCGTAGCCTCCATCGCCGCCTGCACCTTGCGCGGCGTGCCCACGCCAATGGTGTCGGCCACGTCCACGCGCTGCACGCCGATGCCCTTCATCAGTTGCGCGAGGTAGCCGACCTTGGCCGGCGCGATCTCGCCTTCGTAGGGGCAGCCCACGGTGCACGACATGGCGCCGCGCACGGCGATGCCCTTGGCGCGCGCCGCCTCGACCACGGGCGCGAAGCGCTCGATGCTCTCGGCGATCGAGCAGTTGATGTTCTTCTGGCTGAAGGCCTCGCTCGCGGCGCCGAACACCACGATCTCGTCGGGCCACTCGTCGCGCGGCGCGGCAATGGCGGCCTCGAAGCCCTTCATGTTGGGCGTGAGCACCGAGTAGAGAACGCCCGGCTTGCGCACGATGCCGTGCATCACTTCGGCGTTGTCGGCCATCTGCGGCACCCACTTGGGCGAGACGAAGCTGGTGACCTCGATCTCTTTCAGGCCGGCATCCTGCAGGCGGTGCACGAGGCCGATCTTGACCTCGGCGGAGACGGGTTGCTTTTCGTTCTGGAGGCCGTCGCGCGGACCGACGTCGACGAGCTTGACCTGGGCGGGGAGTTTCATGGGATGTCTCTGGTGTCGCTGTCGCGGGAGGGGGATGAAAAACCGGCTTCGATTGTCTGACACATGGGCTTGCGCTGCTTGGTACACAAGTCGCGGAAGGTAGCAATGCGCGCCTGTGGGGTTGCAAATGGTGCCAACCGGTCGGCCCCGCCGGGAAACAGCCGCTAGACGGTCTCGCGCTGCGCGAAACCGTCGGGCAGATCGCTCGCGGCGTCGGCCTCGCTCACATCGACCGCCTCCACGCGCGCACCCGCCGGCCCCTGGCGCGCCCAGTGCACCAGCGCCTCGACCGCATCGGCCTCGCCGGCCACGAGCGCTTCGACCTTGCCGTCGCGCCGGTTGCGCACCCAGCCGCGCACGCCGAGCCGCTGCGCGGCCTGCACCATCGACCAGCGATAGCCCACGCCCTGCACGAGGCCGTGGACGACGAGGTGGCGGGTGATGGTGGCGTCTTGGTTCATGGGCAGTGGTCAGTACGACTTCGGCAGCCCCAATGCTTTTTCGGCGATGAAGTTCAGGATCATCTGCGGGCTCACCGGCGCGATGCGCGGGATGTAGCTCTCGCGCAGCAGGCGCTCGACATGGTATTCCTTCGCGTAACCCATGCCACCCAGTGTGAGCACGGCGTTCTGGCAGGCGTCGTGCGCCGCCTCGGCCGCGAGGTACTTGGCGGCATTGGCTTCGATGCCGCAGGGCTCGCCCGCGTCGTACAGCGTGGCGGCCTTGAGCATCATCAGGTCGGCCGCCTCCAGGTTGGCCCAGGCGCGCGCGAGCGGATGCGCCACGCCCTGGTTCTGGCCGATGGGCCGGCCGAAGACCACGCGCTCCTGCGCGTACTGCGCCGCGATGCGCAGCGCCGCGCGGCCGATGCCGATGGCTTCGGCCGCGATCAAGATGCGCTCGGGGTTCAGGCCGTGCAGGATGTATTCGAAGCCGCGCCCTTCCTCGCCGATGCGGTCTTCTTCGGGCACTTCGAGGCCGTCGATGAAGAGCATGTTCGAGTCGACCGCCGCGCGGCCCAGCTTGTGGATCTCGCGCACCTCGACCTTGCTGCGGTCCAGCGCCGTGTAGAACAGCGTGAGGCCCTGCGTGGGCTTCTTCACCTGGTCCAGCGGCGTGGTGCGCGTGAGGATCAGCATGCGGTCGGCCACCTGCGCGGTCGAGATCCAGATCTTGCGGCCGTGCAGCAGGTAGCTGCCATTCGGCTGGCGCACCGCCTGCGTCTTGAGGCTCGTGGTGTCGAGCCCTGCGTCGGGCTCGGTCACGGCGAAGCAGGCTTTCTCGGTGCCCGCGATGAGCGGCGGCAAAAAGCGCTGGCGCTGCGCCTCGGTGCCGAACACCACCACCGGGTTGAGACCGAAGATGTTCATGTGCACCGACGACGCGCCCGACATGCCCGCGCCCGACGCGCTGATGGCGCGCATCATCAGCGCCGCCTCGGTGATGCCCAGCCCCGCGCCGCCCTGCGCCTCGGGCATGGCGATGCCGAGCCAGCCGCTGTCGGCGACGGCGCGGTGGAATTCGTGCGGGAACACGGCGCGGTCGTCGTGGTCGCGCCAGTAGTCGACGGGGAAGTCTTCGCACAGGCGCTCGATGGCCGCGACGAGCGAGCGCTGGTCTTCGTTCAGGGAGAAATTCATTCGCTGTTGTCTTTCAGGGGTTCCGGCTGCAGCGTGACGCCGCGCGCGAGCAGGCGGTCGATGGCGTCGTCCGCATAGCCCGCTTCGCGCAGCAGCTCCACGCTCTGCTCGCCGATGCGCGGCGCGGGCCGGCGGATGGCCGCGGGCGTGGCGCTATAGCGGCCGACGGGCGCGAGCGTGCGGATGCGGCCTTCGCTCGGGTGGTCGAACTCGGGGAAGAAATCGACGGCGCGCAGGTGCGGGTCGTCGAGCAGGCTCTCGGTGGTGTGCAGGCGCGCGACCGGGATGTCGGCGGCTTCGAGCAGCGCCATCCATTCGTCGCTGCCGCGCGTGGCCATCACCTCGGCCACGAACGCATAGACCGCGCCGATGTTCGCGGCGCGCGCCGTGTGCGTGCCGAACATCGGCGAGCTGCGCAGCTCGGGCCGGCCGATCACGTCGAAGAAGGCCTGCCAGTGCTTGTCGTTGTAGATGAGCACGCCGAGGTAACCATCGGCCGTGGCGTAGGGCTTGCGGTGCTCCGCGAGCAGGCGCGCGTAGCCGGTAGGCCCGAGCGGCGGCTCGAAGCTGTGGCCGCCGAGGTGGTCGCCCATGACGAACTGCGAGAGCGCCTCGAACATCGGCACTTCCACCGCCTGGCCTTTGCCGGTGCGCTGCGCACTGAGCACGGCCGCGAGCAGCGCGATGGCGGCCTGCAGGCCCACGGCGCGATCGGCCAGCGTGACGGGCGCGTAGCGCGGCGCACCGCCGCTTTGCTGCGCGAAGAGCGAGGCGACGCCGGCCGCGCCCTGGATCAGGTCGTCGTACGCGGGCTTGCCGGCATACGGGCCTTCTTCGCCGTAGCCGAAGGCGCCGAGGTAGACGATCTTCGGATTGACCGCGGCCACGGCGTCGTAGCCGAGCCCCAGCCGCGCCATCGCCTGCGGGCGCGTGTTGTAGATGAGCGCATCGCAGCCCGCCGCGAGCCGCAGGCAGGCCTCGCGGCCTTCCGGCTGCTTGAGGTCGAGCACGATGGAGCGCTTGTTGCGGTTCAGGTGCATCGCCATCGCGCCCATGCCCGCATGACGCATCGGGCCGACGGCACGCAGGTTGTCGCCCGACGGCGGCTCGACCTTGATGACGTCGGCGCCGAGGTCGCCGAGGGTCTGCGTGGCGTAGGGGCCCATCACCACGGCCGTGAGGTCGAGGATGCGGATGCCTTCGAGAGGGCCGAGAGAACCGGTCATGCTCATTCGGGTTGGATGCCCGCGGCCTGGATCAGCTTCTTCCACTTCGCCAGCTCGGACACGGTGAAGGCCCCGAGTTCTTCCGGCGTGCTGCCGAACGCATCGAAGCCCAGCTTCGTCACGCGCTCGCGAAAGGCGGCGCCGTTCGCCATCTCCGACAGCGCCTTGTTGAGCTTGAGCACGACATCGCGCGGCGTGCCGGCCGGCGCGAACACGCCGTTCCACGAGGTAATGTCGAAGCCTTTCAGCTCGGGTGTGTCGGCCAGCGGCGGCAGTTCGGGAAAGAGCTTGGTGCGCTCCTGTGTGGTGACCGCAATCGCGCGCATCTTGCCGGCCTTGACCGTGGCGAGCCCCGCGGCGAGGTCGACCACCATCATCGACACCTGTCCGCCGATGAGGTCGGCGATGGCCGGCGGCGTGCTCTTGTAGGGCACGTGCAGCATCGGGATGCCGCTCATGCGCGACAGCGTGGCGCCGCTCACGATGCCGGTGCTGTTGCCGCTGGCGTAGGTCAGCTTGCCCGGATGCGCGCGGCCCCAGGCCAGCAGCTCGGCCACGCTCTTCACGGGCAGGTCGTTGTTCACCACCAGCATGAACGGCAGGTTGCCCATGCGGCTGACGGGCGCGAAGTCTTTCACCGGGTCGTAGGGCAGCGACTTCATCAGGCTCGGGTTGGCCGAGTGCGTGGTGTTGGTCGTCATGAAGAGCGTGTAGCCGTCGGGCGGCGCCTTGGCCACCAGCTCGGCCGCGATCACGCCGCTGGCGCCGGCCCGGTTGTCGACGATCACCGAGGCCTTGAGCGCCTCGCCCAGCATCTGCGCGGTGATGCGCGCCACCGCGTCGGTGCCGCTGCCGGCCGCGAAAGGCACGATGAGCTTGATCGGCTGCTTCGGATAGCCGCCGTCCTGCGCGAAGGCCCAGGGCGCGGCGCCCACCAGGCCCGCCGCAGCGCCGATGGAAATGAAACGGCGGCGGCTTTCCACCGCGACTGTTTCTGTCGCGTTCTTCGTCTGCATGGTTGTGTCTCCGGGGGTTGTCGTTCAGGGCCGGATCACGCGCTCCGGCGATTCCTCGTACGGCGGGCTGTAGATCACCAGCACGCGCACCGGCTCGTCGCTCACCACCGTGAAGGTGTGCATCGCGTCGGCCGGAAAAAAGCAGCTGTCGCCAGGATGCAGCTCCTGCCGCTGGCCGCCCACCTCGGCGACCGCGCGGCCTTCGAGCATGTAGCAGACCTGTTCGATGCCCGGGTGCGCATGCGGCAGCGCGCCCTTGCCCTTCTGGATGTGGCCCACCAGCACCTCGAGCTGCTTCGCACCCACCGTCTCGGGACCGATCAGGCGCTTGTTCAGCGTGCCGGTGTGGTTGGCGGGGTGGTAGCCGGTGATCTCGTCCTCGCGGACGAAGTAGCGCGCAGCGGTTTCAGTCATCGGGGGTTCTCTGTCTTGGGTTCGATCGCCAGGCAGGCCGAGCGCAGCATCGCGGCGATGTCGTCGATGCGCGCTTCCATGCGGTAGCGCGGGCCGGCCACCGAGATCGCGTAGGCCTCGCCGCCGATGCGCAGCGGCCAGGCCAGGCCGATCAGGTCGGGAATGCTCTCGCCGAGGTTGCCGTACCAGCCGCGCGCGGCGCCGCGCTGCAGCTCGGCCTCGATGGCATCGGCGGTGGTGAGCGTGGCGTCGGTCAGCGGCGCGAGCGTCATGCCCTCGAGCAGCTTGCGGCGCGCTTCGGGCGCGAGCGTGGACAGCAGCGCGCGGCCCAGCGAGTTGGCGTACGCGGGGCGCGTTTCGCCCGACTCGGCCGTGTAGCGGATGCGCTGCGGCGCGCTCAGCACGTCGAGGTACACGACGTGCTCGGCATCGCGGAACTTGCCGAACACCACCGTTTCGCAGGCGGCGTCGCGCAGTTCCTCGAGCGTGGCCTTCACCCGGTCGAGCACCGGGTCGTGCGCGGCGATGACCTGCGCCATCGCCAGCAGCCGCCCCGTGGGGTAGTAGCCCTGGCGGCGGCCGGTCTCGTACATGTAGCCCTGCTCTTCGAGCGTGCGGATCAGGCCCAGGCAGCTGGACACCGGCATGTCGAGCAGCCGCGCCATCTCGGACAGGGCCAGCGGCTGCTTCTCCCGGGCGAAGAGCTCGACGATCTCGATCACGCGAAACGCTGTTTTCACAACCATGAAGAAATTTTCTCGTATGTGAAAAACAAAAGCGTCGGGGTTTTCCCCCGCCGGCCGCGTGTCAGCCGGACCGTCGTCGTCGGCGCAGGGGCGTCAGTAGCCGCGGACGGGATCGACGATGCCGGCGATCGGCAGGCCCTGCTCCATCGCGCGGATCTTCCCGGCGATCTGGGCGATGGACTCCTCGCGCAGCGTGCGCGCCGAGCCGTGCGGCGTGACGGTGATCTTCGGGTGGCGCCAGAAGGCGTGGTCGGCCGGCAGCGGCTCGACCTGGAACACGTCGAGCGTGGCGCCCGCGAGCTGGCCGGCGTCGAGCATCGGGATCAGGTCGTCTTCGACCAGGTGGCCGCCGCGCGCGATGCTGATGAGGTAGCCCTCGGGCTTGAGCTTGCCCAGCGTGGTGCGGTTCAGGATGCCGCGCGTGGCCTCGGTCAGCGGCAGCAGGTTGACCAGCACGCGCGTGGAGGCCAGGAACTCGTCGAACTGCGCCTCGCCGCTGAACACCTGCACGCCGTCAATGGCCTTGGCAGAGCGGCTCCAGCCGAGCACCGGAAATTCGAACTGCGCCACCGCCTTGGCCACGCGCTCGCCGAGCACGCCCAGGCCCATGATGCCGACCGGGAAGTCGCGCCGCAGCTTCGGCTTGCGGTAGCTCCACTTGCCCTCGCGCGCATCCGCTTCGTACACGTCGAACTCGCGGAAGTGGCGAATGAGCGTGTGGCACACGTACTCGGCCATCTGCACCGACATGCCCGCGTCGTCCAGGCGCACGATGCGCGTGTGCGCCGGCACCTTGAGCTTGAGCAGTGCATCGACGCCCGCGCCGATGTTGAACAGGCCGCGCAGGTCGGGCTGCTCGTCGAGGAACTGCTGGGGCGGCGCCCACACCACGCCGTGGTCGGCCTGCGGCGCGCCGGGCGTCCAGGCTTCGATGGTGGCTTCGGGGAGTTCGGCCTTCAGGCCATCGATCCAGGGATCGGGACGGTTGTCGGTGAGGTAGACGGAGATTCGCATGGGCGCCATCTTAGAAGGCACCGGCTTGTTGCGTCGCGCGCCATCTCCTATGCTCGACCGCATTCAGCCACCCAGGAGACACCTTCCATGATCAAAGTCAGCGTGATGTACCCCCACACCCCCGGCGCTCGGTTCGACCACGACTACTACCGCGACCAGCACATGCCGATGCTCAAGGCCCGCATGGGCGACGCCTGCCTCTCGTACACCATCGACAAGGGCCTGGGCGGCGGCGCACCGGGCTCGCCGCCCACGTATGTCGGCATGTGCCACGTGTTCGCCGAATCGGTCGAGTCCTTCCAGAAGGCCTTCGGCCCGCACGTGAAGGAGATCATGGGCGACGTGAAGAACTACACCGACATCGCGCCGGTGATGCAGATCAGCGAAGTGGTGGTGGGCTGACGGGCTCCTGCCCCAGGTCCGTCGGAACACGGGCCATCAACCCCACGCCCGGCAAGTAACCCCGGTCCGCTTCGTCGAGCCGCGTCGGGTCGACACTCCACGCATCGGCAAGCGCCGTGACGTCCTCTTCGCCGGGCATGACGCTGCGGCCACTCGGGCGGACCTGCCGGCCGGCGTCGCGCCGCGACATGCCTGAGGCGACCAGCGCGTCCTTGCGCGCCATCTCTTCCTCGAGCAGTTCCGAGAGCCGGTCGCGCGCGTCGACCGGCGACAGCCCGCTGAGCACGGCGAAGCCCAGCGCGGCTTCCTCGGCGCTCTGGGCACCCACGTTGGCATAGACCTCGCCGCTGCTGCCCGCATAGCTGAACTGCCGCCCGGGCTCGCCGCGGCGTGCGCGCGCCCAGGTGACGAAGTCGGCGACACGGTGGCTGCCAAAGAATTGCGCTTCGCCGAAGTGGTCCTTCAGGCGCGTGAAGATCACGTCGAAGGCCTGCCCGATGCCTTTGAGGCGGTCCTCCGGGTACACGGCGGGATACGGCAGGCCGTCCCCAACGAGCAACACCCAGCCGTCGACGGGCGGTGATGCGAACACCCAGGGGGCCTGTCCGCCAGACGTCCGACGGTAGGCCGCCGCGATGCCGGTGTGCCAGTTGGCCGGCCCTTCGGACGCCCACCCGAGGGCATCGAGCACTTGTGCGGGGTCCGAGGCGCGCACGGCAAACCAGCAGACCTTGTAGCCGAAGGGCTCCGGCAGGTCCGGGGTCGCGTCGAACTGCGGCGGAGGTGCCTCGACGGGCGGCGCGGGCGGGTTCCGTGGTGGGCGCTTCAAGGGCTTCGGCGGCGTCGGGGGCGCCGAGGCCCATGGGGCGGCGATCAACCGCGCCATGGGCTGGGCGGGTTTGACGTCGAAGGTGTAGCGCAGTGCAGGGGGCGCTGCGGGCGGTGGCGCCGGTTCAGGCGCAGCCGGCACAGAGGCAGGCACCGCCCCATCGTCCTGCGCCTTCCCCAGGCCCAGTCCCGCAAGAAACTTCCGAAATCGACCCACCATGCGGCCCCTCCTTCTTGTCGTGCGGCCACCCTGCGTCGGGTGCGGCCGGCGCGCAGTGTCTCACGCCGACTTGGCGCGGCGACGACGCCACAGCACCCGCACCAGCCACCCCACGGGCAGCACCACCAGCAGCAGCCACGGCAGGGCAGCGGCCACGAAGGTGATGAGCGCGCCCACGCTTTCGGCCAGCACGTCGCTGGCGTTGCGCAGCGCGTGCGCCATCGGGCTGTAGCCGTCGCTGCCGCTCACCAGCGCGCGCTTGGGCGTGAACTGGATCTGGATGTGCTGCTTGCTGGTCTGCTGCGCCAGCACCTTGCGCTGGGTGGCGATGGCGTCGAGCTCGGCCTGCGTGTCCGACAGCGTGCGCTGGATCGCCAGCAGGTCGGCCATGGTGCGCTTGGTGACGGTGTCGCGCAGCATGACGCGCAGGCTGTCGCGAAACTCGGTGCGGTTCTTGATGCGGGCCTCGACGTCGATCACCTCGGAGGTCTTGTCCTCGCTGGTGGTGGTGTGCGAGACCACGTTCGCCACGCCGGCCAGGCCGCCGAGCAGCTTGTCGACGTCGGCGGGCTCCACACGCATCTCGAGCAGGGCGTTGCCCGGCTGCTGCGGCGTCTCGCGCAGCAGCGAAGACGACAGCAGCTCGCACTTCAGCGTGCCGCACAGGTCGCGCACCTTGCCCCAGGCATCGGCCAGCTGTTCAGCCGGCACTTCGACATTCAGGTCCTGCCGCACGGCCAGGAAGCGCTGCAGCGCGGTCTCGCCACTGCCGCCCCGCGCCTCGTCGGACTGCGACGCGGCGATCTCGGCCTGCGGCGCGCTCGCCCGCTGTGCTTTCATGGCACCGCCATAGCCCATCGGCGGTACCGGCATGGGCGCGGAGGCCGGCGCGGCCGACTCGGCACTGCGCTGGCGGTCGCAGCCGGCCAGCGACAGGGCGGCCGCCAGGGCCAGCAGGACAGCGCCTGCGCGGTGGCGCACGGCGGCGCGGGGTGTCGACATGGAAAGGGTGCGGCGGATCATCAGGACTCCTCGAAAAGAATGACTACCACCGCTGATACGGGCCAGCCGCCCGAACGGGGTTAAGCCGCCGCAGCCATTCGC
>NZ_BCUS01000060.1 GCF_001591345.1 Variovorax boronicumulans NBRC 103145 | reverse complement strand
GGCGGCACGTAGGCCGGGCGCGGCGGCGGCGGGGCCTTGGGCGTTTCCTGCCGCACGATCTTCTTCGGCGGCGGGGGCGGCGGTGGCGGTGGGGGCGGCGGCTTGATCTCGCTGATGATGGTCGCGTCCATCGGCTTCTTGATCAGCTCGACCGTCTGGCGCGCGAGCCCCGAAACGAGCGCATAGCCCACGCCGACGTGGAACAGCACCATCACGGCGATGCCCACGGGGCCGAAGCGCGATTTCGGGTTGAAGTCCTTGCGGGAGCGCTTCATGGGATGAACTGCTCCGCGCCCACGATGCCCAGCTTGCTCACGCCCGTGCGCTGCGCCGAGGCCATCACGCCGGCCACCACTTCGTACTTGGCGCGCCGGTCGGGCCGCAGGTGCACCTCGGGCTGCACCGCCTGCGCGGCGACCTGCTCGAAGCGCCGTTCCATCTCCGTGCGGTCGGCCAGCGGCTCGCCGTTCCACTGCACGACGCTGAGCGCGTCGATGTCGATGCGCAGCACCTCGGGCTTGAGATCGCTGGGCGGCGGGTTGCCCGTGGGCATGTTCAGGTTCACCGAATGCAGCTGGATCGGGATGGTGATGATCAGCATGATCAGCAGCACCAGCATCACGTCGATGAGCGGCGTGGTGTTGATGTCCATCATCGGCTCGTCGGAAGGCGTGCTGCTGCGCCGCCCCTGCTTCTGTTTTCTTGGCATGGCTTGCTTGTCTCGCTGTCTGCTCGTCTCAGTTGCGCGCGGGCGGCTCGGTGATGAAGCCCACCTTGGCGATCCCGGCCGCCTGGCAGGCGTAGATGATCCGGCCCACCGGCTCGTAGTCGGAATGCCAGTCGCCGCGGATGTGCACCTCGGGCTGCGGGCTCATGGCCGCCACCTTGGTGAGCCGCGCCACCAGCGCGGGCGTGCCCTGCACCGGCGTGTCGTACCAGTAGGTTCGGCCGGCGGCGTCCACCGAGATCACGACGGTCTCGGGCTTGCTCTCGCGCACCTCGTTGCGCTCCTTCGGCACCGCGACGGGCACCGAGTAATTGACCACCGGGATGGTGATGAGGAAGATGATCAGCAGCACCAGCATCACGTCGACCAGCGGCGTGGTGTTGATGGCCGCGATGGCCTGTTCCTCGTCTCCCCCGGAGGCCGGGATGTTCATCGCCATGGCGCAGTCCGCTTGCGTGCGTGCGCGCGCGTCAGGCCGCGGCGCTGCCGGCCAGGATCACGGAGTGCAGCTCGCCGCTGAACTCGCGCACGTCGTCCATCACGGTGATGTTGCGACGCAGGAGCCAGTTGTAGCCCAGCACGGCAGGCACGGCCACGGCCAGGCCGATGGCGGTCATGATGAGCGCCTCGCCCACCGGGCCGGCCACCTTGTCGATCGACGCCTGCCCCGCCACGCCGATGGCGGTGAGCGCGTGGTAGATGCCCCAGACGGTGCCGAACAGGCCGACGAAGGGCGCGGTGGAGCCCACGGTGGCCAACAGCGACATGCCGTTGCCCAGGCGCCGCTGCACGCGCTCGGTGGCGCGGTGGATGCACAGGTCGACGAAGTCGGCGAAGTCGACCTTGCCGCGCAGGCCGTCGTGCTTCTGCGTGGCCTGCATGCCGGCGTCGGCGATGAAGCGGAACGGGCTGCCCTCGGCCAGCCGCGCGGTGCCGGCCTGCACGGTGCCCGCGTTCCAGAACTCGTTGTCGACCGCGCGGGCCTGGCGGCCCATGCGCATCTGCTCGAGCAGCTTGGTGACGATCACGTACCAGCTGCCCATCGACATGATCGCCAGGATGGCGAGCACGGCCTTGGCGACGGCATCGCTCTGCGACCAGAGCGCGCCCACGCCGTAGGGGTTGTCGACCTTGGCGGTGGCGGCCGGTGCGGCAACCGGGGCGGCAGGCTTCTCGGGCACCGCCACGGGCGCCGGTGCGGCGACAGCAGCACTGGCCGCGACCTGCGGTGCGGCCGGCGTCTGGGCGCCTGCGAGTTGCGGCGCGCTGCCCAGGCCGAGGGCCAGAACAAAGGGCGCGGCCACGGCCGTCAGCCGTGCAAGGAATGTCTTCGTCATCGTTGTCTTCTCCAGAAAAATAGATTGCTTCAGGCGCCGGCCTGCCAGCCATGCGCCTTGTCCCAGACCGCCTGCACGCCGCTGCCCGCGCCGTCCACCACGTGGTAGCGGTCGTAGGGCGCGGCCGTCATGCAGGCGTGGTGCGGCAGCACGCGCACGCGGGCACCCAGGGGCAGCGCGCGGAACATGGCCTGTGCGTCGTCGTCGCCTTCGCACGCGATCAGTCCGTGCTCCTGGTGCAGCTCGGCCACGCACAGGCCGGGCAGCGGCACTGTGCCGTCGGCCCGGCACACCAGCCCGAAGCCCAGGCCGGCGCGGAACTCGGCCGCCGACTGGTCTTTCGACAGCGCGAGCGCGCCGGCATCGATCAGCACGCGCCGCGAGCGCGGGTTGTGGCCGATCACGGTGGCCAGCACCGACAGCGCGATCTCGTCCACGCCGCAGATGCCGCGCGCCGCCTGGTCCAGGTCGAAGAAGGTGTAGACGCCGGGGCGCATCTCGGTGACGCCGTCGAGCGACTGCGCGCACACGGCCGTGGGCGTGGAGCCCACGCTCACCACCTCGACCGGGATGCCGACCGCGCGCAGCCGCTCGGCCGCATGCACGGCGCCGGCGCGCTCGGCCTCGGCGATGGCACGGATCGCCGTGCCGCCCTGCACGTGGTAGCTGTGGCCCGCATGCGTGAGCACGCCGGCCAGCGCCAGCGATTCGCTGCGCTGCACCTCGCGCGCGAGCGACAGCAGGCCGTCGTCGCGCGGACCGACGCCGCCGCGGCCGCCGCCCGTGTCGATCTCCAGCAGCACGCGAAAGCTGGCGCCCAGCGCCCGCGCGCGGGCACCGGCCGCCTGCACGGCCTCGACCGAATCGGCCAGCAGCGTCACGCGCGCGCCGTGCGTGCGCTGGATGTCGTGCAGCGCCTCGATCTTGTTCGCGTCGATGCCGACGGCGTAGGTCAGGTCGGTGAAGCCGTGGCGCGCGAAGTAGGCGGCCTCGGCCACGGTCGACACCGTGAGCCCGCCGGCCTGCCCGCGCGTGGCGCGCCGCGCCACCTCCGCCGATTTGGCGGTCTTCAGGTGCGGGCGCAGCGCCACGCCGTGGCGCGCCGCGCGCTGCGCCATCGCCTCGCAGTTGCGTTCGAGCACGCCGACGTCGAGCAGCAGCGCGGGCGTGGTGAGTTCGGCCAGGGGCGTCATCGGCTGGTTCCGGAGGCGATCTGCGCCATCACGCCGTCGATTTCCTCGGCCACGCGCTGCACGAGCGGCGGCAGCAGCACCAGCGTCATGTGCGCGGCGCCTTCGATGCAGGCCAGGCGGCGTTGCGTCGACAGCGCCGCATGCGCTTCCTGGAACTCGGGCCAGCGCTGCTGCACCGCGGCAATGGCCGGGTCGGCACCGGCCGGCAGCGGCTGCTGCTGCGCCCACAGCACGGCCAGCGGACGCGCGCCGAAGTCGGGCGACGCGGCCGCCTGGCGCGCGACGTGCGGCAGGCCGCGCACCTCGGCCACCATGGTGTCGAGCGCTTCGGGCGTGTAGGTCGCCTTCATCTGGCGCAGCACCTGCGGCATGTCGGCGAACAGGGCCTCGATGGGCGCCTGCTCCGGCGGCGGCGGGCCGCCGGCCTGGAAGTCCGCGCGCTTGACGCGCTCGGCCGCGAACTGCGATTCGGGCGGGTGCTCGTACATCGCGAACTGGTCGGGGTGGCTGGCGTCGAGCATCACCACGCCCGCGACCTGTTGCGGGTACAGGCCCGCGTAGACCCGGTTCAGCAGGCCGCCGAGCGAATGGCCGACGAGCACGATCGGGCCCGTCACGCCGGCGGCTGCGAGCAGCGCATGCAGGCGGTGCGCGGTGCGTTCGCCGTCGAAGGGCGCGTCGTCGGCTTCGCTCCAGCCCATGCCGGCGCGGTCGTAGCTGATCACCGGGTGCTTGGCCGCCAGCGCCTGCTGCAGGCGCGCGTAGGTCGGCGAGGCGCAACCGCCGCCGGCCTCGATCACGAGCGTGGGCTGCGCGGCGCTGGCCGGCACGGGGCCGCTGCGCTGCAGGTGCATGGCGCGGCCGTCGATGGTGTAAAGCTCGCCGGGCGCGGCCATGTGGTGCGGGCGACCGGGTTGTTCCACGCGCGGCCAGTAGTCGAGGTCGCGCACGCGGTACGGCAGGTTGGCGAAGTCGGTGCTCAGCGAGGCCGGCGTCGACACGTACAGCACGGACTTGGCCAGGGGACCGAACTCCGCGTGGAAGTGCTGCGCCGACTTCACGATGACCAGCTTCTTGGCCGCCAGGTCGATGCCCAGGCCCGTGAAGAGGTCGGCGCCGATGACCTGGTTGCGCTTGCTGATGAGCACGATGTCCACGCCGTCGGCGGCCTGCACCCACACGCACGGGCCCATGGGCGTGCGCACGCCCGAGAGGCCGCCCTGCGAGTGCGCCTCCACCACGTTCATCACGGTCACGTGCAGGTCGATCGGATCGCCCGAGGCCGGGCCGCACTTGCCGCCCAGGCGCAGCTCGAAGCTCGCGCCCACGCCCGCGTCGCGGCACAGCTGCACCGCGCCCAGGTCCCACACGCCGCCGAAGGCCACGTCGCCGATGCCGCGCTCGACCACGGCGCGCAGCATGAAGGTGCTGTCGCTGGTGGCGCCGCCGCCGGGGTTGTCGGCGGTGTCGGCGATGACCACGGGGCCGCCCTGAACGGCCATGGCTTTGGCCAGCGTCTCCTCGATCGAGAGCGAGGGCACGCCCGTCTCGTGGCGCAGGTCCCAGAAGCCGCGGCCGAGTTCTTCGGCCAGCTTCGCGGCCAGCGCGGGGTCGTTGTCGGTCACCACCCACAGCTTGGCGCCCGACTCGGGCACGTCGGCCCAGGGGAAGCCATGGCCCAGCGACACCGAGAGCACGCCCGGCAGCTTTTCGGCGTCCTGCATGCGGCGCACGAAGCCGGCCATCGGTTCGCGCGTGGTGTGCCACTTTCCGACCATGCGGCAGTCGTGCACGGCTGTCACGGGCTTCACGCGGCCCTGCGCGGTGTCGACCACGATGCGGATCAGCTCGGTCAGGCGCTCGAACGCATCGGTGTGCGGATATTCCTTGTAGCAAATGATCGCGTCGGCCGTGTTCACCATCTTCTGCGTGAAGTGGCAGTGCAGGTCGAGCGACACGCCGATGGGCACGTTCGGCCCGACGATCTCGCGCACGCGCGAGATCACGTCGCCTTCACAGTCGTCGTAGCCGTCGGCCACCATCGCGCCGTGCAGCACGAGGATCACGCCGTCGACCGGGCCGGCCTTGCGCAGGTCGTCCAGGATCTCGTCGCGCAGGCGCTCGTACACGCTGCGCACGGTGCGCCCCAGCGGCTGCGCGAAGGCCAGCAGGCTCTCGACCGTTTCATGGCCTTCGGCGGCCAGCTGCCGGCGCACTTCCACCGCGTACAGGCCGTAGCCGGTGGCGTCGCGCGTGCTGGCGTCGCCGCGGAAGATGCCGTATTCCTCGTAGCTGCCCAGGCCGGTGGGGGCCGAGACGAAGGTGTTGGTTTCGGTGGCGAACAGGGTGGTGAAGAACTTCATGCGCGGGGCTCCTGGCGGGCAAGGTGGATGTTTCGCGAGCGCGTCGTGGCAAACAGCAGTCCCACGACCCGGCCACCCTTGCGCTCCACGTTGAGAACCGATTTGCCCAGCTGGGCCAGCACCGGGTCGACCGAGGCGAGCGTCGCCACGTCGGCCGACAGCGGCGTCAGCACGCACGCGTGCTGGCCGTGGCGGCCCTGCACGGTGAGCTGCAACCTGCCGTCGACCAACACCATCCGCGCGGTGGCGTCGAGGTCGGGGCTGGTGTAGTCGCCGCACAGTTCGTCGGCGAGCGAGGCGGCATCGGGCGCGGTCTCGGGCAGGCGCTCGAAGCGGCGCGGCTGGCCGCCTTCGTGCAGCACGAAGGCATCGGGTGCGCGCTGCGGGTCGATGTCGGCGGTGTCGATCACGAGGTCGTTCGTCGGCAGGTCCTGCAGGCCCAGCCAGAGCTTGCCGTCGCCCTGGTTCAGGGGCCTGGCCTCGCCGGCCTGCCACGACAGCGCCAGCTTTCCGGCCACGTCCGCAAAGCCCAGCAGGCCGCCGGTGGAGGGTGCGTGGTAGCGCTGGCCGGGCAGCGCGGGGAAGGCGCTGGCCAGCGGGCGCACCTCGGGCGGCGCGAGCGCGTCGCCCAGCAGCAGCTCGATCACCTTGAGGGCCAACGCCGACGGCGACACGGGCGCGCCGTTCACCATGGCGATGATGTCCAGCCCGTGGCTGGGCACGCTGATCATCTGCGACTGCGCGCCGAGCACGGCGCCCGCGTGGTGCACGATCTCGACGCCGCGGTACGGGTGGCGCGCGAGGCCGAAGCCGTAGTTCACCTTCGAGCCCGACGACAGCGTGGTGGGCGCCGACAGCAGCGCCCAGCTCTTCGCGCTGCCCACGATCTTTTCGCTGCCGTGCATGTGGGCGAGCCAGCGCAGCATGTCGTCCGCCGTCGACACCAGCGAGCCGCCGCCGTCGAGTTCGCACGGGTACAGGCCGCGGCGCCAGCCGCCACCGGGCGCGGGCATGTACAGGCCGGCCATGCCGGGGACCACGTCCAGGTCGGTCACCACCGACGAGGTGTCGGCCATGCCGAGCGGGTCGAACAGGCGCGCCTTCAGGAAGTCGTTGAAGCTCTTGCCGCTCACGCGCTCGACGATCTTGGCCAGCAGGAAGTAGCCGCCGTTGCTGTAGACCATGTGCGTGCCGGGCTCGAAGTTCAGCTCGCTCTGGCGCGCCATGGCGGGCAGGCCCGGGCCAGGCAGCGTGAACGTGAGGCCGTGCGCGATGGCCCACAGCTCGTCGTGGCCGCGCCAGCCGCTGGTGTGCGTGAGCAGGTGGCGCAGCGTGGGGCCGTTGGCGCTCAGTTGCGGCAGCTCGGGCAGGTATTTCTGCACCGGGTCTTCCACGTCGAGCAGGCCGTCTTCGGCCAGCAGCAGCACGGCCATGGCCGTGAAGTGCTTGCTGGTGGAGGCGATGCGCATGCGCGTGGTCGGCTTGAGCGCCACGCCCATCTCCAGGCTGGCCATGCCGACGGCGCGGCGGTACAGCAGGCGGCCATGCTGCGCGATGGCCAGCACCAGGCCGGGCGCGTCGCTGCGGTTCAGGGGCGCCACCAGCGCGTCGATGGCGGCCAGTGCGGAAGCGGTGTCAGGAAGAGAGGCTGAAGGGTGTGGTTGTGACATGGAGGAACAACGAACGATGAAAGGGGGGAGCGGGATCTCGACGCGGAAGGCTCAGTTCGGTTTCGCCTCGCGCATCAGGCGAACGAACGGGCCTTCGGCGGCGCGCAGCACCATGGCGCCCAGGCTGCCGCCGACCAGCGTGGTCACGACGATGGACACCGCCAGCCCGTTGGGCATCGACTTGAGGGCGTCCGACAACATGCCGACCACGAGTGGACCCACCACGCCGAAGGGCAGGCTGGCCAGCGTGAGCATGGCGATGGTGCGGGCGCGCAGGTGCGGCGGCGCCGCGTCCTGCAGCACGTTGGGCAGCAGCACCGCGCTGCCGATGAGCGGCACCACCAGCAGGCCCAGCAGCGCGAAGTTGTGGTTGGCCGAACTCGTGAACAGCAGCAGCGTCGACATCAGCGCCGCCGAGAGATTGCCCAGCATGATCAGCCGCAGCGCCGCGGCCGGCCCCATGCGCGGCTGCACGTAGCGCATCGACAGCACGCCCAGCAGGCCGCCGGCCACCGTGCCGCACAGGAAGGCCAGGCCCATGCCCTGCCCCATCTGCACCGGCGTGACGCCGTAGGTGCGCGCCGTGAGGATCGGCAGCCAGGTGCCCAGCGAGCTCAGGCCCACGCTGGTCAGGCCCACGCCGACCACCAGGCCCGCGAAGGTGCGCCAGTGCTGGCGCAGGTGCTGGCGCAGGGTCGTGGCGCCCGGTGCGTCGGCGGCCGGCGCCCCCGGTTTTGCCTTGGCTTCCTGTGCACCGCCGCGCGGCGTGCGCCGGATCGACAGCACCAGCAGCGTCACCGGAATGCCGGCGCTGGCCAGCACGAAGAAGGTCAGGCGCCAGGCTTCGAGCTGCTGCATCGCGACCGGCAGCCAGGGCCGCAGGTCGTCCGTCAGGTGCACGATGGTGCCGCCCAGCAGCGCGCCCAGCGCACTTCCGAAGATGGCCGACAGCGCGAACACCGCATTCGCCAGCACCCGCTGCGCGCGCGGGAACAGGTCGGGGATCATGCTGTTGGTGATGGGCGTGAGGCCCGCCTCGCCCACGCCCAGGCCGACGGAGGCGACGAACAGCACGCCGTAGTCCATGGCTGTGCCGCGCATGGCGGTGGCGGCGCTCCACAGCACCACGCAGGCCGCGAGCACCACGCGCCGGTCGTAGCGGTCGCTGAGCCAGCCCAAGGGCAGCGTGGCGATGCCGGTGAACAGCACGATGCCGGCGCCCTGCAGCAGCCCGAGCTGCGTGTCGGACAGCGACAGCGTCTGGCGGATCGGCTCCGTCAGCAGCGTGAGGATGACCTTGTCGATCGAGCCCAGCACCGTCGCGATGATGAGCACCGCCAGCGCATACCAGGCGCTGGTGGGCGCCTTGCGGGTCGTTTCCAGGGCCGCAGGGGCGGCCGCATCCAGCGGCATCGGTGCCGCGAACGGTGGGAGGCCCGACATGTCAGAACGGAACGTTGACGTTCACGCCGATGGTGCGCGCGGGCACGAGCGCCGCGGTCACCAGGTTCGGGTTCGCGTTGAGTCCGGTTTCGATCGACACGATGCCGCGCTTGTTCGTCAGGTTGCGCACGTAGGCCGAGACGCTGAAGCGCTTGAAGTCGATGCCCGCCTGCAGGTCGACCAGCGTGTAGGCCGGCATGTTGATGCTCGGAATGGCCGTGCTGCCGCGGTAGCCCGCATCGCGCTTGCCGGTGTAGCGCGCGCTGATGCCGACGTAGGCCGGGTGGTCGGCCAGGCTGAAGTTGCGCGTCACGCCCAGCGTGGCGGCAAAGCGCGGCGTGTGCGGCAGGCGCGCGCCGGCCTTGGCGCCCAGGCCCTTGGCATCCTCGGTCAGGCGCGCATCGACGGCCGCGGCATTGGCGGTGAAGCGCCATTCCTTGCTGGGCTTCCAGTTGAGCGTGACCTCGCTGCCCTTGATGCGGGCCGCGCCCGCGTTGGTGACGAACACGAAGGCGCCGCTGCGCGTGGGCTGCTGCACGCCGGTCCACTCGATGTCGTACAGCGCCGCCTCCAGCGACAGCGTGCGGTCCAGCAGGTCGGCCTTGTAGCCCAGCTCGTAGCTCCACAGCGAGTCGGAGTTGTACATCGGCTGCACCACGTTGCGGTCGGTGTCGGCCTTGAGCACGTTGGGACCGCCGGGGCGGTAGCCGCTGGCCGCGCGGAAGTACATGGTGCTCGTGTCCGACAGCGTGTACTTGGCCGCGGCCAGGTAGGTGGTCGGGCTTTCCGACGAGGTGCCGGCGGCACTGGCGGCGACCGACCCGACGAGCTGGCCGGTCTGGCGGCTGGCGTACTTCTGGTTGTTGCGCGCCAGGCGCACGCCGCCGGTGAGCGAGAACCTGGGCGTCACGTTCCAGGTGACGTCGCCGTAGGCCGCCTCCTCGCGGTAGCGCGAGGACTGCGTCGACGTCAGCAGGCCGAGGCTGCGGCCCCCGATCAGGTTGGCGTCCATGACGCCGTTGTTGCTGCCGCGTTCGCGGTTCAGGTACAGGCCCGCCAGCCACTCGATGGTGGTGCCCGAGCGCGAGGTCAGGCGGAACTCCTGGCTGACGCGGTGCTGCTCTACGGCGCTGTTCACCGGCACCGAGGCCACCGGCACGCGCAGCGCGCTCAGCAGCGGCCCGTAGCGGCCGGTGACGTCGACGGTGTTGTTGATCTTCACGTCCTGCGCGGAGGTGATCGAGTTCAGGCGGGCCCAGCCGAAGTCGTATTCCACGTCCAGCCCGAACAGCTGCGTGAGGTTGCTGTACGACTCGTTGGCCGACAGCTGGCGCGTGCGCTCCCGCGTCCAGGGGCGCAGCGTGCGCTGGTCCATGTCCTCGAAGCCCAGGCCCTTGCGATGCACGTCCTGCACCGTGCCCGTGAGGCGCACCGTGAGTTCGCGCGTGGGCGTGAGCAGCAGCGAGACGCGGCCGCCGTCGGTGTGGCCGCGGTCGATGTTGCGCCCGCGCGCCAGGCCCGTGGCGTCGTAGCTGCCGCCGAACTGGTCGGTGAAGGCGGCGAAGCGCACGGCCGCCACGTCTTCCTTGAGCGGCACGTTGAGCACGGCGCCGGTCGTGAAGCCGGGGCCGCCGCCCTGCGTCCACGAGGTGCCCAGCTTCACCGAGCCCGCGAACTCCATGGTGTCGGGCTGGTTGGTCACGTACTTGAGCACGCCGCTCATGGCGCCGGCGCCGTACAGCGTGCCCTGCGGGCCGCGCAGCACCTCGATGTGGCTCAGGTCGAGCATGCCCATGTCCAGCGGCGTATTGCCACCGCTCGCGCCGGCCGAGCTCATGCCGGTGGCCACGTCGTCCACGTACACGCCCACGGTCGCGATGCCCTGCACCGGGCCGGTGGTCAGCCCGCGCATGGTGAGCGTGCCGCCCACGCTGCCGCTGCTGGTGAGGTTCACGCCCGGCTGCTCGGCCACGTAGTCGGCCAGGTTCTTGGCGCCCGCGCGTTCCAGCGCCTGCGCCTTCATCACGTTGACCTGCATCGGGATCTCGCGCACCGGCTCGCGGCGGCGCGTGGCGGTGATGGTGACGCTGTCCAGCGACTGCGGCGCCTCGTCGGCCTGCGGCTTGGCGGCAGCGGCGGCCGTGTAGATCACGATGGCGCCGTCGTCACCGCGGCGCGTCTGCAGCGGCGTGCCTTCGAGCAGCCGCGCCAGCGCGTCCTGCGGCGACAGGGCGCCCTTCACGCCGCGCGTGGCCACGCCCTTCACGTCGTCGACCTTGTAGAGCAGCTGCACGCCACCCTGCGCGATGTAGGCGTCGAGCGCGGTCTTGAGATCGCCGCCGCTCACGTCGAAGCCCTGCGGCGGGGTCTGCGTCTGCGCGTGCGCGGCCATGCCGCTGGCCAGCGCCCACGCGCCGCCGATGACCCACGGGCGCAGCGCGCCGTACGTTCGCTTCTTCTTCTGGGGCGGCAGGCCGGTGCGGGGCGCGGTGCGATTCATTGTGTGTGTCTCCAGCGTGGTTATTTGTTTGGGTACCCACTGAGACGAATGCCCCGTCACATTCCGGTAATTTACGGATTCGAAATTCTGATTTCGTTGCCGGCCTCGTGCGCAGCGAGGCCGAAGCCCTGCTTGAGAAGCGCCACGAAGCCGCTCATGTTGTTCGCATCGAAGCTGCCGCCAATGCGCACCTGCGCGATGACCGGGTCGGCGATCACCAGCTTGCGCAGGTTGTAGCGGTTGAACTGCGCGGCCGCGTCGCCCAGCGTGGTCTGGTCGAACACGAGCTTGCCTTCGCGCCAGCTGAGTTCGTCGTCGACCTGCTTGGGCGCCTTGGACATCACGAGCACGTTGTCGGCATGCGTGACTGCGGCCTGGTTGCGCGTGAGCACGGTGGGCTCGGCGCTTCGGGCATCGGGCTTGGCCGCGGCGATCTGCACGCGCCCTTCCTCCACCGTCACGTTCACCTGCTCGCCCTGGCGCCGCACGAGGAAGCGCGTGCCCAGCACGGTGATGCGGCGGTCGCCGGCGATGACGACGAAGGGATGGTTCTTGTCGTGCGCGATGTCGAAGTAGGCCTCGCCCGCGTCCAGCCACACCTTGCGCCCGCTGTCGTTCACGGCCGTGCGCACCTGCGTGGCGGTGTTCAGCGTGAGCTTCGAGCCGTCGGACAACGCGACCGACTGGCGCGCACCCACGGCCGTGGCGTAGTGCTGGCCGCGTTCTTCCTGCGTGTACTGCCAGCCGAGCCAGGCTGTGCCGGCCGCGGCCACGAGCACGCCGGCGGCGATGCGTTGCAGCGAGAAGCGCGACAGGCGTTGAGGCGGACGCGCCGTCTGCGGCTGTGGTGCAGGCGTCGGCGCGGGGATCGGGATCGCCGGCGTGCGCAGCGCGCCCAGCCGGTCGCCGCGCTCCCACGCGCTGGACAGCCGCAGCCACGCCACGCGGTGGGCGATGGAGGCGGCGATCCAGGCGTCCAGCTGCTGCTGGTCGGTGTCGGTCCAGTCGCCGCTGTCGCGGCGGGCCAGCCAGTCGGCGGCCAACGATTCGATGCGCTGCGCTTCGCTCATGGTGAGAGCCTCCGCTCGTTCTGCGCTCGCCCGAAGGCCTTGGTGTCCAGCTGCACGCCGCCCGACAGCAGGGCGTCGGCCAGGGCGCGCACGCCGCGCGACACCTGCCGCTCGACCGTGTCCTCGGTGATGCCCAGCTGCGTGGCGACCTCGCGCTGCGAGAGCCCGTCGATCTTGCGCATCTCGACCACGCGGCGGCACTTGGAGGGCAGCGCGTCGAGCGCCGTCTGCAGCAGCCGCAGCTCGCCGCGGCCGGCCGCGTGGCGTTCGGGCGTGAGCTCGTCGGCCGAGAAATCGAGCGCGTCGAGGTCGGCAATGATCTCGATGGAAACGATCTGCGCGCGCCGGGCGCGGTCGATCAGCAGGTTGCGCGCGGTGGCAAAAACGAAAGGCTTGACCTGGTCGGGCATGGATCTGGAGGCGGACTCGTAAATGCGCACGTAGACGTCCTGCCGCAGGTCGGGCACTTCGGCGTCGTCGCGCCAGTTGCGGCGAAGGAAGCGCGTGAGCGCGGCTTCCATCGGCAGCACCTCGCTGACGAACCAGGCATCCAAGTCACTGAGAACCACGAAGCGCTCCTGGAAATTGAAGGGCCGACACACGAAGCGGCAGGTCGCCGGGATTGGCGACAGACAGTGAGACGAACGGCCCGAAGATTTCCGGTAACGCGCGAAGGCCCGCCGGCGAAATTTCCTTGAATTCCCGTGCCCGGCGGCGGACCCGGAAATTCTAGAAGGCCGGGCCCGAGGGCTTTTCCCCCTTGCCCCGTTACCGGAAAGTGCGCTCGAACTCGTCTCACCGGGGGCAGAAGAAAAACCAATTCGCGGAAAACAGACCGACATGATTCGAATCCGGAGGCAGCCCCCCACCTTCCTTGCCCTCTTGCTCACCCGCCCCCGCCTTGCCCTCGTGGCCGCCGCCGGCCTGCTGGCGACGGGGCTGGCCTGCGCCCACGCGCGGGAGTTCGACGTGAAGGGCGGCGAGCTGCGGCCCGCGCTCGACGCCTACATCGCGCAGTCGGGCGTGCAGCTCATCTACAAGATGGAAGACGTCAAGGACCTCTCGACCCGGGGCATCAGGGGAAAGATCGCCGCCGACGCGGCGCTGGAGCGCCTGCTCGACGGCACGCGCCTGCGCGTGCGGCGCGGACAGGACGGCGCGATGGTGCTCATCGCGCCGGCCCGCTCGCCCGCGGCCGCCCGATCGGAGCCGCCGCCGCGCGTCGAGTAATACGATTGGTTTCCCTCGCGCACCTGCGCAACACTCCGGCCCCCAGGAACCCCGCGAGATGCACCGCAATGGCGCGCATTTCTCGCACTTTCTGACACACTAGCTGCGCAACGCGCGAAGGGTGTGTGCCGTGCCCCCCTGGCCGGCCCGGCCGGTGGTCCCCGCCGCTTCGCTGCACCGCCCGCACGACGCCCATGAAACTCTTCGCGACCGCGAAACGCCGCATCAGCCTGAACACGCGCCTCAGCGTCGGCGTTGCGGCCGTCGTGCTGGCCACCACCTTCGTCATCGCCACGGTGGCGCTGCACCTGGTCAAGAGCCGCATGCAGGCCTCGATCGCCAACGAGGAGTTCGCGCGGCTGTCGGCCATCGCGAGCGCGGTGGAGCAGAAGTTCGCCAGCCGGCGCATCCTGCTGAAGACGATCGCCGAGAGCGTGGGCTCGCACGGCATCACGAACGCCGCGCCGCTGCAGGCCTTTCTCGAGAAGCACCAGTCCCTGCGGGCGGCGTTCGACAACGTCGCCTTCCTGGACACGGACGGCGAGCTGGTCGCCAACCTGAACGGCGCGCGACAGATCGGCAAGGTGAACGTGAAGGACCGCGCGTACTTCAAGGACACGGTCGCCGCGCGCACGGGCGTGATCTCCGAGCCTTACCGCAACCGGCTCAACGGCCTGGCGCAGGTCGCCATCACCGAGCCGGTGCTCGATGCGGCCGGCCGGGTGCTGTTCGTGATCTCGGGCTCCATCAACCTGAAGGACCGCAACATCCTGGGCGAACTGGCCGACGTGCGCTTCGGCCAGACGGGCTACGTGTTCATCACCACCGCCGACGGCATCGTGATCGACCATCCGCTGGCCGACCGCGTGCTCAAGCAGGCCAACATGGCCATGGCCGACGACGCGCCCGACCTGGACCGCGCGATCGGCGGCTTCGAAGGCACCATCGAAGGCGTGAACCATGCGGGCGTGCCCGGCCTGTACGCCTTCAAGCGCATCCGCCAGGCCGACTGGATCATGGGCTCGATGTACCCGCGCCACGAGGCCTTTGCCCGCATCGACGCCATCGAGCGCACCGCGTGGATCGGCGCCATCGTGCTGGCGCTGCTGGCCGGCGCGCTGGCGCTGGCCGTGGTGCGCCAGCAGCTGCGCCCGCTCACCGGGCTGCACCGCCACATGCTCGACGCCCACGCGGCGCCCGCGCAGGCGGCCGTGGCGCGCACCTACCCGGACGACGAGATCGGCGACCTCTCGCGCACCTTCGACCGGCTCATGCAGCAGCACCAGGCCAGCGAGAAGTTCCTGCGCGACATCACCGACAACCTGCCGGCCATGATCTCGCACGCCGACGCGCAGGGCCGCTACACCTTCGTGAATGCGCGGCTGTGCGAGGAGCTGGGCTACAGCGCCGAGGAGCTGGTGGGCCAGCCCGTGCAGAGCATGAGCGGCCTGCACGACGACCCGACGCTCGAGCACAACCTGCGGCGCGTGCTGGCCGGCGAGGCCGTGTCCTTCGAGCGGCGCGGCGCCGCGCACCGCGACGAGGAAGAGCACTTCTTCCAGACCGACTTCATCCCCGAGCTCGACGCGCAGGGGCGGGTGTGCGGCTACTACGCGATGACCTTCGACATCACGCAGCGCAAGCACATCGAGCTCGAGCTGGCGCACAGCGAGGCGCAGATCCGCACCATCGCCGACAACATTCCCGCGCTGGTCTCGCACGTCGACGCCGCGCTGTACTACACCTTCGTCAATGCCAAGGTGCGCACGCTGCACCACGGCCAGCCGCTGGTGGGCCAGTGGATGCCGGCCGTGCGGGGCGCGGCCGATTTCGCGGTGGTGCGGCCCCACATGGAGCGCGCGCTGGCGGGCGAGACGGTGATCGTCGAGAAGGCCGGCGACGCGGCGCTGGGCATCGGCGACCGCACCTTCAAGGCCCACTACATCCCCGACCAGGACGCCGAGGGCATGGTGCACGGCGTGTTCGCGATGACCTTCGACATCACCGACGAAGTGAACATCCGCCGCGCCCTCACGCAGCAGGAAAAGCGCCTGCGCGACGTGACCGACAACATCCCCGCGCTGGTCGCCTACTTCGACCGCGACGAGAACTGCCTGTACGGCAACAGCCGCGCGCGGCGCATGGCGGGCCTGGACGAGCGCGCGCCGCTCGACGGCGTGACGCTGCGCTCGGCCGTGGGCGAGGCTGTGTATGCGCAGCACACGCCCCACCTGCCCACGGTGCTCGCCGGCAGGGCGACGCAGTACCCGGTGCAGGTGCCGATCGATGACCGGGAGGCGCACTTCCAGGTGAACCTGATTCCCGACAAGGACCTGGCGGGCCACACGGCGGGCTTCTACCTCATGACCTTCAACGTCACGGCGCTGAAGGAGGCCGAGCGCAAGCTCATCGAGCTGGCACGCATGGACGTGCTGACCGGCCTGCCGAACCGCCTGGCCTTCAACGAGCAGCTGCCCGCGGCGATGTCGCGCGTGCGCCGCGCCGAAGGCGGCATGGCGCTGATGTTCCTGGACATCGACCACTTCAAGGCCATCAACGACACGCTCGGCCATTCCACCGGCGACGGCGTGCTGGCCGAGTACGCGCGCCGCCTGCGCGCCAGCGTGCGCGAGACCGACACGGTGGTGCGCCTGGCCGGCGACGAGTTCGTGATCGTGCTGGAGAACGTGCACTCGCAGGACGCGGTGGCGGGCGTGGCGCACAAGATCGTCTCGCAGATCGCGGCGCCGGCGTTCCCAGTGGAAGGCCGGCGGCTGGACGTCACGACCAGCATCGGCATCGTGTTCGTCGAGACGGTCGATGCCAGCGTCGGTGCCGGCGAACTGCTCGCGCGGGCGGACACGGCGCTCTACGCGGCCAAGTCGCAGGGCCGCAACCGTTTCGCGTTTTACCGTTAGCGTCGGCACGCCCGCCGCACCCCCTCACCCCCACCAGGAGACCCATCCATGGCAGCCACCGAAGTCGTCATGCCCGAACAGCTCGTGCAGGAGCTCGACCTGCAAAGCCGCATGCCGATCGCGCGCATCGGCCAGGCGCTGATGTCGCTGGGCATGATCACGCAGGCGCAACTCGACGCGGCGCTCCAGCAGCAGCAGCGCGAGCCCACGGTGCCGCTGGGCGAGACGCTGGTGCGCATGGGCGTCGTGAGCCGCGGCCAGCTGCAGACCGCGCTGGTGCGCAAGATGGGCTACCCGCTGGTGAACCTGCATGTGTTTCCGGCCGCGGCCGACGCGCTGCGCAAGGTCGGCCACGAAGCCGCGCGGCGCCTGCAGGTCATGCCGCTCATGCTGCACGGCGGGCGCCTGGTGGTGGCGCTCGACGACCCGGTCAACCGGCACGCGGTGATCGACGAGGTGGAGTTCATCGCGCAGATGAAGGTGCTTCCCGTGCTGGGCCAGTGCCTGGACCTGGACGGCGTGCTGCACAAGGCCTACGAGAAGGTCGGCCAGGTGGCGGCCGAGCGCCCGGTGATCGACATGAACGACCCGATGCGTCCGCTCGAGTTCGACATGACGGGCACCAGCACGCTGCTGAAGACGCTCGAGAAGGAAGAATCGGCCGCCGCACCGGCCGCCGGCGAGCCGCCCGTGGAGCAGTCGGACAACTCGCTGGTGCGCATGATCAACAGCATGATCCTCGAAGCGCACCGCGAGGGCGCCTCCGACATCCACATCGAGAGCGACCCGGGGCAGGAAAAGACGCGCATCCGCTTTCGCCGCGACGGCCGGCTCTACACCTACCTGGAGCTGCCGCCCAGCTACCGCAACGCGGTGGTCGCGCGCGTGAAGATCATGTGCGACCTGGACATCAGCGAAAAGCGCAAGCCGCAGGACGGCAAGATCAACTTCTCGAAGTACTCGCCGCAGCACCGCATCGAGCTGCGCGTGGCCACCATCCCGACCAACAACGGCCTGGAAGACGTGGTGATGCGCATTCTGGCCTCGGCCAAGCCCATCGCGCTCGATGCGCTGGGCCTGTCCGAGCGCAACCTGGCGCAGTTTTCGCAGGCGGTCGACCGGCCCTACGGCATGGTGCTGTGCGTGGGCCCGACGGGCTCGGGCAAGACCACCACGCTGCACTCGGCGCTCATGCGCATCAACACGCCCGAGCGCAAGATCTGGACCGCCGAAGACCCGATCGAGATCACGCAGCCGGGCCTGCGCCAGGTGCAGGTCAACCCGCGCATCGACTGGACCTTTGCCAAGGCGCTGCGCGCCTTCGTGCGCGCCGACCCCGACGTGATCATGGTCGGCGAGATCCGCGACGCCGAGACCGCCAGGACCGCCATCGAGGCCTCGCTCACCGGCCACCTCGTGCTGTCGACGCTGCACACCAACAGTGCGCCCGAAACCGTGACGCGCCTGCTCGACATGGGCATGGACCCGTTCAACTTCGCCGACTCGCTGCTGGCCGTGCTGGCGCAGCGGCTGGTGCGCTGCCTGTGCCCGCAGTGCGTGCAGAGCCGCCCGGCGACGAGCGAGGCGGTCGAGGAGCTGCTGGCCGACTACATGCACGCCTTCGGCGCGCAGGACACGCCGGCCGCGCGCGACGCCGTGCGCGCCGAGTGGGTGCAGCGCCACGGGCGCGACGGCCAGCTGCAGACCTACACCAGCACCGGCTGCAAGCACTGCAACGACACCGGCTTCCGGGGCCGCGTGGGCATCCACGAACTGATGGTGATGTCGAGGGAACTGCGCCGGCTGGTGCAGGGCGGCGCGCGCGCCGAGGAACTGCAGGACGCCGCGATGCGCGAAGGCATGCGCACGCTGCGTCAGGACGGCATCGAGAAGGTGCTGGCGGGCCGGACCACGCTCGAGGAAGTGCGCGCGACCAGCAACGTCTGACCCAGAAGGTCTGAGGTCAGGGAAGGCTCAGGCGGCGGCGTCCCACGCCACCGCCGGCAGCGTGGCGATGGCCGGCCGCGCGAACAGGTAGCCCTGGAACAGCTCCACGCCGATCTCGCGCAAGGCGCGCACCTCTTCGGGCGCCTCCACGCCTTCGGCGATCACGCGGATGCGCAGCTCGTCGCAGGTGGCGACGAAGCCGCGCACGATGGTCAGCCGCACCGGGTCGGCATGGATGCCGCGGATCAGGCTCAGATCGATCTTCACCACGTCGGGCTGGAACGCGGCCAGCAGCTCGAAGCCCGCGTAGGCGGCGCCGAAGTCGTCGATGGCCGAAGTGAAGCCGTGGCGCTTGAAGGCGCGGAAGGTGTCGGCCAGGCCGTGCAGGTCGCGCACGCGCTCGCCTTCGGTGATCTCGAACATCAGCTGGCGCACCGGGAACTTGCAGCGCTTGGCGGCAGCCATGGCGGTGCGGAAGCACTCGGCCTGCCCCGCGACGTCGTTGGGCATGACGTTGAGGCTCAGGCGCGACTTCATGCCCAGGCGCGAGGCGATCTCGATGGCCTTGACGCGGCAGGCTTCGTGGAAGGCGAAGCGGTCGACCGGATCGACGCGCCCGAGCACCTCGGCGGCGCCTTCGCCCGAGAGGCCGCGCACCAGCGCCTCGTGCGCATAGATCTCGTGCCGGCCCAGGTCCACGATGGGCTGGAACGCCATGGTGAACCCCGAGGCGAGGCCAGCAGGCGCGGCATCAGCATGTATTTCGGCGATCACGTTGGATGGACCTCGCGGGCAAGGTTGCAATGGCGTTGGATGGCGACTCCCAAGAGCGTAAATGTAAACGGTTCTATACACCGCACGCACCACCCCCTCCGACAAGAGGTCGCGCCCCATGAAGACATCCGACCTAGGCCCGGCCCAGGCTGTAGACCGAAATCACTCATGAGCTCTCCCGGCCTCGGAAAAATCTGTAGCAAGCTGTCGACGACAGGGCCGCGTCCTATGTCCCATCGGGGAGAGATTGATTAGAAAGGGGGCGCCCACTACTGGAAACGGTGGGTGGGTTTTCACTGTCGTTCCCGGGTTTCCAGTCACCGATGAAAGGTCCCGTCCGATGCGCCACCAGCCTCGCTCCCTCCTTCGCACACTGGCCCGTACCGTGCTGCCCGTCGGTGCCTTGTTGACATTGCTGCCCGCGCAGGCGGTCACCACGACCACGACCTTTCAGGTCACGGCCACGGTGCTCAAGGCCTGCCTCATGACCACGCCGGCCACGCTGGCGTTCGGGCCGTACGACCCGGCGTCAGCCACCGCCCTGGCCGGCACCACCAGCCTCAACGTGACCTGCACCTTCGGCACGCCCTACTCGCTCGGCCTGAGCGCGGGCGGCGGCTCGGGCGCAACGATCACGAACCGCCTGATGACCAGCCCCACGGCGGCGGCCGGCAACAACACGCTGGGCTACGGCCTCTTCAAGGACAGCGCGCACCAGACCAACTGGGACAACAGCGTCGCCGGCACCGGCTACGTCGGCAACGGGACGCCGCAGACACAGACGATCTACGGCCTGATTCCCACGGGGCAGTACACCGCGGCGCCGGCCATCGACTACACGGACACGATCACGGTCTCGCTGACCTATTGAGGGCGCCGTTGACCGCCTTCACCGCAGGCCGCCACGGCATGCGTCGCGCCCTGCTGCCAGTCGCATGGGGGGCCGGCCTGCTGCTGGCCGCCCTCGCTCCCGCTCCCGCCGCGGCCACCAGCCTCAGCGTGGCGCCGCTGCGCATCGTGCTCACGCCGCAGCGCCCGGTCGCCTCGCTCACCATGGGCAACGCCGAAGACACCGAGGTCGCCGTGCAGGCCGAGGTGGTGGCGTGGTCGCAGCAGGACGGGCGCGATGCCTACGAACCCACGCGCGACGTGCTGGTCAACCCGGCCATCTTCCGGCTGCCGCCGGGCGGGCGGCAGATCGTGCGCCTCGGGCTGCAGGTGCCGGCCGACGCCGGCGAACGCAGCTACCGCGTCTTCCTGCGCCAGCTGCCGCGCGACCAGGCCCTGCCGGCGGACGGCACCGAGGGCGCGAAGGTGCAGACGCTGCTGCGCATCGGCGTGCCGATCTTCGTGCCGCCGCTGCAGCTGCGCCGCGCGCTGCAATGGTCGCTGCAGCCTTCGGGGCGCGCCACCGGCACGGCAGGCACCGCCTGGCGGCTGGTGTTCGACAACCAGGGCAGCGAGCACATCCAGGTCACGCAGCTCGTGGTGCGCCGCGAGGACGGCACCGAGCTGCTGCGCAAGAGCCTGTCGCAGTACGCGCTGGCCGGGCAGTCGGCCGGCATCGACATCGAACTGCCCGCCCTGCCGCCCGACACCCGGCTGCATGTCGAGGCCGCCACCGATGCCCCCGAGGCGTCGTCCAGCGCCACCGTGCGCGTGCCCCGTGCGCCCGCCACGCCACGCTAGCTTGTGGGTCTGCTGCGGCTGGCTGGGCCTGCGCGTGGCCTGCGCACAGACGTCACCCGCTGACATGGCGGGCGAGGTGCAGCCCGCGATCCTCGACGTGCGCATCAACGGCCTGAGCCAGCCCGCGCCGCGGCCGCTCTTGCGGCGCGGCGCCCAGCTGCTGGCGTCGGCGCCCGACTTCGCGGCCTGGCGGCTGGTGCGGCCTGCGACCGCGGCGCTGCAGCGCGATGGCACCGACTACTACGACCTGCGCGCGCTGCCGGGCGCGCAACTGCAGCTCGACGAAGGCGCCCAGAGCGTGGACCTGAGCGTGCCCGCCGAAGCGTTCACGCTGGGCACCGTGCATGCGCATGCGGGCGACCGCCCACCGCTGTCGGCCTCGGCCTTCGGGGCCTTTCTCAACTACGACCTGGCCTTGCAGCACGACCGCGAAGGCACGCGCGCCTCCGGCTATTTCGATGCGGCTGCGTCGGCCGACTGGGGCCTGGTGGGCACGAGCCTCGTCGCGGGCCAGTCCGCATTCGGCGGACGCGGCACGACGCGGCTGGACAGCTACTTCCGCCGCGACGACCCCGCCCGGCTCACGCGCCTCACGGTGGGCGACACGATCACGCAGGCCGCCGCATGGTCCACGCCCTTTCGCTTCGGCGGCGTGCAGTTCGGCACCCGCTTCGGCTTGCAGCCGGGCTTCATCAGCTACCCGATGCCGACCCTGCGCGGCGGCGCGGCCGTGCCGTCGGCGGTGGAGGTGTATGTGAACGACACGCTGCGCTACCAGCGCCGTGTGGACGCCGGCCCCTTCGCGCTCAGTGACGTGCCCGTGCTCACCGGCGCGGGCGAGATGCGCTTCGCCGTCACCGACGCGCTGGGCGTGCAGCGCACCGTGACCACGCCCTACTACGTGAGCTCGAACCTGCTGCGCGCGGGCCTGTCCGACTACTCGCTCGAAGCCGGCTGGACACGGCTGCGCTACGGCGAGCGCAGCTTCGACTACGGCCCGCCCTTCGTCGCCGGCACCTGGCGCCACGGCGTGAACGACGGCGTGACCATCGAGGCGCGCGGCGAGGCCAGTGCGCGCAGCCAGACCGCGGGCGCCGGCGTGACCTGGGTCTGGGGCACGCTGGGCGAGCTCTCGCTGCACGGCGCCGCCAGCCGCAGCAAGGACGGCGACAGCGGCCGCCTCTGGCGCGCCGCCTACACGCGCACCAGCGACGAATGGAACTTCTCCGTGAGCCGCCAGGTGGCCAGCCGCGGCTTCACGCAGATCGCCTGGCACGACAGCCCCGTGCACACCGACGCACAGACCCAACTCTTCGCAGGCCGCTCGCTGGGCCGCTACGGCACGCTGGGCGCGAGCCACACGCGGCTGCGCTACAACACCGGCGAGCACATCGGCGTGACCACCGCCAGCTGGTCGATCAGCCTGGGCGGCAACGCCTGGCTCGGCACCTCGGTGGCCCACACGCGCCAGGACGGCAAGCGCTCCATCACCTCGGTGAACCTGAGCCTCAGCTTCACGCTCGGCGAGCGCCAGCACGCCACGCTCTCGGTGCAGCAGCAGAAGCCGGGCGGCCATTCGGCCGTGGCCGAGTGGGTGCAGCAGCCGCCCAACGACACCGGCTGGGGCTACCGGCTGCGCGCCGCCGACGGCGAGAACGCGCGCAGCGAGGCCGCGGTCGATTGGCGCGGTCGCTACGGCATGCTGACGGCCGAAGCCGCGCGCGCCCAGGGCCAGACCGCCGTGCGCCTGCGCGCCAGCGGCGCCGTGGGCTTCGCGGGCGGCGTGGGCTTTGCCACCCGCCAGTCGGACGACGCCTTCGCGCTCGTGACCGTGCCCGGCGCCGCCGGCGTGAAGGTCTACCGCGAGAACCAGCCCTGGACCACCACCGACAGCGAAGGCCGCGCCGTCGTCTCGGGCCTGCGCGCCTACGAGCCCAACCACATCAGCATCGACAACGGCGACCTGCCGATCGAGGCGCAGGTGCGCAGCGACGTGCTGCGCGTGGTGCCGCGCTACAAGGGCGTGGCGCAAGCCAGCTTCGACATCGCGCGCGACACCATCGCGAACGTCACGGTGCTGCTACCCGACGGCAGTCCGCTGCCACCGGGCATCGACGTGATGCGGCCGGCGCGCGGCACCTCGCTGCTGTCGGGCTTCAACGGGCTGGTGTCGGTCGACGACCCGCAGCCGAACGAACGCTTCGAGGCGCGATGGAAGAGCGGGCATTGCCGCTTCACGCTGGGCGCGCCCGACCGCGCCGCTGGCGCACTGCCCTCGATGGGACCTTACCGATGCGAACCCGTGTCGCCGTCCCCGCGCTGACCGCCGCGTTGGCGCTGGCGGGGCTGCTGGCCCCGGGCGCGTCGCGGGCCGCGTGCACGGGCCTGGGGGTGTTCACCTGCACTGTCACAGTCACTGCGGCAACGCCATTGGCCTTCGGCAACTACGATCCCGCCGTTGCAACGCCCAAGGACAACACCACGACCATCACCGTCGTCGGCAAGGTCACTTCCCTGGTCGCCCTGCTGGTGAACCTGTCCTACACGATCGGCCTCGACGCGGGCTCGGCCGGCGCCATCACCAGCCGGCAGATGGTGGGCCCGGTCAGCAGCACGCCGCTGGGCTACAACCTCTACACCTCCAACACGCACGGTACTGTCTGGAACGCCAGCAACGTCTCGGACAGCTACAACATCACGGCCTCCGTGCTGGGCACGACGGTGTCGAGGGACTACACCGTCTACGGCCGCATTCCGGCCGGCCAGTACGTGGCACCGGGTCCCTACAGCAGCACCATCACGGTGACCGTGACGTACTGAAAGCTCAGCCCCTCAGCATGCCCGCCAGGCGCTTGGCGATGAGTTCATCGGCCTGCGCCATGATGCGGTCGATAAGCTCCGCGCAGCTGGGCACGTCGTGGATCAGCCCGGCCACCATGCCGCAGCTCCAGGCGCCGGCGTCCATGTGGCCCTCGGTCATCACCTTCGGGTAGATGCCGGCGACCTGGTCCATGATGTCGTCGATCTTCAGCGCGTCGCCCTTGGCGCGCTCGATCTCCATGAGGCGCTCCACGCCCGCGTTGTTGATCACGCGCTCGGTGTTGCGCAGCGAACGCATGATCAGGCGCGTGTCGAGCTCCGAGGCGTTGACGATGGCCTGCTTCACGTTGGCGTGCACCGGCGCTTCCTTGGTGGCGATGAAGCGCGTGCCCATGTTCATGCCCTCGGCGCCCAGCGCGAGCGCGGCCACGAGGCTGCGGCCGTCGGCCATGCCGCCCGAGGCGACGAACGGGATCTTCAGTTCTTCGGCTGCGCGCGGCAGCAGGATCATGTTGGGCACGTCGTCCTCGCCGGGGTGGCCGCCGCACTCGAAGCCGTCGACGCTCACCGCGTCGCAGCCGATGCGCTCGGCCTTGAGCGCGTGGCGCACCGAGGTGCACTTGTGGATCACCTTGATGCCCGCGGCCTTCAGCGCCGGCATGTAGGCCTCGGGGCTGCGGCCCGCGGTTTCCACGGCCTTGATGCCGCCTTCGACGATGGCCGCGATGTACTCGGGGTACGGCGGCGAGGCAAAGGTCGGCAGGAAGGTGAGGTTCACGCCGAAGGGCTTGTCGGTCATCTCGTGGCAGCGCGCGATCTCGCGCGCCAGCAGCTCGGGCGTCTTCTGCGTGAGGCCCGTGATGATGCCCAGGCCGCCGGCGTTGGAGACGGCCGCGGCCAGCTCGGCGAAGCCGACGTAGTGCATGCCGCCCTGGATGATGGGGTGGCGGATGCCGAAGAGTTCGGTGATGCGGGTTTTCAAGGGAACGTCCTTTGGTCGGGGTTGCTGGGAAGGAAAGAGAGAAAGAAAAAATCAGGGCGGCGAGATGACGCGCAACACGTCGCGCGCCATCGCCTTCATCCAGGCCGTGTCGCTCTTCAGCGCGGGCTCGGCGAAGGTCTTGGCGAAGGTGGGCCGTGCCATCTTGGCGTAGTTGAGCGTGCCGAAGATGAGCGTGAGCACCACCACGGCCGACAGGTCGTCGCGCACGAGGCCGGCCGCCTGCGCCGCGGCCACCAGGCCCAGGCTGGCTTGCAGGAAGCCTTCGAGCGGCCGGGTCTGCGCGTGCTGGATGCGCTCGGCGTTGTCGAGCAGTTCGCGCGTGACGAGCTTGAAGCCCGTGGGCCGCGCATGCATCCACTCGACCTGCAGCGCGACGAACGCCTGCAGCCGCGCAGGCAGGTCGGGGGCCGCCTCGACGCGCTTGCAGATGCGCGCCGTCAGGTCCTCGGCCTGCTTCTCGAGCACGGCGCGGTACAGCACCTCCTTGCTCGCAAAGTGGTGCAGCAGCCCCGGGTTGCCGACCTCGCAGTCGCGCGCGATGGCCGACAGCGATGCGCCCTGGAAGCCGTGGTCGGCAAAGTGCTGCTCGGCACGCGCGAGGATCGTTTCTTTACGGGAAGGGGCAAGGGTGGCCATCGGCGGTTCTGGAAAGCGTCACGCAGACGAGCGCATGCCGCGAAGACGCGACCGGCGATCAGACGCGATGCGCGCCATTCTTTCTTGTGTCTTGTGGTCTGGTTGTTGCACGCGCGACACCCTCGCGCGTCAGCGTGCGGCCGGCATCGCCGCCACCTGCTGCGCGAGCTGCGCATGGAAGCGCGGCGCGCTGTACTCGAAGGTGCCGAAGCTGAGCGCGTCGTTCGCGCCCGACGCCAGCCCGGCCTGGATCGACTCGGCCAGCGCGTAGTCTTCCGCGAGCGTGCGCCGGTACAGCGCCACGTTCGCGTCCCAGTGCGCCGTGGCCTTCTCCGAGGCCGGCGCCTCGGGAATCAGCGTGAGCTCGTGCACGCGCGTGCGCGCGGCGCCCAGCGGCTCCAGCATGCTGAGCTGCGCGTGGTCGGGCTGCACCAGGATGGTCGTGTTGGGAAAGAAGAAGTAGGTCAGGTTGCCGTAGCGGCGCGGATCGAAACCGGCGGCGTCGGGCCGGTGCTCCTGGAACTTCGACTTGAGCAGGTACAGGCGCCGGTTCAGGTCGAACTCGTCGATCACCTGCAGGTTGTGCAGGAACATGTGGGCGATGGTGTCGCGGTGCGCCACCTTGAAGTGGTAGGCCTCGAAGGAACCGTCGACCAGCAGCTTCCAGTTGGCCTCGACCTCGTACGTGCGCGGCGCATAGGCCACGGGCGCGCGCAGCCCGGCCAGCGACTCGAGGTTGTCCATGAGCGCGCCCAGGTGCGCGCCGGGGTCGCTGTCCGCCTGCGACGGATCGCACACGACCCAGACCACGCCCGCGCGCTCGACCGTGGCCAGCCGGCGCAGGCCCGACTCGTCCTGCTTCAGGCAGGGAAAGCCGAAGGACTCGGGCACGCCGCGCAAGGCGCCGTCGGGCTTGTAGGTCCACGCGTGGTATGGGCAGACGAAGGCGCGCGCTTCGCTGCCGCTGCCCTCGGGCACCACGCGCGCGCCGCGGTGGCGACACACGTTCAAGAAGGCCTGCACCTGCCCGTTCTCCTGGCGCACCAGCAGCAGCGGCACGCCGGTGTGCGTGAGCGACAGCCAGGCACCGGGCGACGCGAGCGAGGCGCTGGCGGCCACCGGCTGCGGATGCCGCTGCAGCAGCCGCCGCTCGTCGCGTGCGATGGCCTCGTCGGTGTACTGACCGACCGGCACACGGTCGCCCTCCCCTTGCGCGTCGGCGCGCCCGGCCTGCAGGGCCGTGGTCGCTCGGCGATGGAGTTCGGCTGCGAAGTTCTCGCTCATCGGGGGCTTTCTGTGCGATGCGATGCAGCCCGGTGAGCTGCGCGATCGGCCCAGTCTACCGACTGACCAGTCGGTACGTCAACCGCCCCCCGGGGAAGCGGTGGAAGCGGTATCAGGCCGGCTTGCGCAGGAAGCCCTGCTGCGCCCCGTTGCGGTTGGGCGCGAAGCCGTTGGCCTGCAGCGTCTCTTCGGTGGTTTCGTAGAACACGCCGATCTTCATGATCTCGCGCGCCTGCTGCGCCGTGGCGATGGGGCGGCCGAACTCGGTCGCGATGCGCACGAGCTGCTTGATCTGCTCGACCGAGCTCATCTTGCCGGTGCGGGTCTGGTTCCACAGCACGTCCTCGATGCCGCAGCGCACGTGCAGGCCCAGGGCGATGCCGATCATGTTCACGGGCAGCACGTTGAGCACCGAGCTCTCCACGGTGACCACCGCGCCGTCGGGTGCGGCGCGCAGGAAGTTGGCCAGGTTGTAGATGTTCGCCTGGTCCATGCCGCCGCTGATGGCCACCCAGTTCATCACCAGCGGGCCCTTGTAGACGCCGCGGCGGATCATGCGTTCGATGGTCTCGAAGCTGTTGATGTTGTAGCACTGGAACTCGCTCTGGATGCCCGCGGCCGTGAGGCGGCGGATGTGCTCTTCCACCCAGCTGGGGTTCGAGGGAACGATCATGTCCCTGTAGGTCGAGTACAGCCGCGGGTCGCCGCGCGACAGGCCCTTGAAGTCGTCCAGGCCCGCGTGCTCGGTCACGTTCATCTGCGTGGTGTTGACGGTCACCGTGACCTGGTCGGGCCTGGGCGTGAGCTCGGCCAGCATGTGGCGCGTGTCGTCGCTGAGCCACTTGGCGGCGGCGCCGTCGTCCTCGGGCGCGAAGCTGATGGAGCCGCCCACCTGGATGACCATCTCGGGCACGCGGGCGCGCACGCCGGCGATCAGTTCGTTGAACATCGACAGGCGCTTGCTGCCCTTGCCGTTGGCCTCGCGCACATGCAGGTGCAGCACGGTGGCGCCGGCTTCGTAGCAATCGACCGCCTTCTGGATCTGCTCTTCCATCGTGACCGGAATGTCTTCCGGGAAGTCGGCGGGAATCCAGCCCGGTGCATAGGGCGCGGCCGTGATGATCAGGGGCTGCTGGTTCTCTGGATACAGGTGGCCGTCGAGGAAGTTCATGGGGTTGTCTCCGGTGAAAGGGTTGCGCTTGCAGCCAAAGTTTCTGGCGCAGCTGCGAAAACTTCTTGCTCATCGGGGGCGCGGTTTTGTTTTTCTGGGGCATTGGAACGGCGCGTGCAAAGACAGGTGTCGCTGTCGCGATCCGGTAAGTGGCCGACGCGTGGCGCCAAGCATCCAGCAGAGGTGGCGCCACAGAATCCGCACGCCCTTCTTGTCTCTTCCACCTGAGGACGAACCATGTGTCTGCATCTGCTGCGAGCCTCCCTTCTCTTCCTGGCCGCGCTGTGCTGCGGCACAGCCTCGGCCCAGGCCTGGCCCGACAAGCCCATCCGGCTGATCGTTCCCGCGCCGCCGGGCGGCATCTCCGACGCGGCGGCGCGGCTGCTCGCCGAACAGCTGCGCACGAACCTCGGCCAGACCGTGCTGGTGGACAACAAGCCGGGCGGCTCCGCCGTCATTGCCGAGCGCGCGCTGATGGCTGCGCCGGCCGACGGCTACACGCTGATGGTCGGGCCGTCGAGCTTGCTGTCCGACATTCCGCTCACGGTGAAGACGCCCTTCGACCCGCTCAAGACCTTCACCTACGTCGGCGAGGTGACGGGCATGTTCCATGTGCTGGTGGCCAATGCCGGCTTCCCGCCGAACACGGTGAACGACCTGCTGGCGCATGCCAAACAACATCCGCGCTCGGTCAGCGTGGCCAACCTGAGCACGGGCACGCGCTCCAACCTGCTGGGCGAGATGCTGCGCGCGCGCAGCGGCAACGACATCCTCGTGGTGCCGTACAAGGGCTCGGCGCCGGCGCTGGTCGACCTCATGGGCAACCAGGTGCAGCTGACCTTCGAGGTGGTGAGCAACGTCACTTCGCAGATCCGCAGCGGCAAGATCAAGGCGCTGGCCGTAGCGTCGTCGAAACGCTCGCGCTTCCTGCCCGACGTGCCCACCTTCGGCGAGCTGGGCCTGCCCGACTTCGTGATGCCCGACGCGAGCGTGGGCGTGTTCGTGCTCAGCAGCATGCCGCCGGCGCTGCAGGAGAAAATCCGCGCCGAGGTGGCCCGGGCCGTGCAGGCGCCGAAGTTCCGCGAGGCGCTGCTCGCGCAGAATTACGATCTGCCGCGCGAGGCGACGCTGGTGCAGCTGCGCCAGACGCTGGACGCCACGACCGCCCACAATCGGGCCATCATCGAGAAACTGCAACTCAAGATCAGCCCCGAGTGAACGCGGGGCCCTTCCCACAGCCACCATGAAGCACCTCGGTCGACTGATGCGCAGCGCGAGCCTCAGCGGCTACGTGGAGCTGGTGCAGTCGCTCGGCCGCGACCCGCATGCCTTCATGCGCACCGTGGGGCTGAAGGCGCAGCTGCTCGAGCACCCCGAAACGCTGATCCCCGGCGACGCCGTGCGCGAGCTGCTCGAGATCACCGCGCGCGCCACGCGCACCGAAGATTTCGCGCTGCGGCTGGCGGCGCAGCGCAAGCTGTCGGCGCTGGGCCCCATCAGCGTCGTGCTCAAGGAAGAGCCCACGCCGCGCGACGCGCTCGACACGCTGGGCCGCTACCTGAAGCTGGTGAACGCCTCGCTGAGCTTTCGCCTCGAGGACACGGGCGACATGGTCATCATCCAGGAAGACCTGCTGCCCAGCCCCGGGCTGCCGATGCGCCAGTCGATGGAGCTGGCCGTGGGCATCATGTTTCGCATCCTCGGCGAGCTGATCGATCCGCAGTGGCGCCCGCAGCAGGTGTGCTTCACGCACCGCCCGCCGGCGGACATGGCGGCGCACCGCGCCTTCTTCGGTCGCAACGTCAAGTTCAACCAGGATTTCAACGGCCTCGTGTGCCTGGCGGCCGACCTGCGCAAGCCGCGCGAATCGGGCGACCAGGGCGTGGCGCGTTTCGCGCGCGAGTACCTCGAAGCCGCGCTGAAAGACCGCGGCGAGAGCACGCGCGAGGCCTGCCGCGAACTCATCCTGGCGCTGATGCCCGGCGGCGGCTGCACGGCGCAGGAAGTGGCGCGGCACCTGCGCGTGGACCGCCGCACGCTGCACCGCCGGCTCGAGGCCGAAGGCCTCACCTTCAGCCGCCTGCTCGACGACGTGCGCTCCGACCTCGTGAAGCGCCACCTGCGCGACAGCGACCTGCCGCTGAGCGAGGTGGCCGAGCTGCTGGGGTTTTCAGGGCCCAGCAGCTTCAGCCACTGGTTTCGCCACCACTTCGGCTGCAGCGCCTCGCAGTGGAGCAAGCAGACGGCCGGCGCGGTGGCTCAGGGCGCGGTGCGCGCGTTCTGAACCAGGTCTTCGTGGCGCAGGGCATGCGCGATGCCCTCCAGCAGGCGCCAGGCGGCGCGCGTGAAACGCCTCGTCATCGCCATCGTCCTTCTTCTCAGGCCGCCTTGCGCAGGAAGCCCTGGTTGCCTCCGTTGCGGTTCGGCGCGAAGCCGTTGGCGGCGAGCGACTCCTCGGCCGTCTCGTAGAACACGCCGATCTTCGAGATCTCGCGCGCCTGCTGCGCCGTGGCGATGGGGCGGCCGAACTGGCGCGAGATGGCGACCAGCTGCTCGATCTGCGCCACCGTGCCGATCTTGGCGGTGCGCGTCTGGTTCCACAGCACGTCCTCGGTGCCGCAGCGCACATGCAGGCCCATGGCGATGCCCATCATGTTCACGGGCAGCACGTTGCGCACCGAGCTTTCCACCGTGAGCACGGCGCCGTCGGGCACGGCGCGCACGAAGTTGGCCAGGTTGTAGATGTTCGGCGCGTCCATGCCGCCGCTGATCGCCACCCAGTTCATCACCAGCGGTCCCTTGTAGACGCCGCGCCGCATGAGCCGCTCGACCGACTCGAAGCTGTTGATGTTGTAGCACTGGAAGGCGCTCTGGATGCCCGCCTTCGTGAGGCGGCGGATGTGCTCCTCGACCCAGCCCGGCTGCGCCGGCACCGTCATCTCCTTGTAGGCCTCGAAGATGGCCGGGATCTCGCGCGAGGTGCCCTTGAAGTCCGCCAGCTCGGCGTGCTCGGTGACGTTCATCTGCGAGGTGTTGACCGTCACCGTCACCTGGTCGGGCGTGGGCTCCAGCTCGGCCAGCATGTGGCGCGTGTCGTCGCTCAGCCACTTGGCGGCGGCGCCTTCGCTCTCGGGTGCGAAGCTGATCGAGCCACCCACCTGGATGATCATCTCGGGCACGCGCGCGCGCACGCCGGCGATCAGCTCGTTGAACTTCGACAGGCGCTTGCTGCCCTTGCCGTCGAGTTCGCGCACATGCAGGTGCAGCACGGTGGCGCCGGCGTTGTAGCAATCGACCGCCTTCTGGATCTGCGCTTCCATCGTGACCGGGATCTCGCCCGGGAAGTCGGAAGGAAGCCAGCCCGGTGCATAGGGCGCGGCGGTGATGATCAGCGGCTGCTGGTTTTCGGGAAAGAGATGGCCGTCGAGGAAGTTCATGGCGTGCGTCTGTCAGGTGGCGAGGCGGGGGGCGGATGCGGGGCGATGTTCAGTACGGCACGTCACCGACGATGCCGGCGCGTTCCATCTTTCGTGGCGCAGGCCAGTAGTCGTTCAGCGCGTAGTGCTGCGTGCTGCGGTTGTCCCAGACGACCACGTCGCCCGGCTGCCACGACCAGCGCACCTGGTACTCGGGAATGGTGGCGCGGCTGAGCAGGTAGTTCAGCAGCAGCGCCGCACCCGGTGTCTTGTCGATGCCGTGGCGCACGTTCTCGGGGGTGCTGTAGTTCACGAAGTGGGTGGTGAAGCTGCCCACGTAGAGCACCTTCTCGCCGGTCTCGGGGTGCGTGCGCACCACGGGGTGCTCCACGGGCGGATGGTCCTGGCCCAGCTTGAGGCGCGCTTCCATCGGCATCACGGCGCCGAAGGAATGCTCGATGCTGGCCTTGGCGCGCAGCTTGCCGATCTTGTGCTTGATCTCTTCGGGCAGCTCGTCGTGCGCCTGCACCATGTTCACCCAGATGGTGTCGCCGCCGACCTCGGGGCACTCGATGCAGCGCAGCACCGCGCCCATGGCGGGGCTCTGGCGCCACAGGCCGTCGCAGTGGTAGGTGTTCTCGTAGCTGTGCTTGTTGTCGCTGCGGTAGATGCGCACGAGGCCCGGGTGCTCGGGGTCGCTGCCGACCACGGGGTGGTCTTCCAGTTCGCCGAAGCAGCGTGCGAAGGCGACGTGCTCGGCGCGCTCGATGTCCTGGCCGCGGAAGAAAAGCACCTTGTGCTTGAGCAGCGCGGCGCGGATCGACGCAAAGCACTGGGGGTCGCGCGAGGCCTCGCCCAGGTGGACGTCCGAGATTTCGGCGCCGATGGACGGCGTGAGGGGTCTGATCTTCATGAGAGGTCTCCGATGGAATGGCGCGTGCCGCTCAGTTCGCCTGGATGCGGTACTTCTTGACGATGGCGGCGTTGCGCTCGGACAGCGCGCGGGTCTCGGCGATGAGCGCGGGCGTGTCGACGCTGAGCTCGGGCTCCAGGCCCACGTCGAGCAGCTTCTGCTGCACGGCGGGCGCCTGGCCGGCCTTCTCGATCGCGGCATGGAGCCTGGCCATCACGTCGCCCGGCAGCTTGGCCGAGCCGATGAAGCCGACCCAGCCGCGGAACTGCAGGTCGGGGTAGCCCAGCTCGGTGGTGGTGGGCAAGTCGGGCAGGAAGCGCGAGCGGGTCTTGCCGGTGAAGGCATAGGGGCGCAGCTTGCCGGCCTTGATGAGCGGCATCGAGGTGAGCATGCCGTCGAACATCAGGTCGACCTGGCCGCCCAAGAGGTCCTGCAGCGCGGGCGGCGAGCCGGGATAGCCGATGTGCTGCAGGTCGAGCCCGGCGCGGTCGCTGAGGATGAGGCCCGCGTACTGCGACACGGTGCCGGGGCTGTAGCTGGCGAAGCTGGCCTTGCCCTTGCGCGTCTTCAGTTCGGCGAGCAGGCCCTGGAAGTCCTTGGCCGGAAAGTTCGCGGCCGTGACGAGCACCACGCCCGAGCGCGCCACCGAGCCGATGGGCACCACGTCCTTCAGCGGATCGAAAGGCATCTTCACGACCTGCGGCGTCTCGGCCAGCACGTTGCTGGCGGCCATCACGATGGTGTTGCCGTCGGCCGGCGCCTGCAGCATGGCCTGCAGGCCGATGGAGCCGCCCGCGCCGGGGCGGTTCTCGACGATCACGGGACGGCCGATGTCCAGCGCCATCTGCTGCCCGACGACGCGGGCGACGATGTCCATCGTGCCGCCCGGCGGCGCGGGAACGATGAGCTTGACGGGCTTGTCGCCCAGCGCCCAGGCCCCGAGGGCCATCGAGCATCCGACCAGCGCCACGGCGGCGGCGCGTGCAAATTGCAGCAGTTTCATGGGGTGTCCCCGGTTGTTGTCTTGCAGGCCTCGGTGGGCCGATGCCGTCAGTATCCGGCGCACCACGCCCGCATTTCTTGCTTTATCGGGGCATCGATTTGCCAATTTGGGACATCGCCAAGACCACGCTTCCCGCCGCCGCCACGCGCCGCAAGAATCCGTTCCATACAGCCCCACACACCCCAGGAGACGCACCATGAACCAGGCCATCCGCTTCCACGAGACCGGCAGCGCCGACGTGCTCCAACTCGAACACGTCGAGGTCGGCGAGCCCGGCCCGGGCCAGGCGCGCGTGCGCCACAGCCTCATCGCCGTCAACTTCATCGACATCTACTTCCGTACCGGGCGCTATCCGCTGGCACTGCCCAATGGCCTCGGTTCCGATGCCGTGGGCGTGGTCGAAGCCGTGGGCCCGGGCGTGACCGACATCCGCGTGGGCGATCGCGTGGGCTACCTCATCGGGCCGCAGGGGGCGTACTCGCAGGTGCGCGTGATGCCGGCTGACGTTCTGATCCCGTTGCCCGATGGCATCTCCGATCGCACCGCTGCCACGCTGATGATGAAGGGCATGACGGCGCAGTACCTGTTCCGCCAGGTCTATCCACTGAAGGGTGGCGAGACGATCCTGTACCACGCAGCCGCCGGTGGCGTGGGCCTCATTGCTTGCCAGTGGGCACGTGCGATGGGCGTCACGATGATCGGCACCGTCAGCACCGACGAGAAGGCTGCGGTCGCCAAGGCCAACGGCTGCACGCACACCATCGTGACCTCGCGCGAGAACATCGCCCAGCGTGTGCGCGAGATCACCGAGGGCAAGGGCGTGCCGGTCGTCTACGACTCGGTGGGCAAGGACACGCTGGAAGCCTCGCTCGATTGCCTGCAGCCGCGCGGCACGCTGGTGAGCAACGGCACGTCGTCGGGCGCCGTGGTCCTCGACACCAAGCTGCTGGCGGCGAAGGGCTCGATCTGGCTCACGCGGCCGGCGATGGTGCACTACATCCATCCGCGCCCGCACATGCTGTCAATGGCCGACGAACTCTTCGGCCACGTGCTGGCCGGCCGCATCGTGAGCGAGCCTCAGCAGAGCTTCGCACTGGCCGACGCGGCCGAAGCGCACCGCGCGCTCGAAGACCGCAAGACCACCGGCGCCACCGTGCTCGTGCCCTGAGAACTGCCACGTGCGGACTTGCGATGTCCTCCCTGGTCCGCGCGGCAAGCCTCACCCACTACAGCGAGGTCGCCCGCGCCAGCGGCCTCGACCCGGCGCGCATGCTCCTGGACGCCGGCCTGAGTCCCCGCGTGCTGGACGAGCCCGACCTGATGATTCCGGTCGACCGCGTCGCCGCGCTGCTGCAGGCCTCGGCCGAGCGTTCGGGCAACGACAGCTTCGGGCTGTGCATGGCCGAGGGACGGCGGCTTTCGAACCTCGGGGCCGTCGGCCTGCTGGTGCGCGAGCAGCCGACGCTGCGCGATTCGCTCGACGTGCTGATGCGCTACCAGCCGCTGCTCAACGGCTCGCTGTCGCTGATGGTCGAGGCCTTCGGCCAGGTGGTGGTGATCCGCGAGGAAGTGCAGCCTGGCAAGGCGCACCGCGCCACGCGCCAGCGCATCGAACTGGCGCTGGGCGTGATGCTGCGGCTGCTGCGCCAGTTTCTCGGCGCCGACTGGCAGCCCCGGCGCGTGTGCCTGGCGCACCCCGCGCCGCGCGACCTGCGCACGCACCACCGCGTGCTGGGCGCGGCCGTCGCGTTCGATCAGGACTTCCACGGCATCGTCTGCGCGCGCGACGACCTGGACGCGCCCAACCCCTCGGCCGACCCGGCCATGGCGCGCTATGCGCGGCAGCTGCTCGACGCGGCAGCGCCTGCGCCCGGCGACGCGCTGCCGGGCGACGTGCGGCGCGCGGTGCTGCTGCTCCTGCCCAGCGGGCGCTGCAGCATCGCGCAGGTGTCGGCGCACGTGGGCGTGGAATGCCGCACGATCCAGCGCCGGCTCGCCAACGACGGGCAGAGCTTCTCGGCCATCGTCAACGACGTGCGCAAGGAACTCGCCGTGCGCCATGTGCTGGAGGGCGACCGTCCGCTGGCCGAGGTCGCGGGCCTGCTCGGTTTCTGCGCGCCCAGCGGGCTGTCGCGCTGGTTCCATGCGCAGTACGGCTGCAGCGCGAAGGCCAGCCGCGCGCGGCGGGGAGCGCCGCGCCGCGCTTCGGCCTCGCGCGATTGACGTGGAGAATCGGGCCCGTTCTTCCCTCCACGAGCACGAACGAGCCTTGGCCACTTTCCCGCCCCCCGATGCGAGCGGCGCCCCGCGCGACCTGCTGCTCAAGGTGACGCCGCCCCGTGTCCCGCGTCACCTGGTCTCTCGCGCGCGGCTCCTGTCGAGCGCCGACGCGCTGCGCGACCACGCGGTGTTCGTGGTGCAGGCGCCCTCGGGTTTCGGCAAGACCTCGCTGCTGGCGCAATGGCGGCTGGAGTACCTGGGCCTGGGCGTGCCGGTCGGCTGGGTCTCGGCGCAGAGCCAGGACGATCCGGGCCGGCTGGTGCAGAGCCTGGCGCTGGCGCTGCGCGTCGCCATGGGCCGCCCCGCGTTCGGGCGCAGCCTGTTCCAGGACGACCGGCCCGGCACGCTCGGCAGCGTCACGGCGCTGCTGGCCGAGCTGGCGCAGGCGGCCTTGAACGTGGTGCTGGTCATCGACGAGGCCGACCGCCTGCCGCCGGCCTCGCGCGAGGCGCTGGCCTACCTGCTGCGCAATGCGCCGCCCAACGTGCGCACGCTGATCGCCACGCGCCCCGACGGCCGGCTCGACATCGAAGACCTCGTGGCCTACGGGCAGTGCGTGGAGATCGGCCCGGCGCTGCTGAAGTTCAGCCTCGACGAAACGCTGCAGCTGGTGCAGGCGCGCTTCGGCGCGCGCGTCGACCGCAACACCGCCGCCCGGCTGCACGAGCTGACCGAAGGCTGGCCGCTGGGCCTGCAGCTGGCCACGACCATCATCGCGCGCGGTGCCGACGCGCACGCCGCGCACACGGTGCTGGGCGACATGACGGCCGCCGCCGGCGAGCTGCAGGGCGAGCTGGTGCGGCTGCTGCTGGTCAACCTCGACCCCCCCGATCGCGACTTCCTGGCCCGCATCGCCGTGCTCGACCTGCTGCATCCCGAGCTGTGCCGCGCCGTCTCCGGCGTCGACGACGCCGCAGCGCGGCTGGCGCGGCTGAGCAACGACACGCCGGTGTTCGCCGCCGCCGAAGGGGGCGAGTGGCTGCGCATGCATGCGCTGGCGCGCGACGTGCTGCGCCAGCGTTTCGCCGCACTCGACGCCGCCGAACAGGTGGCGGCGCATGCGCGCGCGGCACAGTGGCTGGCCGCGCACGAGCTGCTCGACGAGGCCGCCCACCACGCGCTGAGCGCGGGCCAGCACCAGACCGCCTACGAGCTCGCGGAGCGCAGCCTGTACGAATCGCTCATGCGGCGCGGTCGGCAGGCCACGGTGCTCGAATGGATGGCGCAGATGCCGGCCGACGAACTCGACCGTCGCCCGCGCCTGCTGCTGGCCGCGGCATGGACGCTCGCATCGAGCGAGCGGCACGAAGAAGCCGGCCGCTTCGTGGCGCGCATCCTGGCGCAGCCCGGCGTGAGCGATGCACTGCGCTGCGAATGCGCGCTGATCCTGGGCGGCGCGGCCGTGTTCGCTGACGACCCCGACCGTTTCGTCGAACTGCACGCGCCCTGGACCGAGGCCGTGCCGCTGACCGACCCGCTGCTGCTGCAGTCGCACGCCAACCGCATGGCCTACCGCGCGCTGCTCGAGGGCGAGCCCGCGCTCGCGCGCCTGCGCCAGCAGCAGGCCCTGCGCGGGCACCCGGGCCACGGCGTCGACTACATCCGGCGCTGGAGCGAACTGGTCATCGGCCTGAGCTATGCGTGGGAGGGCCAGGTGCTGCTGGCCGAGCAGCTGCTGCGGCCCGCTGTGGCCGGCGCCGAGGCCGAGATGGGCCGGCGCCACCGCTTCAGCTGCAACCTGGCCGCGCTGCTCGCGTCGGTGGCCTGGGAGCGCGACCTGCCGGGCGACGCCGCCACGCTGCTGGCCGACCGCCTCGACGTGCTGGAGCACAGCGGCCTGCCCGAATCGCTGCTGCAGGCCTACCGCACGGCGGCGCGCATCGCGGCGGCCGAAGGCGCCGAGCACCGCGCGCTGGAACTGCTGGACGCGCTGGAC
>NZ_BCUS01000059.1 GCF_001591345.1 Variovorax boronicumulans NBRC 103145 | reverse complement strand
TCCCAGCGCGCGCGGTTCTGGTCGAGCAGCAGCACCGGTTCGCCCGAGGCCCCCACGCGCGCGGCGGTGCGCGACGCCTGGATTTCCATCAGCGCGACCAGCCCGTGCGCCTCGGCCTCGCCGGGCACCAGCTCGGCCACGATGCGGCCCAGGCGCAGCGCCTCGTCGCACAGCGCGGGGCGCATCCAGTCGTCGCCGGCGGTGGCCGAGTAGCCCTCGTTGAAGATCAGGTAAAGCACCTCGAGCACCGAGGCCAGCCGGGCTTCGAGCTCGTGGCGGCGCGGCACCTCGAAGGGCACGCGCGCCTCGGCCAGCGTGCGCTTGGCACGCACGATGCGCTGCGCCACGGTGGCCTCGGGCACGAGAAAGGCGCGCGCGATCTCGTCGGTCGTGAGGCCGCCCATCAGCCGCAGCGTGAGCGCCACGCGCGCCTCGGTCGAGAGCACCGGATGGCAGGCGGTGAACACCAGGCGCAGCAGGTCGTCGTCGAGCGCCGCATCCACCGCCTGCGCGAAGTCGGCCTGCGCCATGGCGTGCAGCGCGTCGAGCTCGCGGCCGATCTCGGGCGCCTTGCGCTCGGCCAGCTGCACGTGGCGCAGGCGGTCGAGGGCGCGGTGCTTGGCCACCTGCGTGAGCCAGGCGGCGGGGTTGTCGGGCACGCCGTCGACGGGCCACTGCTCGAGCGCGGCCACCAGCGCGTCCTGCGCCAGCTCTTCGGCCAGGCCCACGTCGCGCACCTTGCGCGCGAGCGCGGCGATGATCTTCGCGGACTCGATGCGCCAGACCGCCTCGATGGCGCGGTGGATGGCGGCGGTGTCTGGTCCGATGCTCATGCGGCCTCGCTGCGGCCCGGCGGGCCGGATAGCATGCGGCCATGACACCACGCCTCGTCTTGTGGAGCCTGGGTTTCGCGTTCGGCCTCGCCTGCGGGGGCGCCCGGGCGGACGACCTCGCCGTGGAACGCAACAGCCTGGGCATGGCCTTCGTGCGATTGCCGGCCGGCGAATTCCTCATGGGCAGCGACGAGCCGCCCGAGGCGCTGGCACGCGACTACCCCCAACTGCCCAAGGAACGCTTCACCCAGCTGGCCGACGAAGGGCCGGTGCACAAGGTGCGCATCACGCGGGCGTTCTGGATGGGCCGGCACGAGGTGACGGTGGGCCAGTTCCGGCGCTTCCTCGAGGCCTCGGGCCACGTGCCCGAATCGGTGGCCGACGGCACCGGCGGCTACGGCTGGCGCGCCGACTACGACCCCGCCACCACGCGGCGCGGCGACGCCTTCGAAGGCCGCGACCCGCGCTACTCGTGGCGCAACCCGGGCTTCGCGCAGGGCGACGACCACCCGGTCGTCAACGTGAGCTGGAACGACGCGCAGGCGCTGGCCGCATGGCTGAGCACGACGGAGGGCCGGCGCTACCGCCTGCCGACCGAGGCCGAGTGGGAGTACGCCTGCCGCGCCGGCACGCGCACGCGCTACAGCACGGGGGACGATCCGGCCACGCTGCTGCGCGGGGCCAATGTGTTCGACACGCGCAGCGCCGCCCACTGGCCGCGCTGGCGCGCGATGGCGCTCGCAGGCGACGACGGTTTTGCCTTCACCGCCCCGGTCGGCAGCTTCGCGCCGAACGCCTGGGGCCTCTACGACATGCACGGCAATGCGTGGGAGTGGGTGGCCGACTGGCATGGCGACGAATACTACGCGCGCTCACCGGTCGACGACCCCCAGGGCCCCGCCACGGGCACCGTGCGCGTGCGCCGCGGCGGCTCCTGGCACACCTGGGCTTTCTATGCCCGCTCGTCGTACCGCAACTGGAATGCGCCGGACACGCGCTACACGCTGGTGGGCATCCGGCTGGTGCGGGAAGACTAGGGTCGGCTCACTTCTTCAGCGTCTGCTGCATCGACGTGAACTCGCTCGCCACGTCCTGCACCTCGGGCGAGAAGTCCTCCACCTCCTGCACCTGACGGATCTCGATGACCTCGTTCTCGCTGCCCGGGCAGCGGCTCGCCCATTCGATGGCCTCGGCGCGCGAGGCGACGTCGATCAGCCAGTAGCCGCCCAGCACTTCCTTGGCCTCGGCGAAGGGGCCGTCAACCACCTTCGGCTTGCCGCCCGGAAAGCTCACGCGCGCACCCATCGACGGCGGGTGCAGGCCCTCGCAGCCGATCAGCACGCCGGCCTTCTGCAGGGACTCGTTGAAGGCCATCATCGACCCCACGCGTTCGACGTCGTCGGGCACCGTGCCGGGCGCGGCGCTTTCGTAGCCGTGGGGAATCATCAGCAGCATGAATCGCATGATCGTTTCTCCTTCGAGGAATGGATGAAGTTCAGCGGCCGGCCTTGGCGGCCGACTCGGCGCGCAGGCGGTCTTCCTGGGCCAGCAGCTCGGGCGTCATGGCCTCGCCGAAATCGGTGGCCTCGAAGACCTGGCGGATCTCGATCTCGCCTTCCTGGAAGGGGCTGCGCTTGATCCACTCGATGGCTTCTTCCTTCGACTTGACCTGCAGCAGCCAGAAGCCCGCGAGCAACTCCTTCGTCTCGGTGAAGGGGCCGTCGATGACGGTGCGCTTCTTGCCTTCGCAGCGCACGCGCGCGCCCTTGGACGACGGGTGCAGCCCCTCGCCCGCCAGCAGCACGCCGGCCTTGACCAGTTCTTCGTTGAACCGGCCCATCTCGGTGAGGAGCTCGGTGCTCGGCATCACGCCGGCTTCGGAATCCTTGCTCGCCTTGACCAGAACCATGAATCGCATGTCGTTTCTCCTGAAAGTGGGTGGGATCGGGAGACGCCGGAATCTGCGTGCTCCTGTTCACACGTCGCGCGAGCGGGCCACGGATCGACACGGCCGCATCGATCTGCTTGTAATTTTGTGTTTCAGAGATAGCCGCAGAACCGCAGCACGTGGCCGTCGGGTTCGCGGATCGCGAATTCGCGCAGGCCCCAGGGCTGGGACGTGGGCGGCTCGATGATGGTCACGCCGCGCTTCACATAGGCGGCATGCAGGCCGTCGATGTCCTTGCCGACGTGGATCACGATTTCGCCGCGCCAGGGCCGGGCCTCGCGGCTGCCGCACTGCCACAGGCGCAGGTACACGGGGTCGCCATAGCTGCGGTCGCCCTTCTTCACGCGGGCGTAGCTGGGCGGTTCGCCAGCGATGAAGTCGATCTCGAAACCCAGCACCTCGGAAAACCAGCGCGCGGCGCGCGAGACGTCGGACACCGGCAGCACCGGCTGCACGCCGTGGAATTCGTGCAGCGTGCCCAGGTCGGGCGCCGCGCTCACGCCGGTGCGGGTGTCGGTCATGGGCGTTGTGGCTGTAGGGCTGGTTAGTTGGCCAGGCGCCGCAGCAGCGCCACGCGCTCGGCGATCGCGTCGATGTCGAGCGCGTCTTCGGCGTTGGCGAGGTAGGTTTCGAGGTCGCGCACGGCCAGCGCCGCATGGCCCTGCTCGGCATGCGCCACGCCGCGGTCGCGGTGCTCGCCCCAGGCGGTGGGCAAGAGCGCAATGAGGCGGTTCTGCACCGCGATGTAGCGCGGCCAGTCTTCCTGCGCGTGGTGCACTTCCTTCAGGTTGCGCAGCATGCGCGCGATGATCTCGCGCGGGCTCGCGGGCTGCAGGTACAGGCCCAGCGGCACGTCGAATTCGCCGACCAGCCCGTTGCCGCGCTTGTAGGGTTCGAGCCGCTCGCCCAGCTCTTCGCGCGAGAGCGACTTGCCGGTGAACGGGTCGATCACGACCTGCCCCTTGGGCAGCGTGACCTTGACCATGAAATGCCCCGGAAAGCTGATGCCGCGCGTCTGCAGGCCCAGGCCCTGGGCCAGTTCCATCCACAGCACGGCCAGCGAGATCGGAATGCCGCGGCGGGTGCGCAGCACGGCGTTCAGGTAGCTGTTGTCGGGGTCGTAGTAGTCGTTGACGTTGCCGCCGAAATTCAGGTCGCTGAAGAAGAACTGGTTCAGCGCGCGCAGCCGGGCCAGCGGCGCGGCATCGGCCGGCAGGCGGCGCTTGAGGCGCGCGAGCAACTGGTCGACGTCGCCCAGCACCTGCTGCACGTCGAGTTCGGGGTATTCGTCCTGCGCGATGCTGGCGGCCGCTTCGAGCAGCGGAAAGTGGTCATCGCTGCCGACCAGCGACTCGAAATATTCCAGTGCCGTGGGAACCTGGTAGCTGAACGTCATATGGCTTTGTAGAGGAGCCCGCAGGGAGCGTCAAGGCAGTGTTTTCCGGCTCGCCAACGGCGCTTCAGCGGCGCATGAAACTGCGCAGGCGCACGCCTGCGGCGGTGAGCACGGCGAAATAGAGCAGCGCGGCGCCGGCGACGAGCGCGGCCAACAGGCCGATGCGGTGCAGGCGCTGCGCACGCAGGCCGACCCAATCGAAATAATGCGCGCCCCAGGCCAGCAGGGCCGCCAGCACCACGGTGCCCAGCAGCACCTGCAGCGCGAACTTGCCCCAGCCGGGCTCGGGGGTGTAACTGCCGCGCCGGATCAGGCCGATCAGCAGCCACAGCGCGTTGACCAGCGCACCGATGCCGATGGTCAGCGTCAGCGCCGCGTGCTGCAGCAGCGGCACCAGGAAGAAGTTGAGCACCTGCGTGAACACCAGCACCGTCACGGCGATCAGCATGGGCGTGCGCGTGTCGTGCTTGGCGTAGTAGCCGGGCGCGAGCACCTTGACGGCCACGAGGCCGACCAGCCCCACGCCGTAGCCCATGAGCGCCACGGTGGTGCGGCCCACGTCCTCGCCGGTGTAGGCGCCGTTGTGGAACAGGACGGCCACCAGCGGCTTGGCGAACAGCAGCAGCGCCACCGCGCACGGCGCCGCCAGCAGCACCACGAGGCGCAGGCCCCAGTCGAGCAGCGAGGAGTAGCGCGCGTCGTCCTTGGCGGCGCGGGCGCCCGCGAGCTGCGGCATCAGCACCACGCCCAGCGCCACGCCGAGCATGGCGGTGGGGAATTCCATCAGCCGGTCGGCGTTGGTGACCCAGGTCACGCTGCCGGTGGCCAGGTGCGAGGCGATCTGCGTGTTGATGAGCAGCGAGATCTGCGCCACGCTCACGCCCAGCAGCGCCGGCAGCATGAGCTTCATGACCTTGCGGGTGGTCGGATCGGTCCACGCGGCGCGCAGCGCCTTGAAGCTGGCGCCGATGCGCGGCATGAGCCCCAATGCGCGCAGCGCCGGGATCTGCAGGGCCAGCTGCAGCACGCCGCCGACCATCACGCCCACGCACTGGGCGTAGATCGGTTCGATGCCGTAGCGGCGAAACAGCGGCGCGCCGATGGAGATCGACAGGATCAGCGCGATGTTGAGCAACACCGGCGACGCCGCCGGCACCGCGAACTTGCGCCAAGTGTTGAGAATGCCGCCCGCCAGCGCCACCAGCGACATGAAGCCGATGTAGGGGAACATCCAGCGCGTCATGACCACGGCGGCGTCGAAGCCCTGCAGGCCGCTGGCCATGGCCCAGACCAGCAGCGGCGCGCCGGCCACGCCGGCCACGCACAGCACCACCAGGGCCCAGGTCAGCAGCGTGGCGACGTGGTCGACCAGCTCCCGGGCGCCCTCCTGCCCCGCCTCGGTCTTGCGCGCGGCCAGCACCGGCACGAAGGCCTGGCTGAAGGCGCCTTCGCCGAACACGCGGCGAAACAGGTTGGGGATGCGAAAGGCGACGTTGAAGGCGTCGGTGAGCGCGCTGACGCCGAACACCGAGGCAAACAGCACGTCGCGCACGAGGCCCGTGATCCGCGAAGCGAGGGTCAGCAGGGAGACGGTGGAGGCGGATTTGAACAGGGACACGGGGGCGAGTGTAGGGCTGCGAAAGGTGGCAAAAGCAGGCAATTCGGCAAAAACCGGAACCCGGCCTATAATGGAGGGCTTTGCTGCATCATCCTCAGACACCTAAGGAACACTAAATATGGCATCCGCCAAGCCCAAGAAGAAGAACCCGCGCCTCGCGTCGGGCCGCAAGCGCGTCCGCCAGGACGTCAAGCTCAACGCTGCGAACACCTCGCTGCGCTCCAAATACCGTACCGCTGTCAAGAACGTCGAAAAGGCTGTTCTGGCTGGCGACAAGACCAAGGCAAGCGAACTGTTCGCGAAGGCCCAGAGCATCGTCGACACCGTCGCCGACAAGGGCATCTTCCACAAGAACAAGGCTGCCCGCGACAAGAGCCGCCTGTCGGCCAAGGTCAAGGCCCTCGCCCTGGCGCCTGAAAAGGCCGCCGCCTGACACCTGTCAGGCAAGCCCGGACCGGAATCCTCCGGTCCGCCGTTTGATCGGGGTGCGCTGCAGCAAGCAAAAGTGAAAAACCGCCTTCGGGCGGTTTTTTCATGGGCGCTCGAAAAGCATCCAGGCGCGAGCAACCCGCGAAGCCCAAAAAAAAAGACCTGGAAGTCAGGTCTTTTTGGGAGGGGGCGGCGTGTCCGCCGGGTCGGGCACCAGGCAGGCCTCGGCCACCTGGAGGTTGTTGTCTTTGGCGAAGTTCACACAGAAGTCCCAGGCCATGGGCTCGGCGTCGCGCAGGGCGCGGTTCACCACCACGCATTTCACGCCGTTGATGGTCGTGGGAATGCACCAGGGCGAATAGCTCAGGTGGCTGCCCGGGTAGGCGCCGCCGGGGCGGAAGGAGCACATGACGCCGGCGAGGCGTTCGGCCCAGTCGCTGGGGCGAAAAGTGCGGCCATCGTGGGTGATGCCCTGGATGAAGATTTCTTTGGCGTTGGGGGAAATCATCGTGAAGTGAGGCGACCGGAACAGGTGCTGCGGTGCAGCAAGCGATTGTATCCGGGGCCCTTTTTGCATCCTGAATGGGGGGCATTGCTGTGATGCGGAATCCTCAACGAAGCCGTCAAACCGCACGCCTAGAATTCGCGTTCCCTATCTGGAGAACCGAATGAGCGCCACCGCCCAGCAACCCACCTCGCCCCACGTCATGAACACCTACGGTCGCCTGCCGATCGCGCTGTCGCACGGCCAGGGCTGCCGAGTCTGGGACACCACGGGCAAGGCCTACCTCGACGGCCTGGGCGGCATCGCCGTCAACACGTTGGGCCACAACCACCCCGAGCTGGTGCCCGCGCTGCAGGACCAGCTGACCAAGCTGATCCACAGCTCCAACTACTACCACGTGACCGGCCAGGAACAACTCGCCACCAAGCTCACCGAGCTGTCGGGCCTGACCAACGCCTTCTTCTGCTGCACCGGCCTGGAAGCCAACGAAGCGGCCCTGAAGCTGGCCCGCAAGTACGGCCATGACAAGGGCATCGAGCGCCCCGAGATCGTCGTCTACGAAGCCGCCTTCCACGGCCGCAGCATCGCCACGCTGTCGGCCACCGGCAACCCCAAGGTGCAGGCCGGCTTCGGCCCGCTGGTCGAAGGCTTCATCCGCGTGCCGCTGAACGACATCGAGGCGCTGAAGAAGGCCACCGAAGGCAACCCGAACGTGGTCGCCGTGTTCTTCGAAACCATCCAGGGCGAAGGCGGCATCAACCCGATGCGCGTCGACTACCTCAAGCAGGTGCGCCAGCTGTGCGACGAGCGCGACTGGCTCATGATGATCGACGAAGTGCAGTGCGGCATGGGCCGCACCGGCAAGTGGTTCGCCCACCAGTGGGCGGGCATCAAGCCCGACGTGATGCCGCTGGCCAAGGGCCTGGGCTCGGGCGTGCCGATCGGCGCCGTCGTGGCCGGCCCCAAGGCCGCCAACATCTTCGGCCCGGGCAACCACGGCACCACCTTCGGCGGCAACCCGCTGGCGATGCGCGCCGGTGTGGAAACCATCCGCATCATGGAAGAGCACAAGCTGCTCGAGAACGCCGCCACCGTCGGCGCCCACCTGAAGGCCGCGCTGGAGCGCGAAATCGGCAGCCTGCCGGGCGTGAAGGAAATCCGCGGCCAGGGCCTGATGCTGGGCATCGAGCTCGACCGCCCCTGCGGCGCGATCCTGAACCGCGCCTGCGACGCCGGCCTGCTGCTGAGCGTCACGGCCGACAAGGTGATCCGCCTCGTGCCGCCGCTCATCCTGAGCATTGCCGAAGCCGACGAGATCGTTGCGATCCTCGCGCCGATCGTCAAAACCTTCCTCTCGGAGCCTGTTGCGCAATGACGACCGCCGCCGCACCGAACGCCCTGCGCCACTACCTGCAGTTCTCGGACCTCACGGCCGACGAGTACGTCTACCTCTTCGATCGCATGGCGATCATCAAGAAGAAGTTCAAGACCTACGAAAAGCACCAGCCGCTGACCGACCGCACGCTGGCCATGATCTTCGAGAAGGCCAGCACGCGCACCCGCGTGAGCTTTGAGGCCGGCATGTACCAGCTCGGCGGCAGCGTGGTGCACCTGACCACGGGCGACAGCCAGTTGGGCCGCGCCGAGCCCATCGAGGACAGCGCCAAGGTCATCAGCCGCATGGTCGACCTGGTGATGATCCGCACCTACGAGCAGACCAAGATCGACGCCTTCGCCGCGCACTCGCGCGTGCCCGTCATCAACGGCCTGACCAACGAGTTCCACCCCTGCCAGATCCTGGCGGACATCTTCACCTACATCGAGCACCGCGGCTCGATCCAGGGCAAGACGGTGGCGTGGGTCGGCGACGGCAACAACATGGCCAACACCTGGCTGCAGGCCGCCGAAATCCTGGGCTTCACCGTGCACGTGAGCACGCCCAGCGGCTACGAGGTCGACCAGTCGATCGCCGGCATCCGCTCGGGCGACAGCTACAAGGTCTTCCAGGACCCGATGGAAGCCTGCCGCGGCGCCGACCTCGTCACCACCGACGTGTGGACCAGCATGGGCTACGAGGCCGAGAACGAGGCGCGCCGCAAGGCCTTCGCCGACTGGTGCGTCGACGAGGACATGATGCGCATCGCCCAGACCGACGCCCTCTTCATGCACTGCCTGCCCGCGCACCGCGGCGAGGAAGTGCAGGCCGAGGTCATCGACGGCCCGCAGTCGGTGGTGTGGGACGAGGCCGAGAACCGCCTGCACGCGCAAAAAGCGCTGATGGAGTTCCTGCTGCTCGGCAGGCTCTGACAGACACCGAACCGCTGAACCACCCAGGCGCCGCATGGAGCTGATGAACCGCTACCTGCCGCGCTACCAGTTCGCGGAGACGCACAGCCTCCACGTGCCCGCGCCGCCCGCGCGCGTGCTCGACGTGGCGGCCCGGCCCGAGATCACCGACGACCCCGTGGCGCGCAGCCTGATCGCGCTGCGCGAACTGCCGAACCGGCTGGCCAGCCGGCTCGGGCTGGCCGCCCCCACGCTGCGCCAGCGCGAGGCCTTCGGTTTTGCCGACTTCACGCCGCTGGGGCGCGACGGCGAGCGCGAACTGGCCTTCGGCCTGGCCGGCCGCTTCTGGCGCTTCGACTACGGCTTGGTCCCGCTGGCCGACGGCCCCGCCTTCGCCGCGCTCGATGCCACGGGCCTGGCCAAGCTGGTGCTCCACTTCACGGCCGAGCCCGAGGGCGCGGGCACGCGCCTCACCACGCGCACCCGGGTCTGGTGCGGCGATGCCGCCGCGCAGCGCCGCTTCACCGCCTACTGGCTGCTGATCCGACCCGCGAGCGGGCTGATCCGCCGCCGCATGCTGCAGCGCGTGCGTGACGCCGCGCTGCTCGCCCCATGAATCCCTGCCAGACCTGCGGCGCCTGCTGCGCCAGCTACCGCGTCGACTTCAGCGTGCACGAGCTCGACGACCACGGCGGCCGCGTGCCCTCGGGCCTGGCGGTCGACGTGAACGACGCCCTGTGCCGCATGCGCGGCACCGACCACACGCCGGCGCGCTGCGCCGCGCTCACCGGCAAGATCGGCCAGTCGGTGGCCTGCGGCATCTACGAATGGCGCCCCAACCCCTGCCACGAGCTGCAGGCCGGCAGCGACGCCTGCCAGCGCGCGCGCCTGCGGCATGGGCTGCCGATGCTGTCCGACGAGCTGCACTGACGACAGGCCAGGTCAGGCGACGGGCACCGGTAACCCGCCCAACTGCCCCTTGAACTCCTGCAGCGAGAAATGCGTCTGCACATGGCGCACGCCCGGCAGGCGATGCAGCTTGCGCTGCAGCAGGTCGGAATAGGCATCGAGGTCCTTCGCAACCACCACGAGGATGAAATCCGCCGGCCCCGAGATGCCGTGGAACATCACCACCTCGGGAATGGCGCACACCGCGTCCTCGAAGGCGCGCGACGAGATCTCGGTCTGGTGGTCGATGCCGACCATCACGAAGGCCAGCACGCCGAACCCCAACGCGCGCCGGTTCAGGCCCGCGTGGTAGCCGCCGATCACACCATCGTCCTCCAGCTTCTTCACCCGGCGCCAGCACGGCGACTGCGACAGGTGCGCCATCTGCGCCAACTCGCCCGAGGTCAGGCGGGCGTTGTCCTGCAGCGCGCGCAGCAGCTGGAGGTCGGTTCGGTCGAGGTCGGCTTGCATGATTTGTTCTCCATTTCCTTTCAATTGAATAGATTATTCAATCTTTCGATGATTGATGGATAACTTCTCGACGCAAGGCAACCACTGCGCATAGCATTCGGCACCCGCCGGCCCCTTGTGGAGCGACTCCAACCGGCCCACACTGCCCTTTTTCTTCATCCGCCCTGCCGCCCGCCATGACCGCCCCGCTCCGACTCTGGGACATCTCCGCCCCCGTGCACGCCGGCAGCCCGGTGTTCCCGGGCGACACGCCGTATTCGCAGCAGTGGTGCGCCACCATCGGCCCCGGCTGCCCGGTCAACGTGAGCGCGATCACGCTGTCGCCGCACGTGGGCACCCATGCCGACGCGCCGCTGCACTACGCCCCCGAAGGCCAGACCATCGGCCAGGTCGACCTCACGCCCTTCCTCGGCCCGTGCCGCGTGATCCATGCGATCGGCCGCGGCCCGCTGGTCACCTGGGAGCACATCGCGCATGCCGTGAACGACACGCTGCCCCCGCGCGTGCTCGTGCGCACCTACCCGGCCATGCCCGTCGACCGCTGGGACCCGCAGCTCGCGGCCTATGCACCCGCCACCGTCGAGCGCCTGGCGGCCATGGGCGTGAAGCTCATCGGCATCGACACCGCCAGCATCGACCCGGCCGACAGCAAGACGCTCGACAGCCACCAGCGCATCCGCCACCTCGACCTGCGCGTGCTCGAAAACCTCGTGCTCGACACCGTGCCCGAGGGCGACTACGAACTCATCGCGCTGCCGCTCAAGCTGACAAGCGCCGATGCCTCCCCCGTGCGCGCCGTGCTGCGCGAACTTCCCCGCTGAAACCACCCTTTCCATGACGACGACCCTTGCCGACTGCCGCGCCCTCGACGCGCAAGACCCGCTGCGCGCCCTGCGCGACCAATTCACCCTGCCCGAGGGCGTGCTCTACCTCGACGGCAACTCGCTCGGCGTGCTGCCCAAGGCCGCGCCCGCGCGCATCGCCGACGTGGTCGCCAAGGAATGGGGCGAAGGCCTGATCCGCTCGTGGAACACCGCGAGCTGGTTCGACCTGCCGCAGCGCCTGGGCGACAAGGTGGCCCGCCTGATCGGCGCCGCGCCCGGCGAAGTGGTGTGCACCGACAGCACCTCCGTCAATCTCTACAAGGTGCTGTTCGCCGCGCTCTCGCAGCAGAAGGCCAGCGGCCGCAAGCTGGTGGTGAGCGAGCGCAGCAACTTTCCCACTGACCTGTACATCGCCGAATCGCTGTGCCGCGAACGCGGCTTCACGCTGAAGCTGATCGATGCGAGTGAGCTCCCAGCCGCACTGACCGATGAGGTCGCCGTGCTCATGCTCACGCACGTCAACTACCGCACCGGCGCCATGCACGACATGAAGGCCGTCACCGCCGCCGCGCACGCCGCGGGCGCGCTCACCGTGTGGGACCTGGCGCACAGCGCGGGCGCCGTGCCCGTGGCGCTCAACGACAGCGGCGCCGACTACGCGATCGGCTGCGGCTACAAGTACCTCAACGGCGGCCCCGGCGCGCCGGCCTTCGCCTGGGTGAACACCAAGCACGCAGGCCAGTTCGAGCAGCCGCTGTCGGGCTGGTGGGGCCACGCGGCGCCCTTCGAGTTCACACCGCACTACCGCCCTGCCCCAGGCGTCGGCCGCTACCTGTGCGGCACGCAACCGGTCATCGCCTTGGCCGGCCTCGAATGCGGGCTCGACACCGTGCTCGCCGCCGAAGCCTTCAACGGCACCGGCGGTGCGATGGCCGCGCTACGCACCAAATCGCTCGCGCTCACCGACCTGTTCATCCAATTGGTCGAGCAACGCTGCGCAGGACAAGGCCTCTCGCTCGTCACGCCGCGCGACCACGCACTGCGCGGCTCGCAGGTGTGCCTCAGCCGCGAAGAAGGCGCCTACGCCATCGTGCAGGCGCTGATCGCGCGCGGCGTGATCGGCGACTACCGCGCCGGCGATTCGCAGATGCCCGACATCCTGCGCTTCGGCTTCACGCCGCTGTACCTCGGCTTCGAGGACGTGTGGCACTCGGTCGAACACCTCGTGCAGGTGCTCGAGACCGGCGAGTGGCGACGCGCCGAATTCAACCGCAAGAACGCAGTGACATGAGCACCGACAACGACAGCAACAAGACCCCCGAGTCCATCGTCCACGAAGAGAAGGCGCAGCTGGACTTCAGCAAGTCCATGAGCTACGGCGACTACCTGCACCTCGACGAGATCCTGAACGCGCAGCACCCGCTGTCGCCCGCGCACGACGAGATGCTGTTCATCGTGCAGCACCAGACCAGCGAGCTCTGGATGAAGCTCATGCTGCACGAACTGCACGCCGCCGTGCAGTGCATCGCGCAAGAGCGCCTGCCCGACGCCTTCAAGATGCTCGCGCGCGTGAGCCGCATCATGGAACAGCTGGTGAGCGCATGGACCGTGCTCTCGACCATGACGCCGCCCGAATACACGGCGATGCGCCCCTACCTCGCCAATTCCAGCGGCTTCCAGAGCGCGCAGTACCGCTGCATCGAGTTCCTGCTCGGCAACAAGAACGCCGCCATGCTCAAGCCGCACGCGCATCGCGCCGACCTGCTCGCGCAGGTGGATGCAGCCTACCGCGCACCCTCGCTCTACGACGAATCGCTGCGCCTGCTCGCACGCCACGGCCTGCCCGTGCCCGCCGACCGCCTGGAGCGCGACTGGACCCAGCCCTACGAATCGAGCGACGGCGTCGAAGCCGCCTGGCTCACGGTCTATCGCAACCCGCACGACCACTGGGACCTGTACCAGCTCGGCGAAAAACTCACCGACCTCGAAGACGCCTTCCGCCTCTGGCGCTTCCGCCACGTGACCACCGTGGAGCGCGTGATCGGCTTCAAGCGCGGCACCGGCGGCACGGGGGGCGTGAGCTACTTGCGCAAGATGCTCGACGTGGTGTTGTTCCCCGAGATCTGGAAGCTGCGCACCGACTTGTAGTGCGACATGCGGGGCTCGCGGTGGCCCCGGGCGAACGAGGGTTGCTCCATCGGCGCAAAGCGCTACATTTTGGAGAACACGGAGGCTGCTGCCATGAACAACAACACCTCGTTCTCTGCCGAAGAGCTCTCCACCCTGCGCGAACACGGCGTCGTGCTGTTCGCCGATCGCGTGATCTTCGACGCGCAGCCGCCGATGCCGCAGCAGCAGATCGACGCGGTGCAAGCCCTGTGCGCCGGCCCGCTGCCCGAGGCGCTGGTCGCGCTGTGGCAGCACACGGCGGGCGGGCGCCTCGACTACGACCTGGCGTTGCCGATGAACGGCAACGTCGAGAGCGTCAGCTGGTCGGAGCTGTTCTGGGACGGCAGCGACGGCTACCGCGACCTGCAGGGCTGGATCGAACACGAACAGGAACTCGCCGAGGAAGCGGCCGAAGACGGCGGCACGCCCTGGAGCGGCAAGCTCACGCACCTGCCCTTCGGCGGCTTCGAGTACTGCGACCGCGTCTACACGGTGGTCGAGCCCGGCGCCACGCACGGCCAGGTCATTGCGTGGAAGCAGGGCCTGCCGCCGGCCTGGACCCACGCGCTGCACGAAGACGGCCTGAGCCCCGTCGCGGCCGACCTGTACGGTGCCTTCGCGGCGCTGCATCTCGACGAAGACCCGCTGGCACCGACGGGCGACTACTTCTCGGGGCAGGCGCTGCTCGCCTACCTCGACGACCGCCACGAAGGCTACGGGCTGGACCTCGACCTGATGGACAAGCTGGTCACCTTCTATTGCCGCGCCATCGTCGACTGGCGCACGCCGCTGGCCGACGGCACGCTGCGCCATCACCCGGCGCTCGCACGCGCGGCACTGCGCCACGCGATTGCCACCGACGACGCTGCGCTGGTCGCCGAACTTGCCGCCGCAGGCCTGAACTTCGAAGGGCCGCATGAAGGCAGTGCACTCGCCACCGACGTGGCCGTGGGACACAGCGCCTTCGCCGCCGCAGCCGCGCTGGTGCGCGCGGGCGCACCGGTCGCGCCCGACGTGCTGCGCAACATCGACGGCCAGATCTCGCCCGAACTCACGCGCGCCCTGCTGGACAACGGCGCCGAGCCCACCGTGGCAGCCATCGTGAAGTGCGCGGCCTGCGGTGCGCCCGCCAGCGCGCACCTGATCGCCGACGCCTGCGCACAGATCGGCATCGACGTGCCGCCGGCCTTCGTGGCGGATCGCGACGCGATGCTGGTCGAGCTGGAGACCACGCTGGCTCAGATGCGCGATGGGACGCATGGGCATTACCTGGGGCAGGAAGGCTTGGCCGAACGCATCGAGCACTTGCAGACGTTCCGGCTCTGATTCTTTCAGGGCGACGCTCCCGCCGACGGGGAGCCTTGCTCCGCGAATGTCCCCCGGCCTGCGGCCTCCTCCTTGATTTCGCTGCGCAAGGCACCCCATCGACGTGAGCGTTGGGCAGTGCGGTTGTCGATCGGCTGCACACCAGCGCGGCGTCCCGTGCCCAGGACACTGGGTGCTTCCCGCAGCGAAATCAAGGGGGAGGGGCGAAGCCCCGGGGGACATTCGCGGAGGGAAGTACCCGGTGGCCTGGGCACGCGCCCCGAATCAACCGCCGTACAGCCAGGGCTGATCGAGCAGCCGGGACCCCAGCAACCGCATCGCCATGTCGCGCCCGAAGCGCACCGCACCCGTGGCATGAAAGATCTCGCCATTGCGACGCGCCCGCGCCTGCACTTGCGCGTTGCGTTCCCAGCGCGCCTCGGCATAGCGCGCGAACGCAGCCGGCACACCCAACGCCGAGGCATCGCCCAGGGCATCCGCCAAAGCGACCGCATCCTCGATCGCCATGCCAGCGCCTTGCGCGAGGTACGGCACCATCGGATGCGCAGCATCGCCCACCAGCGCCACGCGCTCGTGCGCCATGTCGCCAGGCCCGGCCACGGGCGCACGGTCGCTCAGCGTCCACGCACGCCAACTCGGCATCGCATCGAGCAATGACTGAAGGCTCGCACAGCTGCGCCCCATCGCCTGCTTCAGTGCAGCCAGGCTGCTGGCCTGATCCCAATCGCGCGCATCACCAGCCGGTGCAGATTCGGCAATCACAACGACGTTGAGCGCATCCCCCGCGCGCACCGGGTACGCGACCGCATGCAACCGCGGCCCGAGCCACACATCGACGCGCGAACGACGCAGCGCCGCGGGCAGGTCGGCCTGACGCACCAACGCACGCCAGGCCGTGTGGCCCGTCACACGCGGCGGCGCTTCGGCAGAAGCAGACTCAAGCTGCGCCCGCACCAAGCTCCACAGGCCATCGGCCCCCACCAGCGCCTCGCCCTCCCACGCACGCGCGTCGGTGCTCGAGACGCAGACCAGGTCGTCGCTGGTCTCGACCTGACGGATGCGCGCGGCCGTGACCAGCGAGCCCGTGCCCTGCGCGCGCACGGCATCGAGCAGCAGCGTGTGCAGGTCGGCGCGGTGCACGCAGCAGTACGGCGCGCCGTAGCGCTGCTGCATGGCATCGCCCAGCGGCATGCGGGCCAGTTCGGCGCCGCTGCCGGCGCTGTGGACCACGAGCGCCTCGGGGCGCGCCGCGATGGCATCAAGGCCGCGGCCGAGGTCGAGTTGGTGAAGGCGGCGGGTGGCATTGGGGCCGAGCTGCACGCCGGCGCCGATTTCGCCGAAGTCGGCGGCCTGTTCGAAGACGTCGGCGCGGTGGTGAGCGCGGGACAGCGCCAGCGCCGTGGCCAGCCCCCCGATCCCGCCCCCGGCGACGAGGATGTGCGCGGGCATCGGACTCAGCGTCCGGTGCTGGGCGTGGTGGAAGTCAGCGCGGGGCTGCTGTGGCTGTCGGCCGGGTCGGCGCCAGCGGGTTTCTTGGGGGCACAGCTGCCGCAGCTGTCGCACGAGCCGCAGCCCGAGGTCTTGGCCAGCGAGGCGGCGAGTTGATCGGCGCGGGCCTGATCGATGAGGCCCGCGCGCTGCGTGCCGGCCGCGAACTTGCGCGCGGCGCCACGGCGCCAGCCGGCAGGCATCCAGCGCCAGACCGCGTAGAGCGCGGCGGCCGCGACGATCAATCCGACGATCAGTTGCTGTGTCATGTCTTCTTCAACCCTTTCCCTGTGGTTTTACCCCGCGCCGAAAGCGAGTGCAATGCGATAGGTCAAGAAGCATGCCACGTATGCCAGAGCGAATAAGTAGCCCGCCATGATCCACACGTATTTCCAGGAGCCGGTTTCGCGCTTGACGGCCGCCAGCGTCGAGATGCACTGCGGCGCGAACACGTACCAGACCAGCAGCGACAGCGCGGTCGCCAGCGACCAGCTGCCGGCGATGAGCGGCTCCAGCGCGCTGGCCACGTCGTCGCCAGTGGCCGAGAGCGCATACACCGTGCCCAGCGCGCCCACCGCGACTTCGCGTGCGGCCATGCCCGGCACCAGCGCGATGGAAATCTGCCAGTTGAAGCCGATGGGCGCAAAGATGTGCTCCAGCCCGCGGCCGATCATGCCGGCCAGGCTGTACTGGATGGCGGGGCCGGTCGCGCCCTCGGGCGGCGACGGGAAAGTCGACAAAAACCACAGCAGGATCGTGAGCGTGAGGATGATCGTGCCTACACGCTGGATGAAGATCCAGGCCCGCTCATACAAACCCAGCAGCAGGTTGCGCGGGTTCGGCCAGCGGTAAGCCGGCAGTTCCATCAAGAGCGGCGAGTGCCGTGTGCTGTCGCGAAAGCGCTTCATCACCCAGGCCACGGCCATCGCCGAGACGATGCCGAACACATACAGCGCGAACAGCACCACGCCCTGCAGGTTGAAGATGCCGCCCACCTCGCGCGCCGGAATGAAGGCCGCGATCAGCAGCGCATACACCGGCAGCCGCGCCGAGCAGGTCATGAGCGGCGCGATCATGATGGTCGTGATGCGGTCGCGCCAGTTGCTGATGGTGCGCGTGGCCATCACGCCCGGAATGGCGCAGGCAAAGCTCGACAGCAGCGGAATGAACGAGCGGCCCGACAGGCCCACGGTGCCCATCAGGCGGTCGAGCAGGAAGGCCGCGCGCGGCAGGTAGCCGGAGTCTTCGAGCGCGAGGATGAACAGGAACAGGATCAGGATCTGCGGCAGGAACACGATCACGCCGCCCACGCCCGCGATCACGCCGTCGACCAGCAGGCTCTGCAGCATGCCCTCGGGCATGTGCGTCTTGATGAGGTTGCCCAGGCCCTCGGTGCCGGCCTTGATGGCGTCCATCGGCACGTTGGCCCAGCTGAACACGGCCTGGAACATCAGGAACATGGTGACGGCCAGCACCAGCATGCCCCACACCGGGTGCATCACGACGCGGTCGATGCGGTCGCTGGTGTCCAGGCTGCCCACGGGCTCTTTCACGGCCAGGCCGAGGATGCGGCGCACCTCGCGTTGCGTGGCGAGCACGTCGTCCAGCCCGGGCGCCTTCCAGGGTTGGGGCGCCGCGGCGGCGACCGGTGCGTCGAGCGCCTCGAGCAGGTTCTTCGCGCCGCCGGTGTGGACACCCACGGTCTCGATCACCGGCACGCCGAGTTCGCGCGAGAGCACGGCGGTGTCGACCGAGATGCCCTGCTTCTTGGCCATGTCGGTCATGTTGAGCGCCACCACCATCGGCAGGCCGAGCTGGCGCGCTTCGAGCACCAGCCGCAGGTTCAGGCGCAGGTTGGTGGCGTCCGTCACGCACACGAGCAGGTCGGGCAAGGCTTCCTGCGCCTGGCCGGTGACGATGTCGCGCGTGACGGCTTCGTCGGCGCTCAGGGCGTTCAGGCTGTAGGCGCCCGGCAGGTCGAGCACGAACACGCGGCGGCCGGTCGGCGTGCGCAGCGTGCCTTCCTTGCGCTCGACGGTCACGCCGGCGTAGTTGGCGACCTTCTGGCGGCTGCCGGTCAGCAGGTTGAAGAGCGCGGTCTTGCCGCAGTTGGGGTTGCCCAGCAGCGCGATGCGCGCGGGCTGCGCGGTGGCGCCGAGACGGCCCGGCCCCTGGATGACGGCTTCAACCATGGTTCGCGGCCCCCGGCGTGACGTGGATCAGCGCGGCCTCGTGGCGGCGCAGCGCGAAGGTGGTGTGGCCCAGGCGCACGGCCAGCGGCTCGCGGCCCGGGGTGCCGGTGGCGACGATGCGCACGGCCTCGCCCGGCACGAAGCCGATTTCGGTCAGGCGCAGCACCAGCTCGCGGTCGTCCGCGCTGTCGGGGCGGGCCACGTCGAGCACGGTGGCCCACTGATGGGACGGAAGCTGGTCGAGGCTCAGCGCGGTGGTGGTCGGCGCTGAGCCGAGGTCGTTGTTTCGCACGGTGGAGGTGCGCCCCCCGGAAACCCCGGGGCACGCCAGTAAGCAAAAGCCAGATGCTAGCAATTCTCACTCGCGAAAACCTGACCAACCCCAAAAAGTCCCGGGTCAGCCGGAAATGAGCGCGTCCCCCGGGGCCGGACTCAGTTCAATCCGAGCATCCCGCGCAGCTTGGACAGGTCTTCGGCCAGCGTATTCACCCGCCCGGCCAGCATCTTGCGGTCGCGCTCGGTGAGCTTCGAATAGGTTTCGAAGCCGCCGTCGGCCGTGCGGTACTTGGCCAGCGTGTCGAACACCACCTTGAAGTTGGCGTCGGCCTTCTCGGCAAACGGCTTGTCCTGCTTCACGACCAGCGGGCGCAGCAGCTCGACGATCTTGTAGGCGCCCTCGAAATTCGACTGGAAGTCCCACAGGTCGGTGTGGCTGTAGCGGTTTTCCTCGCCGGAGATCTTGGTGGCGGCCACCTCTTCCATCAGCACGGCGGCGCCGCCCACGACCTTCTCGGGCGGGAAGGTCAGCGCGCCCAGGCGCTTTTGCAGCTCGAGCACGTCGGCCAGCAGCTTGTCGGCCACGGGATTCAGGTCCTTGGTGCTCTTGAGCGTCCACAGGCTGTACTCGATGCGGTGAAAGCCGATGAAGGCCGGGTCTTTCTCGGCCTTCTCGTGGTCGTCCGCGCGCGAGTCGATCGACTGGTCGAGGTCGGTGAACAGCTCGGCCACGGGCTCCACGCGTTCGTAGCTGGTGCGCGTGGGCGCGTAGAGCTTCTTGGCCTTCTCGATGTCGCCGGCCTTCACGGCGGCGGTGAACACGCGCACGTCGGCGGCCAGCTTGCGCACGTTTTGCGTCACGTAGATCTTGTAGTCCGAGATCGGACCGACCAGCTCGAGCGGCGACACGGCGGCCTGCGCGCCGACGGCGTAGAGCCCGGCAAAGCCTGCGACGAAAGCGGCGAGGAAGCGGCGGCGGAACTGCACGGTCATGGATCTCCTTGGATGGGATGCGGTGGTGATGAAAAGGGGAAGCAAGGCTCAGGCGGCCAGCAGGCTGCGCCCGAGCCAGTCGTCGGCGCCCTGCACGCCGGGCAGCGTGAAGAAGAAGCCGCCGCCGATGGGCTTGATGTATTCCTCGAGCGGCTCGCCATCGAGGCGGGTCTGCACGGCGACAAAGCCCTTCTCGAGGTCGGCCTGGTAGCAGATGAACAGCAGGCCCATCTCGAGCTGACCTGACTTGGTGACGCCGTTCGAGTAGTTGAAGGGCCGGCGCAGCATCAGGTTGGCGTCCGAGGCCTTGGTGCGCGGGTTCGCCAGGCGGATGTGCGCGTCCATCGGCGTCGCCTTGCCTTCGGGGTCCTTCGTGTAGTCGGGCACGTCGTGCTCGGTCTTGCCGCCGTCCAGCGGCGCGCCGCTGGGTTTCAGGCGGCCCATGATGGCCTCCTGCTCCTGCAGCGGCGTGCGGTCCCAGCGCTCGACGAAATTGCGGATGATGCGCACCGCCTGGTAGCTGCCGCCCACGGCCCAGGCGGGCTCGTCGCCGTTCGGCTGCACCCATACGTGCTTGTTCATGAGCATGTCGTCGGCCGAGTCGGGGTTGGCCGAGCCGTCGCGAAAACCCAGGAAGTTGCGCGCGCTCTCCGCAGGCTGGCCCGCCACGGCCGGGATCGGCGGCACGGAGCCTTCCTGCTTCCAGTGCAGCACCAGCAGGTCGGGCGTGTTCTTGATGATGTCGCGCAGCGCGTGGATGTTGGTGTCGGGCGTGTTGGCGCAGAACTGGATCGACAGGTCGCCGTGGCACAGCGCGGCGTCGAGCGCGTCGTTCGGGTGGCGCTGCATCGGCTTCAGGCGCAGCGGCTTTTTCTTGTCGAGGCCGAAGCGCTCGTCGAACAGCGAGGCGCCGACCGACACCGTCACGGTGAGCCCGTCGGGCTGCACCACCGGGCCGAGGATGCCGGAGCCCGCGGGCGGCAGCTTGGGGTCGGGGTCGGTCTGCGGGCCACCCTGCGTGAGAAAGGCGATGCGCTCGGTGAGCGTGCGCATCAGCCGCTCCAGGTCGGCGCGGTTCTCGGCCAGCACGTAGAACGAGGCGATCATGCCGGCCGTCGGGCGCGGCGTGACGACGCCCGCCTGGTGCTTGCCGCGGAAGGGCACGCGGTCTTGCGTGTGGGTGCTCTGCGGCGCGTCGGTGACCTGCGCGCCGGTGTCGGGCGCTCCCGGAATGGCCGCGCCGGCGCGCGCGCTGGCGGCGAGCCCGGCAAAGGCCACGCCCGCGGCGCCGAGCATGCGGCGGCGGTGCGGCGAGGCAGGAGCGGTGTCGTTCTTCTTCGTCGGTTCCATGGGGTCGTCGTTCTCTCTCAACTCATTCCAGACCGAGCGCGGCGTTCACCTTGCCCAGTTCCTCGGCCAGCGCGCGCACCGGCACGGCCAGCGCCTGGCGCTGCGCGTCGTCCAGCGGCGCGGGCTGGAAGCCTTCGCCGGCGCGGTACGGCGCCAGCGCGGCGTCGAAGGCGGCAAAGCGCTCGTCCACGGCCTTTTGCTGCGCGGGCGCGGCCTTCACGAGCAGCGGCTGCAGCAGGTCGGCGATCTTCTTGGTGCCTTCGTAGCTGCCCTGCAGGTTCACCAGCTCGGCATGGCCGTAGTGGTCTTCGCCGCCGGCCGGCAGGTTGTCGGCCACGCGGCGCAGCAGCTTCGAGGCGGCACTGGCGAGCCGCTCGGGCGGCACGCTCAGCTCGCGCAGGCGCGCCTGCAGCGTCTCGGTGTCGGCCAGCAGTTGGTCGAGGACCTGTGCCAGCGCCTTCGCGTCGCCCTGGCCGTACAGCGCGTACTCGATGCGGTGGAAGCCGCTGAAGCCCGGGTCGGCCTCGCGCTTCTCGAAGTAGTCGGCGCGGGCGTTGATGCGCGCGTCGAGGTCGGCGAACAGCTCGGCCATCGGCTCGATGCGCTTGTAGGCCTGGTGGGCCGGCGCGTAGAGCGCGCGCGCCTGCGCCAGGTCGCCGGCCTTGACGGCGTCGGCCAGCGCGCGCACCGCGTCGTCGAGCGTGGCGGCCTCCAGCCGCAGGAACACCTGGTACTCGGCCAGCGCGCCCACGTAGTTGACGAGCGAGGGCCGCGCCTCCTCGGCCAGCGAGGCCGCCGACGGCGTGACGTGCAGCTTGCCGCGCGGGTTGCTCAGCAGGCCGCAGGTGATGGCGAAGTCGCCCGGCGACAGCTTGACCGTCATGGTCTGCGAGAAGCCGGGCGCGATGTTCTCGCGCTCTTCGACCACCATCACGCCGTCGAGAATTTCCCACTCGAGCGCGCGGTTCGACTGGTTGACGATGGTGAAGGTCGTGCGGCCCGCGGGCACGGTGATCTCGTTGGGGTCGCAGGCGTTGCCGCGGATCGTGACGGTGACGGCGTGGTCGACCGCCTTGGGCGGCGCCTTGCGCGCCTGGTTCGAGGCGTACCAGAAGGCCGCGAGGCCGGCGACGACCAGCAGCGCCGAGGCGCCCACGGCGACGCGCATGAGCGTCGATGACGAAGAAGGAGAGGAAGAAGACATCGGGGAAAAAGATCAGCCGGCAGTGGCCGTGCGCGGCACCGCAGCAGCCGCCGGGCGCAGGAAGAAGAACAGGGCCACGGCCAGGAAGGCCAGGTAGACGATCACCTCGCCCACCACGGGCGCGGCCTGGTAGCCCAGCAGGCCCGACAGCACGGCGCCCACGGGGCTGTCCATCGGCAGGGTTTCGCTCATGTCGAACACCACGGTCTGCAGCTGGTTCCACACGCCGGCCTCGTGCAGCTTGCGCAGCACGCCCGCGAGCAGCCCGGCGGCGACCAGCAGGATGAACAGGCCCGTGAAGCGGAAGAAGCGGCGCAGGTCGAGCCGCACGCCGCCCGAATAGATGCCCCAGCCGACCACCACCGACACGGCGATGCCGGCGAGCGCGCCCACGGGCGCTTCCCAGCCGGTGCTCTGCTGGAACACGGCCAGCAGGAAGAAGACCGACTCCAGCCCCTCGCGCGCGACCGCCAGGAACACCATGCCGATCAGCGCCCAGCCCTGCCCGTCGGCATGCTGCGCCAGCGCCTTGTCGATCGACGCATGCAGCTCGCCCTTGATGGAGCGGGCCGCCTTGCGCATCCAGAACACCATCGTGGTCAGCATGACCACGGCGATGAGCCCGACCACGCCTTCGAACAGCTCCTGCTGCTTCTGCGGAAACTCGGCCGCCAGCAGTTGCAGGCCGGCGCCGGCGAACAGCGACAGCGCGGTGGCCAGCAGCACGCCGACCCACACCGCGGGCATCAGCACGCCGCGACCGCTTTGTTTCAGGTAACTGGCAACGATGCCGACGATGAGCGCGGCTTCGATGCCTTCGCGCAGCATGATGAGAAAGGGAATGAGCATCTCGGAACAGAAGAACGTTCTTTGAAAATGCCCCGATGTGGTGCATTTTTCATGGAACGGCCCGAGGATACCCCATCAAATAAGATTTATTCTCAATTGGGGGTATTCGACCCCGCCCCGCTCACAAGGGCAGTTCGACGATGCGCGCGCTGACGGTGTCGCCGTCGACGATCAGTTCGGCCACGGCGATAGGCAGCTTGAATCGGCGCGGGCCGGCGCTGCCCGGGTTGACGTAGAGCACGCCGCCGCGCTCCTCGACCTTGGGTTGGTGCGAATGGCCGGACACGACCACGCGAACGCCCTCGCCTGCCGGATCGCCGCGCAGTCCGGAAAGGTCATGGATTGCCAGCAGCCGCACGCCGCCGAGTTGCAGCACGGCTGTCTCGGGAATGGCCCCGGCCCAGGCGTCACGGTCGTTGTTGCCGCGCACCACCGTCAGCGGCGCGATCGCGGCCAGCGCGTCGAGGATGTCGGCGCCGCCGATGTCCCCGCCGTGCACGATGAAGTCGCAGCCCTGCAAGGCCGCCACGGCCTGCGGGCGCAGCAGGCCGTGGGTGTCGGAGATGAGCCCGACGCGGATCAAGCGATCAGGCCGCCAGCAGCTGCCGCAGCACGAACGGCAGGATGCCGCCGTGCTTGTAGTAGTCGACCTCGATCGGCGTGTCGATGCGCAGGCGCACCGTCACCTCCTGGTGCGTGCCGTCGGCGCGGTGCACGACCAGCTTCACGTCCATCTGCGGCTTGAGCTCGCCGCCGATCACGACGTCGATCTTTTCCTCGCCCGTGAGGCCCAGCGTCTGCCACGAGTCGGCGCCGCGGAACTGCAGCGGCAGCACGCCCATGCCGACCAGGTTGGCGCGGTGGATGCGCTCGAAGCTGCGTGCCACTACGGCCTTGATGCCCAACAGCTGCGTGCCCTTGGCGGCCCAGTCGCGCGACGAGCCGGTGCCGTACTCCTCGCCGCCGAACACGATGGTGGGCGTGCCCGCTGCCATGTACTTCATGGCGGCGTCGTAGATGAACATCTTTTCGCCGCCCGGCTGGAACAGCGTGACGCCGCCCTCTTCCTGCGTGCCGTTGGCGTCCGGCGGAATCATCAGGTTCTTGATGCGCACGTTGGCGAAGGTGCCGCGCACCATCACGTCGTGGTTGCCGCGGCGCGAGCCGTAGCTGTTGAAGTCGGCCTTGGGCACGCCGTGCGCCTTGAGCCAGATGCCCGCGGGCGAGCTTTCCTTGATGGAGCCGGCCGGCGAGATGTGATCGGTGGTGATCGAGTCGCCGAACAGCGCCATGACGCGCGCGCCCTGGATGCCCGCGTCCGACGCGTGCGGCTGCATCTGGAAGCCTTCGAAGAACGGCGGCTCGGCGATGTAGGTCGATTTCGGCCAGTCGTACACCTGGCCGGTCGTGCCCTTGATGCTCGTCCAGAACTTGCCCGGATCGCTCCTGACCTTCTCGTAGTTCGCGCGGAACGACTTGGCGTTCATCGCGAAGCGCAGGTTGTCGTCGATCTCCTTCGGCGTGGGCCAGATGTCGCCCAGGTACACGTCCTTGCCGCCCTTGCCCTTGCCCACGGGCTGGGTCATGAGGTCGGTCATCACGTTGCCCGCGATGGCAAAAGCCACCACCAGCGGCGGCGAAGCCAGGAAGTTGGCCTTCAGGTTCGGGTGGATGCGCGCCTCGAAGTTGCGGTTGCCCGAGAGCACGGCCGCGCCGATGAGGTCGTTCTTGGTGATGGCTTCGTTGATCTCGGGCGTGAGGTCGCCGGCATTGCCGATGCAGGTGGTGCAGCCGTAGCCCGCGAGGTAGAAGCCCAGCTTCTCCAGATACGGCAGCAGGCCCGCCTTCTCCAGGTATTCGGTGACGATGCGCGAGCCCGGGGCCAGCGAGGTCTTGATGTGCGGCTGCACCTTCAGGCCCGCTTCCACCGCCTTCTTGGCCAGGATGCCGGCCGCGAGCATCACGCTCGGGTTGGAGGTGTTGGTACACGAGGTGATGGCCGCAATGAGCACGTCGCCGTTGCCGATCGTGACGTCGCCCTTGGGCGCCGACGGCGCCGTGGCGCTGGTGTGGGCCGCGGCCTTGGTCGAACGGTTGGCCACCATCTCGATGACCGGGCGCGGCGAGCCGGGCGGCGGCGGGGGCACCTCGGTGTCGCCGCTCTGGCCTTCGCGCGTCAGCGCGTAGCGCTGCTTGAGCTTGTCGGCCGGCTGGTTGAAGCCGTTGGCGTCGTTGGGCTTGCTGTACAGCTCGGCGAACTTGGTCGACAGGTCGCCCAAGTTGATGCGGTCCTGCGGGCGCTTGGGGCCGGCCAGGCTGGGCGAGACGGTGCCCAGGTCGAGCTTGACGACCTTGGTGTAGTCGATGTCGCCCGGCGCGGGCATGCCGAACAGGCCCTGCGCCTTGTAGTAGGCGGCGAAGCGCTCCACTTCTTCCTTGGTGCGGCCGGTGCCTTCGAAGTACGCCACGGTCATCTCGTCGACCGGGAAGAAGCCCATGGTGGCGCCGTACTCGGGCGCCATGTTGCCGATGGTGGCGCGGTCGGGCACGGCGATGGACGCGGCACCGGGGCCGAAGAACTCGACGAACTTGCCCACCACCTTTTCGGCCCGCAGGATCGAGGTGACGTACAGCACCAGGTCGGTGGCCGTGACGCCTTCGCGAAGCTTGCCGGTGAGCTCGAAGCCCACCACGTCGGGCGTGAGCATGTAGACCGGCTGGCCCAGCATGGCGGCCTCGGCCTCGATGCCGCCCACGCCCCAGCCGACCACACCGATGCCGTTGATCATGGTGGTGTGGCTGTCGGTGCCCACCAGCGAGTCGGGGTAGTACACCGGCGTGTCGCTCTTGTCGGCCGGGCTCTTGTAGACGCCGCGCGCAAAGTACTCGAGGTTGACCTGGTGCACGATGCCGAAGCCCGGCGGCACGACGCCGAAGGTGTCGAAGGCCTGCATGCCCCACTTCATGAACTGGTAGCGCTCGTTGTTGCGCTGGAACTCCAGCTTCATGTTCAGGTCGAGCGCCTTGGGCGTGCCGTAGTAGTCGACCATCACCGAGTGGTCGACCACCAGGTCGACGGGCACCAGCGGCTCGATGGTCTTGGGCGACTTGTTCAGCTTGGCGGCCACGCTGCGCATGGCGGCCAGGTCGGCCAGGAGCGGCACGCCGGTGAAGTCCTGCAGCACCACGCGGGTGACGACAAAGGGAATTTCGTCGGTGCGCTCGGCATTGGGCGCCCAGTGGGCCAGCTCCTCGACGTGCTTGGCCGACACCTTCTGGCCGTCGCAGTTGCGCAGCACCGATTCGAGCACGATGCGGATCGACACCGGCAGGCGCTCCACGGACGGGTACTGCTTGGCCAGTTCCTTCAGCGACCAGTACTTGCCGGACTTGCCCGACGCGGTCTTGAAGGTCTTGAGGGTGGACGCAAACGCGTGCGCCGGGGCTTTGGCCATGAGAAGACTCCTGTGTGTTCGTGGAAGCTCCTCAAGGATAGCGAGGTTCAATGTCAGTGGCTGTAGTCGGTCTTCCTTGTCGGGCTCTCCCGGAACTATCGTTCTCATAGCGAAAACGCCCGCCGCACGGGGTGCGGCGGGCGTGGAGCGGACGGTCGTCAGGCGTTCAGGCCATCGCCATCTGGGCACTGGCCCGGGTGCGGCTCAGGCCGGTCCATTGCAGCTCGGCCAGCACGACCACGCACAGCGCCTGCGCCAGCACCCAGGCCATGCCGAGCGCGGTGACCGCGAACACGCCGCTCACCAGCAGCGCCACGCAGGCCACGGCCCAGGCGAAGTTGCCGACGACCACGAGGCCGATCAGCGTGCGCGGCGGCGTGGCGCGGCTGGCCATGAAGGCGGCGGCCGCCGCGTAGGCCAGCAGGAACACGCCGGTGCCCATGAGCAGCCAGGCGGGCAGGCCGGTCAGGTGGGCGAGAGCGTCGGTGAACGCCACCTGCAGCGCGCCGGTCGCGGCGCACGAAGCGGCATCGGCCCACATCACGTTCGACAGGAAGCAGGGGGAAGCGAAAACAGACATGTGAATCTCCTGGGTGGGTACGCTGCAGGCCAGTCCTGCTGCGTTGGGGTCGATGATTCCGCCGGGCGTGGATCGCGTCGATGACCTGGGAGGTCATGGCGCAGCGCCGCCGTCGCGCCAGAATGCGGCTCCATGAACACCCCCCGCACCCATTCGTCCAAGGCCGCCGCCGCCGGCCTTCCCGGCGCACGCGACCCGTTCGGCGCCCACCTGCGGCACTGGCGCACCCACCGCCGCCTGAGCCAGCTCGACCTGGCGCAGGAGGCCGAGGTCTCGACCCGTCACCTGAGCTACGTGGAAACCGGCCGCGCCGCGCCCAGCCGCGAGATGGTGCTGCGCCTGGCCGAGCGGCTGGACGTGCCGCTGCGCGAGCGCAACGCGCTGCTGGTGGCCGCCGGCTTCGCGCCCATGTACCGCCAGCGCTCGCTCGACGACCCGGCCATGGCCTCGGCGCGCCGCGCCATCGACCTCGTGCTGAAGGGCCACGAGCCCTTCCCCGCGCTGGCCGTGGACCGGCACTGGAACCTGGTGGCGCACAACGCGCTGGTGCCGCTGCTCATGGAAGGCTGCTCGGCCGAGCTGCTGAAGCCGCCGATCAACGTGCTGCGCCTGAGCCTGCACCCCGAGGGCGTGGCGCCGCGCATCGCGAACCTGGCACAGTGGCGCACGCACCTGCTGGAGCGGCTGCAGCAGCAGATCGCCGCCACCGGCGACACCGTGCTGCAGGCGCTGCACGACGAGCTGGAGGGCTACCCGCCGCCCGCCGTGAGCCACGACGCGCCGCTGCTCGACACCGCGCTGTCGGCGGTGGCCGTGCCGTTCCAGGTGGTCATGCCGAGTGGCGTGCTGAGCTTCATCAGCACCATCACCATCTTCGGCACGCCGGTGGACGTCACGCTGCAGGAACTCGCGGTGGAGTCGTTCTTTCCGGCGGACGAGCAGACGGCGGCGGCGCTGACGGCACTGGCGGCGCAGCAGGCGCGCTGAGGCCGGCGCTGCCGTCCGCGTTGCGCGCCGGCCCTTCGAAGTCGTCGACCTGAATGACCTTGTCGGCCGCCTGCAGGTAGGCCAGCGCCAGCGCGGGGTCGCTGGCCGAGCGCGCGGCCTCGTCGAGCGAACGCGTGCGGCGCAGCACCTTGTTGAGCGCGGCCGTCTCGTCGCCCAGCCGCGCGCCGAGCGCCATCGCCTGCATCAGGTCGCGCAGGCCGCCCGGGCCGGGTTCCGACAGATCGGGCACGAGGCGCGCGACCACCTCCGGCCGCGTGCGCAGCAGCTCGGCCAGCGCCATCAGCTGCACATCGCGCAGCGGCGCCAGGTGCGCGGTGCGGCGCAGCACCAGCGCGCCCAGCAGGCGCCGCCCCGGCGTCGGCAGGTTGGCGTAGAGGTCGCGCAGGATCTTGCCGGCCTCGTCCAGCTGCAGCCGGATCGCGGCCTGCGCAAAGGGCAGCAGTTCGGGCGCCGCATCGACGCGGTAGCGCCACACGCAGGCGCTCGCCAGGTACAGGTGGGCCAGCACATCGCCCAGCCGCGCCGACAGCAGCTCCATGCGCTTGAGCTTGCCGCCAAGCAGCCCCATCGCCAGGTCGGCGGTGAGCGCGTACTTGGCGCTCATGCGCGCGATGAGGCGCGCTTCGCCCGCCAGCGCCTCGGGCGGATGGCCGAGCACCGGCGCGCCGAACAGGCTGTGCCACAGGTTGCGCGCCACATGCCTGCCGTGCGCGATGAGCGCCTGGCCGAGCGCGGTTTCGTCTTTCGCCTGTACCGCCGCCATCTCGTCGAGCACGTGCGGGTGGCAGCGCACCGCGCCCTGGCCGAACACGATGAGCGCGCGCGTGAGGATGTTCGCGCCCTCTACCGTGATCGCGATCGGCGCCTGCCGGTAGGCCACGCCGAGCAGGTTCGACGGGCCCGAGATGATCCCCTTGCCGCCGAGGATGTCCATGCCGTGGTTCACCGCGCGGCGCCCGGCCTCGGTGAGCTGCACCTTGAGGATCGCGCTGGCCACGCTGGGCCGCTCGCCCTTGTCGAGCGCGGCCGCCGTGAAGCGCCGCGCGGCATCGGTCGCGTACAGCTGCGCCGACATCTGCGCGACCAGCCCCGCCACCGCGTGGAACTTGCCCACCGGCAGGCCGAACTGCTCGCGGATCTGGCCGTAAGCGTTGCTGACGTACAGCGCGGTCTGCTGCATGGCCGAGCCCAGCGCGGGCAGCGAGATGGCGCGGCCCGCGGCCAGGCATTCCATCAGCATGCGCCAGCCCTGCCCCACCTGCGGCTCGCCGCCGATGACCCAGTCCATCGGCACGAACACCTGTCGGCCGTGGATCGGGCCGTTCATGAAGGCGCTGTCCATCGGGCGGTGGCGCCGGCCGATCTCCATGCCCTCGTGCGGCACGGGAATCAGCGCGCAGGTGATGCCCAGTTCACGCTGGCCTTCGGGCCGGCTTTCGTCGATGGCATGGAACGCGAGGCCGACCACGGTGGCGACCGGCGCGAGCGTGATGTAGCGCTTGTCGAAATCGACCAGGAAGCCGCGCGTGCGCCGGCCCTGGAACTCGCGCTCGACCAGCACGCCGCGGTCAGGAATGGCGGCGGCGTCGGAGCCCGCATAGGGCGAGGTCAGGCCGAAGCACGGCAGCTCGCGGCCGTCGGCCAGGCGCGGCAGGTAGTGGTCTTTCTGCGCGTCGGTGCCGTAGCGCAGCAGCAGCTCGGCCGGGCCGAGCGAGTTGGGCACCATCACCGTGACGGCCGTTGCCACGTTGACGCTCGCGATGCGCGCCACCACCGTCGCGTGCGCGTAGTGCCCGAAGCCCAGGCCACCGAAGGCCTCGGGAATGATCATTCCGAAGAAGCGCTTCTCGCGCAGGAAGCGCCACACCTCGGGCGGCAGGTCGTGCGCCTGGTCGATGGCATGGTCGTCGAGCATGCGGCACAGCGCGGGCACCTCGTTCGCCAGGAAGGCTTCTTCGCGCGCGCTGAGCTGGTTGGGGCCGGCGGCCGTCAGCGCATCGAAATCGGGGCGCCCGGCAAAGAGCTGGCCTTCGAACCCGACCGTGCCGGCCTCGAGCGCGGCGCGCTCGGTGTCGCCCAGCGGCGGCAGGGCCTTGGAGAAAGGCTGCATCGCCCATCGGCCGATCAGGGTCGCCAGTGGCATGGGGTCTCCTTGCGCCGCACCGGAGCGCGCGGCATGCGTCCATTCTTGGACGGCACCGGCCCACACCGGGCCGGTCAAGGGCGTTCACGCGTGTCGGAGACGGGCTCGCGCGCCCCGCGGGATCAGCGGCGCTTGGGCGCCTGCCCGGCCGGCGCGGCGGCCGGCACGGGTGCATTGGGATCGCGCCAGCCGTACTCGACGTAGCGGCGGATCACGAGGCAGCCCGGCGGCGAATCGATCAGCGAGACCGACGAGGTGGGCTCCTTGTCGTCGGTGTAGACCGTGTAGATCGGCAGCAGCGGCGTGCGCTTGTAGTTCTTCAGTTCCTGCTCGGCCACGCTGGCGCAGGTGAAGGGCGCCACCGAGATGCGCTCGGCCGCCACGGTGCAGGCACCGCTGTCGTCGGGAATGGCGGTGATCGACGCCGCCACGCCCGCGTTCGGGTACTGGATGCCGACCAGCGAGAACACCGGGCCGGCGTCGGGACGCTTGCGGTCCCAGTCGAGCAGCACGTCGTGCGCGCGGCTGCCCTGCACGGTGAGCGAGGCCAGCCGCGTGATGGCCGGCAGGCAGCGCTGGATGCCGACGCTGGCAGCGGCGCGCGTGAGCGTGTCCTGCGGCGCCGCGGGCGGGGCCAGCACGCCCTGCGCGAGCGCGCTGCCGGCCATCGCGAGCACCCAGGCTGCGGCGGTGAATCGGGCCAGGGCGGTCATCGGTGTCGCCTTCACGCGTAGAGGCTCTCGATGGCCGCCGAATAGAGGCGCACGTTCTCTTCGCCTTCCGGGTCGAGCTTCGCGATGAGGGCGCGGGCGCGCTCGCGGTAGGCCGGCAGGTTCGCGTCGTGCTCGGCGAACGCGCGCCGCAGCGCCTGCCCGCCCTCCTCGCAGTCGAAGCCGTGGTAGCGGTAGCCGCAGTCACCGATCAGGTGCGAGTTGTGGATGAGCGGCCAGCCGCCGTACAGCGCCTCGTAGTAGAGGTAGTTCTGCGCGTTCTCCCAGTGGTGCGCAAAGACCGCGTCGATCGCGCCCGGCAGCACCTGGTACAGCGGAAAGCGCCCTTCGAAGGTCGCCAGGCCGTGCCGAACGAGATCGAGGCTCTGCGCGAAGGCGACGAAGTTCGGCTTGTCCTTCAGGTGGAAGCTGTTGTAGACCCACATCTTCTCGATGAGGCGCGGCTGCGCGCGGTGCGCCGACTCGCAGCCCAGCATCGGGATGAAGCTGGTCTTCACCATGCAGATGTTGGGCTCGAAGATGGCCACGCGCCACTGGGTGCGCCCCGGTTCGTAGACAAAGCGCTTGCCCTCGGCGCCGCGCGCCATCGCCTTCTCGACCACCATCGGGCTCCACAGGTGCGGCATGAGCTTGGTGGGCGCGCGGAAGGTGCTCGCGAAGTACGGCTTGCAGGAGGTTTCGTACTCGGGCAGCGTCCACACCTCGTCGTACGGTGCGCCGCTGACCAGCATGCCGTGCGGCTTGTTGAAGGTCATGCGCTCGATGTCGATCACGTAGTCGTTGCCCACGCGCATCGAGACGATTTTTCCGCCGCGCTCGCGGAACGCCACCGACCAGTCGCGCCCCAGCTGCGCGCTCATCTCGATCATGAGGTCGAGCTCCTGCGCGGCGGTGGCCATGTCGATGATCGGCACCGGCGAGTCGGCCAGGAAGTTGGTGGCGTCGGCCGGGCCGCCGTCGCCGCCGCCGGCCACCAGCACCGTGCGTTCGACGCAGGGCGAGCGCAGCAGCAGCATCACGAGGAACAGGCAGTTCTGGTAGACGCCGTTCTCCCACAGGCTCTGCTCGCCCTTGCGGATGAAGATGGAGACGCCGACTTTCAGCCGGGTCGGTGCAGCGGCCGCGCGCGGGCCTGCGGTGGGGTTCTGCACGTCGCTCATGCGGCCACCTTTGCGTTGCCGGCACGGAACGCCGGATCGCCGCCCACCAGGTTCAATAGCCGCTGTGCGTAGCCGTCGATGTTGGCGGGGTGCATCGGATCGATCGCGTCGAACACGCGCTGGCTGCGCGCGCGGTAGTCATCGAGTTGCGCGTCGTGGCCGCGCACGGCCACGGCCAGCTGTTCGGCACCGACGGCGATATCGAAGTCGGGGTAGTAGTAGCCGGCGTCGCGCAGCCAGGGCGAGTTGTGCACCAGCGGGTAGTTGCCGTACAGCGCGTCGAGGTAGCTGTAGTTCTGGTCGTTCTGCCACTGGTGCGACACCACCGCGTCGGCGTGCTGCACCATGAAGCCCGCGAAGTCGTGCCGTCCGTGGAAGGTGGCCTTGTGCTGGCGCACGATGTCCAGCGAGTTGGCCAGGTAGAGCATCGTCGGATGGTCTTTCAGGTGCAGCGTGTTGAGCACGTGCATCGCCGCGACGTGCTCCGGGTTGGCGCGGTAGGCCCCGTCGCTGATCAGCATTGGGATGCTGCACGACTTCACGACCGAGATGTTGGGCTCGAAGATCGCGACCCGGAACCCCGGCTGCTGCGCCGTGCGCGGCTGGTAGCCGAAGCGGAAGCCCTGCGCCTGCACCTCGTCCACGCGCTGCGCCAGGAACTGCGGCGACCAGAGGTACGGCACCTCGTGCACCGGGCAGCGGTGCAGCGTGCGCATCATCGGCGCAAAGGCCGCGTCCTTGGGCAGCAGCCAGATCTCGTCGCAGCGGTCGGTGGCGCCGAAGTGCCCCTTGTCGGCAAAGACGATCGGCTCGGCCAGCGCCACGAAGGGCTGCCCCACGCCGTGGAAGGCCACGCGCCCGCCGCAGGCGCGGAAGTACGACAGCCACTGCACGTCGAGCGCGCCGGCCATTTCGATGACCACGTCGAGCGCGTCGGTCAGCTCGCGGGCGCGGCCCAGCGTGAGCCCCATGGCCGACAGGTCGACCTGCGGCGGCATCGCCTGCTGGTCGCCCGCGTCGATGAGCGTGACGGACTCGACGAATTCGATGCGTTGCAGCAGCCGGGCCAGGAACAGGACGTTCTGTCCCATTCCGTTTTCCCAGATGTTCTGCCCCGCGTGGGAGAGGACTGAAATACCGATGCGCATGGCCGAAGTGTGTACCAAAAAAACAATGGCTCCCGCGCGCAGGGCGCGGGAGCCACCGGACCGGGGGCGTCGGCCTAGCGGCCTTTTACTTCCACTTCCAGCCGATGCCCGCGTTGACGCCCCACTCCTTGCCGGTGGAGCTCAGGCCCGCTCCCCAGGAGATCTTGCCGTCGTCCGACAGGGCCTTGAAGGTCAGCGCCACCGCGCTGTAGCCCTTGTACGAACCCATGCCGATGCCGATCGTCTTCTCGCCCGGGTAGAGCGTGGGCAGGTAGGTGCCCGACATCGCGAAGGCCATCGCCGAGCCCGAGTAGGCGATGCGCGCCACGTCGCCCACCTGCTTTTGCACCTGCTGCAGCTGGCCCAGGTTGACCGCGTCGCCCGGCAGCACGCCCGGGGCCACGTTGCTGATGCGCGTGGGACCCGAAGTCTCGGTGCCCAGCGTGATCTGGTTGTAGTTCACCGACCCGTCGGGGTTGGTGGCGTACTGCACGCTGCTGGCCTTCGCAGCCGCCGAGACCGCCTTCAGCTGCGCCACGTTGGTCGCGTCGCTGTCGGCCGAGCCGGCTGCCACGCCCGTGATCTGGCGGAACTGGTTGTTGGCCGCATCGCCCACCGACACCGCCGCCTGCGTGCTGGTCGTGGCCTTGATGGCCGCTTCCTGCTGCGCATTCGCGCTGCCCGGCACGTAGCCAGCCACGCCCGCCGCCCGCGAGGCCACCGAGTTCGCACCCAGTGCCACGCCGCCGGTCTGCTGGACCACCGCGCCGAAGCCGATGGCCGTGCCCTGCGCGATGTTCTGCGCCTTGCTCAGCGGCGTGCCGCCGGCGTCCGCACCGTCACCCAGGGCCACGCCGCCGCCGCCGGCACGGGAGTTCGCGCCGATCGCCTGCGAGCCCGTGGCCAGCGCCCCGGTGCCGATGGCGATGGCGTTGGTGCCCGTGGCCTGCGCCCCGAAGCCCACCGCCACCGCGCCGTCGGCCGTGGCCTTCGCGCCGTTGCCGGCCGCGAAGGAGTTGGCGCCGCTGGCTTCGGAACGCGGTCCGATCGCCACTGCTTCCTTGCCGCTGGCCACGGAGTCGGCGCCGGTCGACTGGGCGTGGAAGTATTTCGTGCCCTTGTCGTTGATCGTGTTGACCGTCGTGCTCAGGCTGCTGATGCTGCTCGTGGCCGTGCTCAGGCCAGTCGACGTCGAGGTCGACAGGCTGGAGAGGCCGCTGGCCGCGCCGCCCACGCTGGTGGACAGGCTGTCCAAGTTGCTGTTGGTGGTGCTCAGGCCGGTCGACAGGCTGTTGACGGTGCTGTTGGTCGTGCTCAACCCGGTCGAGAGGCTGCTCACGTTGCTGTTCGTCGTGCTCAGGCCGGTCGACAGGCTGCCGACGGCGCTGTTGGTCGTGCTCAGGCCGGTCGAAAGACTGTCGACGCTGCTGCCCACCGTGCTCAGCCCGGTCGACAGGCTGTCGATGCGGCTGGCCGAGGTGCTCAGGCCGGTGGACACCGAGCTCGACAGGCTGTTCACGCTGCTCGTGACCGTGCTCAGGCCGGACGACGTGGAGGTCGAGAGGCTGTTCAGGTTGCTGTTCGTCGTGCTCAGGCCCGACGAGAGGCTGCCGACGTTGCTGTTGGTCGTGCTCAGGCCGGTGGACAGGCTGTTGATGCCGCTGTTGGCAGTGCTCAGGCCGGTGGACAGGCTGCCGATGCCGCTGTTGGCGGTGCTCAGGCCGGTCGACAGGCTGCCGATGCCGCTGTTGGCGGTGCTCAGGCCGGTCGAGGTCGAGGACGACAGGCTGCCCAGGTTGCTGTTCGTCGTGCTCAGGCCCGTCGACAGGCTGAAGATGCCGCTGTAGGCGGTGCTCAGGCCGGACGAGAACGAGGTGGACAGGCTGCTGACGTTGCTGTTGGTCGTGCTCAGGCCGGTCGACAGGCTGTCGATGCTGCTCGTGGCCGTGCTCAGGCCCGACGAGGTCGAGGTCGAGAGACTGTCGACGTTGCTGTTCGTCGTGCTGAGGCCGGTCGAGAGGCTGTCGATGTTGCTCGTGGCAGTGCTCAGGCCCGAGGACGTGGAGGTCGAGAGGCTGCTGACGTTGCTGTTGGTGGTGCTCAGGCCTGTGGAGAGGCTGGAGATGCCGCTGGTGGCGGTGCTCAGGCCGGTCGACAGACTGGAGATGCCGCTCGACGTCGAAGTCGACAAGCTACCAACGGTGCTGTTCGTGGTGCTCAGTCCGGTGGACAGGCTCGAGATACCGCTGGTGGCGGTGCTCAGGCCGGTCGACAGGCTGTCGATTCCGCTCGTAGCCGTGCTCAAGCCACTCGACGTCGAGGTCGACAGGCTGCTGACGTTGCTGTTGGTCGTGCTCAAGCCAGTGGACAGGCTGGAGATGCCACTGGTCGCCGTGCTCAGACCGGTCGACAGGCTGTCGATTCCGCTCGTGGCCGTGCTCAGGCCGCTCGACGTCGAGGTCGACAGGCTGCTGACGTTGCTGTTCGTGGTGCTCAGGCCAGTGGACAGGCTCGAGATGCCACTGGTCGCAGTGCTCAGGCCGGTCGAGAGGCTGTCGATGCCGCTCGTGGCGGTGCTCAGGCCGGACGACGTCGAGGTCGAGAGGCTGCTCACGTTGCTGTTGGTCGTGCTCAAGCCAGTAGACAAGCTGGAGATGCCGCTGGTGGCAGTGCTCAGGCCCGTCGACAGGCTGGAAATGCCGCTCGACGTCGAAGTCGACAAGCTACCCACGGTGCTGTTCGTGGTGCTCAGGCCCGTGGACAGGCTGGAGATGCCACTGGTCGCCGTGCTCAGACCAGTCGAGAGGCTGTCGATTCCGCTCGTCGCGGTGCTCAGACCAGACGACGTGGAAGTCGAGAGGCTGCTGACGTTGCTGTTGGTGGTGCTCAGGCCTGTGGACAAACTGGAGATACCGCTGGTGGCGGTACTCAGCCCCGTCGACAAGCTGTCGATGCCGCTGGTAGCGGTGCTGAGACCGGACGACGTCGACGTCGACAGGCTGCTGACATTGCTGTTCATCGTGCTCAAGCCGGTGGACAGACTCGAGATGCCACTGGTCGCCGTGCTCAAGCCGGTCGAGAGACTGTCGATGCCGCTCGTCGCTGTGCTCAGACCCGACGATGTCGAAGTCGACAGGCTGCTCACGTTGCTATTGGTGGTGCTCAATCCCGTTGACAGACTCGAGATACCGCTGGTTGCGGTGCTCAGGCCCGTCGACAGGCTGTCGATGCCGCTCGCGGCCGTACTCAGGCCGCTCGACGTGGAGGTCGAGAGGCTGCTGACATTGCTGTTCGTCGTGCTCAGGCCCGTGGACAGGCTGGAGATACCGCTGGTAGCAGTGCTGAGGCCGGACGACGTCGACGTCGAGAGGCTGCTGATGTTGCTGTTCGTGGTGCTCAGGCCGGTCGACAGGCTGGAGATGCCACTGGTCACTGTGCTGAGACCCGTCGACAGGCTCGAGATACCGCTGGTAGCCGTGCTCAAGCCCGACGACGTCGAAGTCGAGAGACTGCTGAGGTTGCTGTTGGTCGTGCTCAGTCCAGTGGACAGGCTGGAGATACCACTGGTCGCCGAGCTCAAGCCGGTCGAGAGGCTGTCGATGCCGCTCGTGGCCGTGCTCAGTCCCGACGACGTCGAAGTCGACAGGCTGCTGACGTTGCTGTTCGTGGTGCTCAGGCCCGTGGACAAGCTGGAGATGCCACTGGTCGCTGTGCTCAAACCGGTCGAGAGGCTGTCGATGCCACTAGTAGCGGTGCTGAGGCCGGACGACGTGGAAGTCGACAGGCTGCTTACATTGCTGTTCGTCGTGCTCAGGCCGGTGGACAGGCTCGAGATACCGCTGGTCGCCGTGCTCAGGCCAGACGACGTCGACGTCGAGAGGCTGCTGATGTTGCTGTTCGTGGTGCTCAGGCCGGTCGACAGGCTGTCGATGCTGCTCGTCGCAGTGCTCAGGCCGCTCGACGTCGAGGTCGACAAGCTGCTCACATTGCTATTCGTGGTGCTCAGGCCCGTGGACAGGCTGGAGATACCGCTGGTTGCCGTACTCAAGCCCGACGACGTCGAGGTCGACAGGCTGCTG
>NZ_BCUS01000058.1 GCF_001591345.1 Variovorax boronicumulans NBRC 103145 | reverse complement strand
CTCACGGGCAGCGCCGACTGCGTGAGCCGCGCGGCCTCGTCGGCGCCCACGCGGCGCGGCAGGCTGTAGGTCCAGTATTCAGAGCCGTGCAGGCCCATCAACTTGTAGTGCGGGTTGAGCACCACGCCGTCGCGGCACCACACCTCGTCGGCCGCGAGCGCGAGCATCACGCCGCCGGCCGCGGCATTGCCACCCAGCGCGGCCACGGTGAGGCGGTCGGTGGTGGTGAGCACGGCCTCGACCAGGTCGTTCATCGCATGGATGTTGGCCCATGACTCCTCGGCCGGATCGGCCGCCGCCTCGATCACGTTCAGGTGGATGCCGTTGGAGAAGAAGTCGCGCAGCCCGCCCAGCACCAGCACCGACGTCGGCCGGGTGCAGGCGAAGCGGTAGGCAGCCAGCAGACGCCGGCATTGCGCGGTGCTCATGGCCCCGCCCGCGAACGAGAAGTTCAGCACGCCGACCGGCCCATGCTCGCGGTAGCGGATGTCGGTCCAGGTGCGGCGGCCAGCGGGCAACTCGAGCGGCGCGGCCACCTCGGGCAGGCCGGCGGGCAGCCGCGCGCCCAGCGCCTCGACGGCTGGCAGCTTGTAGCTCGGCAGGCCGGAGCCCGGCTCGCGCCAGGGCCGCAGCTGGGTGAGCCAGACCGCGCCGTCGACGGTGGCGCGGCAGACGGCGCCGGCGCGGGTGGCGATCAGTTCGCCGGGCGTGCCGCGCAACTCGTCCTCGGCATGGCCACCGTGCAGGTACCACGGCGCACCCAGCAGCTCGTCGAGCACGCCGGGCTGCGAATCGGCCGCGCGCAGCTGCCGCAGCACCGATTCGGTGGTCTGCGTGGCCCAGTCGATGCGGCGCTCGGCCTGCTTCATGAAGGGCCGCCAGCCGGCGGCGAGGTCGGCCGCCTTCTGCCGCTTCGGCTTGTAGGTGCCCGAGGCGAAGCGCTCGACGGCCAGCAGCACGGCGTCGACGGCGGCATCGGCCACCTCGCCGCGGTACAGGTCGCTCTTGCCGGCCTGCGGCGGCACCTTCAGCGGCGACCAGGCCCAGACGTCGCCCGCGTCCATCTCGGCCACGGCCTCGAGCACGGTGACGCCCCAGCTGTCGACGCCGCCCTGCAGCGTCCGGTCGAGCGAGGACGGGCCGCGGTCGCCGGGCGGGCCCGGGTGCACGATGAGGCAGGTGTGGGCGCGCCAGACGTCCTCGGGGATCGCCGTGGTCAGCATCGGCGCGATGACGAGCGCGGGCGCGTGCTGGCGCACGGCTTCACGCAGCGCCTCGTCATCGCCGAGCGCCAGCACGATGCCTGCGGTGTGGCCCCGGTCCTGAAGCTCGGCCAGCACGCGCTGCGTGAGGCTGTTGAACGCGCTCGCGACGAGCAGGATGTGCATGGGCGACCTCATTGACGTTTGTTTCAAAACGTCAAAAATGTATCTGCCAGCCTCGTCGCCGATAAGCTGACTGAAAGTACTCACCGCCGGGAAATCGCCGGGCCGCCGCGACGGCCGGGCCACAATGACCGCACATGTCGTCGCCGCTGAACCTCACCCGCTTTCGCCCCCGCCTGCTGGACACGATGGCCGGCTACGACCGGGGGCGGTTCCTGGGGGACCTGGGCGCGGGCGCCACGGTGGGCATCGTGGCGCTGCCGCTGGCCATGGCCTTTGCCATCGCCTCGGGGCTCAAGCCCGAGGCCGGCATCTGGACGGCGATCATCGCGGGCTTCCTGATCTCGCTGCTGGGCGGCTCGGCCGTGCAGATCGGCGGCCCGGCGGGCGCGTTCATCGTGATCGTCTACGGCATCGTCGAGCGCTACGGCGTGGCCAACCTGCTGATCGCCACCGCCTGCGCGGGCGTGCTGCTGTTCATGGCGGGGCTGTTCGGGCTCGGGCGGCTGGTGCGCTTCGTGCCGCTGTCGATCGTGGTGGGCTTCACCAACGGCATCGCGGTGCTGATCCTGCTGTCGCAGCTGAAAGACCTGCTGGGCCTCACGGTGGAGCGCATGCCGGCCGACGTGTTCTCGCAGCTGCACGCGATGGCGCTGCGGCTGGACACCTTCAACCCGCACGCCTTCGCGCTCGGGCTGGCCTGCGTGCTCGGCCTGCTGGCGTGGTCGCGGCTGTTTCGCGGCGACTCGGCGCTGGCGCGCGCGGTGCAGCGCGTGGGCGGGCGCTGGGTGCAGACGCGCCCGGTGCAGATCGTCGGGCGCATCCCGGGGCCGATCGTCGCGCTGGTGTCGCTCACGCTGGTGTCGTGGGGCTTCGCGCTGCCGGTGGAGACCATCGGCACGCGCTTCGGCGGCATTCCCGAGGGCGTGCCGGCCTTCGCGCTGCCCGATTTCTCATGGGAGACCGTCAAGCAGCTGGTGACGCCGACGCTGACCATCGCGCTGCTCGGCGCCATCGAGTCGCTGCTGTGCGCGCGCGTGGCCGACCAGGTGAGCGGCCAGCCGCGCCACGACCCGAACCAGGAGCTGATGGCGCAGGGCATCGCCAACCTGGTCACGCCCTTCTTCGGCGGCATGCCGGCCACGGGCACCATCGCGCGCACCGTGACCAACATCCGCTCCGGCGGCAGCTCGCCCATCGCGGGCATCGTGCATGCGGTCACGCTGCTGGTCGTCGTGCTGCTGGCGGCGCCGCTGGCGCGCCACGTGCCGCTCGCGGTGCTGGCGGGCATCCTGGTGTTCGTCGGGCTGAACATGGGCGAATGGCGCGAGTTCACGCCCGGCCAGCTGCGCCACTTCAGCCGCCACTACCGCCTGCTGATGCTCGGCACCTTCTTCCTCACGGTGGTGTTCGACCTCACGGTGGCGGTGCAGGTGGGCATCGTGCTGGCGTGCGCGCTCTTCATCCGGCGCATGAGCGGGCTGTTCAGCGTCGAGCTGGTGACGCTGCAGCCGCCGGTGCTCACCTACCGGCTGTACGGCGCCATGTTCTTCGGCGCGGCGGCCAAGCTCGACGAAGCGGTGAACGCCGCCGAGCGCGCGCCGCGCGGCATGACGCTGGTGCTCGACGCCACGCACCTGATCTACATCGACGCCACCGGCGTCGATGCGCTGCGGCAGTTGCACCGGGCGGTGCTGGCGCGCGACGGGCTGCTGCGCATCGAGTCGCTGCAGCCGCAGCCGCTCGAGGTGCTGGAGCGTTCAGGCTTTGCCGAGGAATTGACGACGGGCCAGCCCGGCGCGTCGCACGGCGCGTAGCTGTTACGGCGCTTCGGTGCCCCGGTCGGGCGACGACCCGCTGCGCACCACGCGCTGGTCGTCGTTCAGCGTGGCGGTGAAGACCATCGACGAATTCGGTGGCTGCACCCAGCGCCATTCCCATTCGGTCTCGCGCTTGAGCGCATAGGGCGTGACCTTGGCCGGCTTGCCCAGCAGCTTGCGCAGGTCTTCCATCATCATGCCGGGCTGCACCTTGGCGAAGTTCTCGGGCGTGAGCACCTGGCGCAGCGCGCTCATCTTGCCGTCGGCGCCGATGGTGATCATGTAGTTCTTCTGGCCCTGCGGCTGACGGTTGAACTCCAGCACGCGGCCGTTGGGCACGTCCCAGACGTTCTCGGGTTCGCCGAAACGCGCGCGCACGTCGGCCTCGGTCGAGACGCCCTCTTCGAGCTCGCTGATGCGCTGCGGATCGCAGCCCGCGAGCCCGATCAGCGCCGCCAGCAGTCCTGCCACGAGGCCGATCCGGCCCTTCTGAAATCGTTGCATGCCGTCCCCGGTAAAATTCGAGCGATAAAGGTCCAGTCTATGTCCATCTTCCGCCGCCCCCACTACACCTCCGAGATCACGAACTTCATCGAGGAGATGAAGCAAAAGAAGCCGACGCTCGAGGCCGAACAGCGCGCCGGCCGCGCCCTGCTGTGGGACAAGCACCTCGATCGCAGCCTGCTCGAGGAGTACAGCGAAGCGCGCGTGCCGATGCAGCCGTACGTCTACCAGACCCAACCCAAGTGAATGGTGCCCACCCGGCATCCCGCCGCCCAGCCTGCGCGCACAGCTATTAAGTTGATAGCAACCTCCTCATGAGCGCAGACGAGGACAACGGCACGATCGTGGCCAGCATGCCCGAGGTCGTCGACCAGGTCGCCCTGGCCCGGCTCTACGGCGAGCCGCTGTTCGCGATGCCGAAGGACCTGTACATCCCGCCCGAGGCGCTGCAGGTTTTCCTGGAGGCCTTCGAGGGCCCGCTGGACCTGTTGCTGTACCTGATCCGCAAGCAGAACTTCAACATCCTCGACATCCCGATGGCGGGCCTGACGCGGCAGTACCTGAGCTACGTCGACGAAATTCGCCAGACCAACCTCGAACTCGCGGCCGAATACCTGCTGATGGCCGCGATGCTGATCGAGATCAAGTCGCGCATGCTGCTGCCGCCCAAGAAGGTGGCCGACGGCGAAGAGGCCGAAGACCCGCGCGCCGAGTTGGTTCGCCGGCTCATGGAATACGAGCAGACCAAGCTGCAGGCCGCCGCCATCAGCGCGCTGCCGACCTACGGGCGCGACTTCTGGAAGGCCCAGGTCTACATCGAGCAGTCGATCAAGCCGCGCTTTCCCGACGTCGACGTGGTCGAACTGCGCGACGCCTGGGCCGACATCATGAAGCGCGCCAAGCTCGTGCAGCACCACAAGATCTCGCGCGAGGAACTCAACGTGCGCGAGCACATGAGCATCGTGCTGCGCCACCTGCAGGGCCAGCGTTTCGTCGAGTTCGAGAAGCTCTTCGACGTCTCGCGCGGCGTGCCGGTGCTGATCGTCACCTTCATCGCGATGCTCGAGCTCGCGAAGGAGACGCTGATCGACATCACGCAGGCTGAGGCCTTCGCCCCTATTTACGTCCGGCTGGCCTACTCGCCGGCCTGACCCAACCGGTTCCCACGCCTGTGACTTCCGCCGTTCGCGACTTCGACGTCCTCATTGTCGGCAGCGGCCTCGCAGGCCTCTCGGCCGCGCTGCACCTGGCCCCGACGCACCGCGTGGCCGTGCTCACCAAACGCGCGCTGAACGACGGCTCCAGCGCCTGGGCGCAGGGCGGCATCGCGGCCGTGCTGGCGGCGGGCGACAGCTTCGACGCCCACGTGGAAGACACGCTCGTGGCCGGCGCCGGCCTGTGCGACCCCGAGGCCACGCGTTTCGTGGTCGAGGGCGCGCCGCAGGCCATCGGCTGGCTGCGCGAGCTGGGCGTGCCCTTTTCGGAAGAAGGCGGCGACCTGCACCTGACGCGCGAAGGCGGCCACAGCCAGCGCCGCATCGTGCACGTGACCGACGCCACCGGCGCGGCCGTGCAGCAGGTGCTGATCGAGCGCGTGCGCCGCACGCCCAACATCACGCTGTTCGAGCACCACACGCTGGTCGACCTGGTCACCGGCACCAAGCTCGGGCTGGCCGATCCGTCGTGCCAGGGCCTGTACGCGCTGGACGACGAGACCGACGAGGTGCTGGCCTTCCGCGCGCCGCACACCATCCTGGCCACGGGCGGCGCAGGCAAGGTGTACCTGTACACCACCAACCCTGACACCGCCACCGGCGACGGCATTGCCGCCGCCTGGCGCGCGGGCTGCCGGGTGTCGAACCTGGAGTTCATCCAGTTCCACCCGACCTGCCTGTACCACCCGCACGCCAAGTCGTTCCTGATCAGCGAGGCGGTGCGCGGCGAAGGCGGGCTGCTCAAGTTGCCCGACGGCACGCGCTTCATGCCGAAGCACGACGAACGCGCCGAACTCGCGCCGCGCGACGTGGTGGCCCGCGCCATCGACTTCGAGATGAAGAAGCACGGCCTGGACTGCGTGTACCTCGACATCTCGCACCAGCCGCCCGCGTTCCTGAAGGAACACTTCCCCAACATCCTGGCGCGCTGTCTGGAGCTGGGCATCGACATCACGCGCGAGCCGATTCCCGTGGTGCCCGCCGCGCACTACACCTGCGGCGGCGTGCTCAGCGACCTGGCCGGGCGCACCGACATCCCGGGCCTGTACGCCATCGGCGAAACCGCCTGCACCGGCCTGCACGGCGCGAACCGGCTGGCCAGCAACTCGCTGGTCGAGTGCATGGTGTTCGCACGCGCCGCGGCCGACGCCATTGCGCAGGCGCCGTCGCGCGAACGCGCCGCGCTGCCCGCCTGGGACGAAAGCCGCGTCACCGACGCCGACGAAGCCGTGGTCATCTCCCACAACTGGGACGAGCTGCGCCGCTTCATGTGGGACTACGTCGGCATCGTGCGCACCAACAAGCGCCTGGAGCGTGCGAGCCACCGCATCGCGCTGCTGCAGGCCGAGATACAGGAGTTCTACGCGAACTTCCACGTCACGCGCGACCTGCTCGAACTGCGCAACCTGGTGCAGGTGGCCGAGCTGATCGTGCGTTCCGCGCAGGCCCGCCACGAGAGCCGTGGCCTGCATTTCAGTCGCGATTACCCTTCGCTGGCCGAGCCCACCGCACCCACCGTGCTGGTGCCGCCGGTCGACTGAGCCCACCCTTCGTCACCTTTCGATCACCCTCAGGATGCCCGGCCACCGACGCCCGCAGGGAGAAAGCCAACCATGTCGAACACCCCTACCCCACCCACCTCTTCGTCCGAAGCCCCGGCCGCCACGCCCTACGGCACGCTGCCGCCCGCCTCGCCCCTGGCGCAGCGCAAGCCCGTGAGCCTGCCGCGGCTGGCGGACATGCATGCGCGCGGCGAGAAGATCGCCATGCTCACTGCCTACGACGCCACCTTCGCGGCCATGGCCGATGCGGCCGGCATCGACTGCCTGCTGGTCGGCGACTCGCTGGGCATGGTCTGCCAGGGACTGAGCAGCACCGTGGGCGTGAGCCTGGAGGCCATGCGCTATCACACCGACAGCGTCTCGCGCGGCCTGCGCCGCGTGCAGGGCACGACCTGGCTCATCGCCGACCTGCCCTTCGGCAGTTACCAGGAATCGCGCGAGCAGGCCCTGGCCAGCGCCACCGTGTTGATGCAGGCCGGCGCGCACATGGTCAAGCTCGAAGGCGGCGGCTGGACCACCGAAACGGTGCGCTTCCTGGTCGAGCGCGGCATTCCCGTGTGCGCCCACCTGGGCCTGACGCCGCAGACCGTGCATGCGCTCGGCGGCTACCGCGTGCAGGGCAAGGGCGACACCGCCGGCGCACTGCTCAAGCAGCAGGCCCATGCGCTGCAGGACGCGGGCGCGGCCATGCTGGTGCTCGAGATGGTGCCGGCCGCGCTGGCCGCCGAGCTCACCACGGAGCTGAAGCACTGCGCCACCATCGGCATCGGCGCCGGCAAGGGCACCGCGGGCCAGGTGCTCGTGCTGCACGACATGCTGGGCATCAACCTCGGGAAGATGCCGAAGTTCGTGCGCAACTTCATGGCCGACGCGCCGGGCGTGCTGCCCGCGCTGCAGGCCTACGTGCAGGCCGTGAAGAACGGCAGCTTCCCCGACGACCGGCTCCACGCCTGGTAAGCACAGAAGGACACCGACCATGTACATCGCCAAGACCATCGACGAACTGCGCCAGCACCTGTCTTCCAGCCAGCGCCCCGCCTTCGTGCCCACCATGGGCAACCTGCACGAGGGCCACCTCGCGCTCGTGCGCCAGGCCAAGCCGCTGGGCGACGCCACCGTGGCGAGCATCTTCGTGAACCGCCTGCAGTTCCTGCCGCACGAAGACTTCGACACCTACCCGCGCACCTGGGACAGCGACTGCGAGAAGCTGCGCGCCGCCGGCTGCGACGTGCTGTTCGCGCCCGACGAGAAGGCGCTCTACCCCGAGCCCCAGACCTGCAAGGTGCACCCCGACCCGGCGCTGGCCGACCTGCTCGAAGGGCACTTTCGCCCCGGCTTCTTCATCGGCGTGTGCACGGTGGTGATGAAGCTGTTCCAGTGCGTGCAGCCGCGCGTGGCCGTGTTCGGCAAGAAGGACTACCAGCAGCTCATGATGATCCGCCACATGGTGCGGCAGTTCGCGCTGCCGATCGAGATCGTCGGCGGCGAGACCTTCCGCGCCGACGACGGCCTGGCGCTCTCGTCGCGCAACGGCTACCTGAGCGCCACCGAACGCGCCGAGGCCGTGCAGCTGTCGAAGGCGCTGCGGACCATGGCCGAAGCCGTGCGCACCGGCGAGCGCGACGTGGCCGCCCTCGAGGCGCGCGCCATGCAGTCGCTCGCGCAGCGCGGCTGGCAGCCCGACTACCTCGTGCTGCGCCGCCGCGCCGACCTGCAGGCGCCGCAACCCGGCGATGCACTCGTGGCCCTGGCCGCCGCGCGGCTGGGCAGCACGCGGCTCATCGACAACCTCGAAATCGACACCCCGCTCGCCGCATGACCTACAGCGTCAAGGAAATCTTCTATACCTTGCAGGGCGAAGGCGGCCAGGCCGGCATGCCGGCCGTGTTCTGCCGCTTCGCCGGCTGCAACCTCTGGACCGGCCGCGAGGAAGACCGCGACACGGCCGTCTGCCGTTTCTGCGACACCGATTTCGTCGGCACCGACGGCACGCTGGGCGGCAAGTTCAAGAGCGCCGACCAACTCGCCGACACCATCGCCGCGCAATGGCCCGCCGGCGACACCACGCACCGGCTGGTCGTGCTCACGGGCGGCGAGCCGCTGCTGCAGGTCGATGCGGCGCTGGTCGACGCGCTGCACGCGCGGCACTTCCGCATCGCGGTCGAGAGCAACGGCACGGTCGCCGCGCCCGCCGGCATCGACTGGCTGTGCATCAGCCCCAAGGCCGGCGCGCCGTGGGTGCAGCAGCGCGGCCAGGAGCTGAAGCTGGTGTGGCCGCAGGCCGGCATCGACCTCGATGCGATGGCACGCACGGGCGAATTCACGCACCGCTTCCTGCAGCCGATGGACGGGCCCGACCGGCTCGCCAACACCGAGCTGTGCATCGCCGAATGCATGAAGCAGCCGGTGTGGCGCCTGAGCGTGCAGACCCACAAGATCACGGGCATCCGCTGACGCGCGGCCCCCTTTATTTCCGAGTTTCTTTTTTCCGACGATGCGCTTCACCATCAGCCAACGCTTCTTCTTCGACGCCGCCCACACGCTCAAACGCGAGATCGAGGTCGAAGGCAGCCGCCGCATTCACGGCCACACGTACCACGCGGAGGTGTGGCTGGCGGGCGAGCGCGACCCGGTGACGGGCATGGTGATCGACCTGGGCCTCCTGCGCCGCCGGCTCGAGGACGTGCGCGAACAGCTCGACCATCACCTGCTGGACGACGTGCCGGGGCTGCATCCGCCGACGCTGGAAAACCTGTGCGTGTTCATCGCCGACGCGCTGCCCGACCTGCGGCCGTCGCTGGCGCGCGTGCGCGTGTGGCGCGAAGCGCTGGGCGACAGCTGTACGGTGGAGTTCTAGCCGCCGGTCAGGCGGCGCCGATGCCGGCGACCAGGCTGCCCGGCGCCTGGCCGTTCTTCAGCCCGGCGGTGAACGCCAGCATGCGGTCGATCGGCACGCGCGCGCGCACGCCCAGTGCCGGATCGACGTGGATCTCACCCGCGCCGGTTTCCAGCGCATTCGCCAGTTCGACCAGCCCGTTCATCGCCATCCACGGGCAGTGCGCGCAGCTCTTGCAGGTGCCGCCGTTGCCCGCCGTGGGCGCTTCGATGAAGGTCTTGCCGGGGTTCAGCGTGCGCAGCTTGTGCAGCATGCCGGTGTCGGTCGCGACGATGAACTCGGTCGCGTCGAAGCGCTGCGCCGCGTTCAGGATCGCCGAGGTGGAGCCCACCGCATGCGCCAGTGCGATCACATCGGACGGCGATTCGGGATGCACCAGCACCTTGGCCTTCGGGTGTTCCTTCATGAGCAGCTCGAGTTCGAGCGCCTTGAATTCGTCGTGCACGATGCAGGCGCCGTTCCAGCTGACCATGTCGGCGCCGGTCTGGCGGCGGATGTAGTCGCCCAGGTGGCGGTCGGGGCCCCAGAGGATCTTCTGGCCGGCCGCATGCAATGCGTTCACCACGTCGAGCGCGCAGCTGGAAGTGACGAGCCAGTCGGCGCGCGCCTTCACGGCCGCGCTGGTGTTGGCGTAGACCACCACGGTGCGGTCGGGATGCTCGTCGCAGAAGGCGCTGAAGGCGTCGACCGGGCAGCCCAGGTCGAGCGAGCAGTTGGCGTCCAGGTCGGGCATCAGCACGCGCTTTTCGGGCGAGAGGATCTTCGAGGTCTCGCCCATGAAGCGCACGCCCGACACCACCAGCGTGGTGGCGGCGTGGTCGCGGCCGAAGCGCGCCATCTCGAGCGAATCGCTCACGATGCCGCCGGTTTCCTCGGCCAAATCTTGCAGGTCGGGGTGCACGTAGAAGTGCGACACCATCACCGCGTTGCGCTCGCGCAGCAGGCGGCGGATGCGGTCCTTCAGCGCAATGCGCTCGTCGGGCGAAGGCTCGGGGGGCACGCGGGCCCAGGCGTGGCGCGTGTCGCAGACCGCGCCTTGCGCGGGCTGTTCGTAGTCGACATCGATGACGGAAGCGGTCGTCATGGCGGTTCAGTGGGTCAGGAAGCGCATCGAGTAGTCGATGGCCTTCACATCCTTGGTCAACGCGCCGATCGAGATCCGGTCGACACCGGTCTCGGCCAGGGCGCGCAGGCCGTCGAGCGTGACGCCTCCCGAAATCTCGAGCACGGCCTTGCGGTCGTCGCCCACGGCGTCGTTCAGGCGCACGGCCTCGCGCAGCGTGGGCAGGTCCATGTTGTCGAGCAGCACCATGCGGGCGCCGGCGTCCAGCGCTTCCTGCAGCTGGGCCAGGGTCTCGACCTCGACCTCGACAAAGGCGGCCTGCGCGGCCACGGGCGCCACCGCGCGCAGGGCGGCGGCCACGCCACCGGCCGCGGCGATGTGGTTTTCCTTGATGAGCACCGCGTCGTACAGGCCGATGCGGTGGTTCAACCCGCCGCCCGTGCGCACCGCGTACTTCTGCGCCAGGCGCAGGCCCGGCAGGGTCTTGCGGGTGTCGACGATGCGGGCACGGGTGCCCTTCACGGCATCGGCGTACCGCGCGGTCTTGGTGGCGACCGCGCTCAGCAGCTGCAGGAAGTTGAGCGCGGTGCGCTCGGCCGTCAGCAGCGCGCGGGCGCCGCCTTCGATTTCGAGCACGGGCTGGTCGGCGGCGCAGCGCTGGCCTTCGCCGCACAGCCAGGTGATGCGCGCCTGTGGATCGAGCCGCCGCACGGTGGCCTCGACCCAGGGCGCGCCGCACACCACGGCGGTTTCGCGCGCGAGCACGCGGGCATGGGCGGTGCGGGAGGCGTCGACCAGCGAGGCGGTCAGGTCGCCGTCGGCGACGTCTTCCTGCAGGGCGCGGGCGACGTCGGACTCGGCCAGCGCGGCGACGGCCGACGCCGAGAAATCAAAGCGAGGGCTCATGTCTCTGGAATCTCTAATTTTTCAGGAGGAGTGGCGGGGAGCCGAACCGGCTTGCACCGATTCCGGCACCGGATCGCGCCCGGTCAGCGCCGCCACGGCATCGCGCGGGCTCACCTGGCCGTCGAGCAGCGCGACCACGCCTTCGGCGATGGGCATCTCGATGCCCAGCCCGCGCGCGCGCTGCACCACGGTGCGGGCGCAGTACACGCCCTCGGCCACGTGGCCCAGCGAATCGACGGCCTGCGCCAGCGTGCGGCCCTGGGCCAGCAGCAGCCCGACCTTGCGGTTGCGCGACAGGTCGCCGGTGGCGGTCAGCACGAGGTCGCCCAGGCCCGACAGGCCCATGAAGGTGTCGGCGCGGGCGCCGAGCGCCAGGCCGAAGCGGGTCATTTCAGCCAGGCCGCGGGTGATCAGCGCCGCGCGGGCGTTGAGCCCGAGCGCGAGGCCGTCGCACAGCCCGGTGGCGATGGCGAGCACGTTCTTCACGGCGCCGCCGACTTCGACGCCGACGATGTCGTCGTTGGCGTACACGCGCAGGGCCGGGCCGTGGAAGGCCTCGACCAGCGCATCGCGCACGCCGGCGTGCGGGCTGGCGGCCACCAGCGCGGTCGGGCGCCCTTCGGCGACCTCCTGCGCAAAGCTGGGGCCGCTGAGCACGCCCGCCTTCAATTCGGGAGCGACCTGGGCCCAGATCTCGTGGGCGAGCAGGCCGTAGGCGGTGGGAGAGGCATCGAGCGCGGGCTCGACGCCCTTGCACAGCCACGCCACCTGGGCGCTGGTGCCGCGCAGGGCGATCAGCTGGTCGCGCAGCGCGGCCATGGGCGTGGCCACGATGACGAGGTCGGCCCCGGCCTGCGCCTGGGCGATGTCGCCCGCGCGCACGGCCAGCGAGGCCGGCAGGGCCAGCCCGGGAAGGTAGCGGGTGTTTTCACGCGCGGCCGACATGGCGTCGGCCTGGGCGGCGTCGCGCGCCCACAGCGTGACCTCGTGGCGGGCCGCCGCGTTGACTGCGACGGCCGTGCCCCAGGCACCGGCGCCATGAACGCAGATCTTCATCGTGCGCTGGCGGCGTCGTGCGGCCGGTTTACTGGGCCAGGGTGGGGGCAGCCTGGCCGGCGGCCTGGGCTTGCTGCTGCTCGTACATGGCCTGGAAGTTGATTTCGGCCAGATGCACGGGCGGGAAGCCGCCGCGCTGGATCACGTCGGCCACGTTGCCGCGCAGGTAGGGGTAGACGATCTGCGGGCAGGCGATGCCCAGGATCGGGCCCATCTGGTCTTCCGGCAGGTTGCGGATCTCGAAGATGCCAGCTTGCTTGGCTTCGACCAGGAACACGGTGCGGTCTTCGATCTTGGTCTGCACGGTGGCCGACACGGTGATCTCGAAGATCCCGTCGGCCACGGGCTGGGCGTCCACGCCGAGCTGGATGTCGACGGTGGGCTGCGTCTGCTCCAGCAGGATCGCGGGCGAGTTGGGTTGTTCGAGCGACAGGTCCTTGAGGTAGACGCGCTGGATCTGGAACACGGGATCTTGGGCTTGCTGGTCGGCCATGGCTGAACTTTCGAGGATCAAAACAATGCCCGCCGGGGAGAGGGTCCCGCAGCGGGCTGCAGATGAGGGAACAAACGATTATCGCCCGACGGCCCGCGCACTTTCGTGACGCCCGGCCGCGCGGAGCTTCAGGCGCCTTGCAGCAGCGGGACCAGGCCGCCGCGGCTGTCCAGGGCCATGAGGTCGTCGCAGCCGCCCACGTGGGTGTCGCCGATGAAGATCTGCGGCACCGTGCGGCGCTGGGTGATCTCCATCATGGTGGTGCGGGCTTGCGGGTCGGTGTCGATGCGGATCTCTTCGATCTGCTCGACGCCCTTGGCCTTGAGGATCTGCTTTGCACGCGTGCAGTACGGGCAGACGGCGGTGGTGTACATCTTGACGGCTTGCATGCGCTCTACCTTGGGGGAAATCAGGCTTTTTCAACCGGCAGGTTGGCCTCTTTCCAGGCCTTCAGCCCGCCGGCGACGGCTTGGGCCTGCTCGTAGCCGAGCTTCTTGGCCGTGGCCACGGCGCGCTGGGCGCGGGCGCCGGTGGCGCACACCAGGAGCAGCGGCACGTTCTTGTTCTTGACCGTGCTGGCCAGCTTCTCGTCCAGCAGGTTCAGGGGCACGTTCTTGGCGCCGATCATGTGGCCGGTCGCGAATTCTTCGGGTTCGCGCACATCGACCAGCACCGCGCGTTCGCGGTTGATGAGCTGCACGGCGCCCTGGGCCGTGAGCGTGCCGCCGCCCGCACCCCGGAGCATCGGCCAGGCCAGCATGCCGCCCGAGGTGAGCGCCATCAGGATCAGCATCCAGTTCGCGGTGACGAATTCGATCAATTTCACGGGGGTTCCTTGGATGGCAAACCCGGGATTTTAGAATGCTGGTTTTCCCACGCGCTGCCAAAGGCCTCCGACATGCACAAACTGGTACTGATCCGCCACGGCGAATCGACCTGGAACCTCGAAAACCGCTTCACCGGCTGGACCGACGTCGACCTGACCGAAACCGGCGTCGAGCAGGCCAAGCAGGCCGGCCGGCTGCTCAAGGCCGAGGGCTACGACTTCGACGTGGCCTACACCAGCGTGCTCAAGCGCGCCACCCGCACCCTCTGGCACACGCTCGACGAACTCGACCGCACCTGGCTGCCCGTGGTGCACTCGTGGCGCCTGAACGAGCGCCACTACGGCGGCCTGCAGGGCCTGAACAAGGCCGAAACGGCCAAGAAGTACGGCGACGAGCAGGTGCTGGTCTGGCGCCGCAGCTACAGCACCCCGCCGCCGCCGCTGGAAGCGGACGACCCGCGCAGCGAGCGCTCCGACGTGCGCTACGCCAAGCTGTCGCCCGAGCAGATCCCGCTGACCGAATGCCTGAAGGACACGGTGGCGCGCGTGCTGCCGTTCTGGAACGAATCGATGGCCCCGGCCATCCGCACCGGCCGCCGCCTGGTCGTGGCCGCGCACGGCAACTCGATCCGCGCGCTGGTGAAGTACCTGGACGGCATCTCGGACGACGCCATCGTCGGCCTGAACATCCCGAACGGCATCCCGCTCGTGTACGAGCTGGACGACGACCTCAAGCCCCTGCGCCACTACTACCTGGGCGATGCCGCGGCCGCCGAAAAGGCCGCCGCCGCGGTGGCTTCGCAGGGCAAGGGCTGAAGACGTAAGCAAAAGAAGAAAACCCCGCCTGCCGGTTCCTCCGTGGAACCCCGGCAGGCAATTTGCTTCCAAGCTGTGTATATTGGTTCGACAGCCGTCGACATACAGGACATTTCACTCATGATGGGCCAGAAACTGAAGATCACCGGCTGGGTCGCCGCCGGCGCCGTTGCTGGCGTCCTGACCACCGTCTCGCTGCAGACGGTCGCGCGGGGTTCGCTCGCGCCGCTTCCGCTCGAGGAATTGCAGCAGCTCGCGGCCGTCTTCGGGATGGTCAAGAGCGACTATGTCGAGGCGGTCGACGAGAAGAAACTCATCTCGGACGCCATCTCGGGCATGGTCGCCGGGCTCGATCCGCACTCGCAGTACTTCGACAAGAAGTCCTTCAAGGAATTCCGCGAGGGCACCACGGGCCGCTTCGTCGGCGTGGGCATCGAAATCTCGCAGGAAGACGGTCTCATCAAGGTCGTCTCGCCCATCGAGGGCTCGCCGGCCTTCCGCGCCGGCTTGAAGCCGAACGACCTGATCACCAAGATCGACGACACCGCCGTGCGCGGCCTGTCGCTGAACGAAGCCGTCAAGCGCATGCGCGGCGAGGCCAACACCAAGGTGCTGCTGACCATCTTCCGCAAGGACGAGAGCCGCACCTTCCCGGTCACGATCACGCGCGAGGAAATCCGTACCCAGTCGGTGCGCGGCAAGATGATCGAGCCGGGCTACGGCTGGATCCGCCTGTCGCAGTTCCAGGAGCGCACGGTCGACGACTTCGTCAAGAAGATCGAGGAGCTCTACAAGGAAGACCCGAACCTCAAGGGCCTGGTGCTCGACCTGCGCAACGATCCGGGCGGCCTGCTCGACGCGGCGGTGGCGGTGTCGGCGGCCTTCCTGCCCGAGAACGTCACGGTGGTCACCACCGACGGCCAGCTGGCCGAAAGCAAGTCGATCTACAAGGCGGCGCCCGAGTACTACCAGCGCCGTTCGGGCAGCGACCCGCTGCGCAACCTGCCGGCAGCGCTCAAGAACGTGCCGCTGGTGGTGCTGGTGAACGAAGGCTCGGCCTCGGCCAGCGAGATCGTGGCCGGCGCGCTGCAGGACCACAAGCGCGCGACCATCATGGGCAGCCAGACCTTCGGCAAGGGCTCGGTGCAGACGGTGCGCCCGCTCGGCCCCGACACCGGCCTGAAGATCACCACCGCGCGCTACTACACGCCCAGCGGCACCTCGATCCAGGCCAAGGGCATCGTGCCCAACGTGCTGGTCGACGAAAGCGCCGAGGGCAGCCCCTTCGCCGCCCTGCGCATGCGCGAGGCCGACCTCGAGAAGCACCTGGCCAGCGGCCAGGGCCCCGAGGTGAAGGACCCCGAGCGTGAAAAGGCCCGCGACGAAGCCCGCAAGCGCCTCGAGGAAGAAGCCAAGAAGCCGCCGCAGGACCGCAAGGTGCCCGAGTTCGGCACCGACAAGGACTTCCCGCTGGTGCAGGCGCTCAACCGCCTGAAGGGCCAGCCGGTGCTCGTCAGCAAGACGCAGGTCATCGTCGACAACAAGGACGAGAAGAAGGAAAACTGATCCCGGCGAGCGGGCCGCACGCACCGTGCGGTTCGCGCCACCGGCGTTTTCCCCTCCCCCGCACAGGCCCAGGCAGGCGCGCATGGACGATCACGACCTGCTGCGCTATTCGCGGCACATCCTCCTCGAAGAATTCGGCATCGACGGCCAGGCGCGCGTCAGTGCCGGGCGGGTGCTCGTCATCGGCGCCGGCGGGCTGGGCTCGCCGGTGGCGCTGTACCTCGCGGCAGCGGGGGTCGGCCACATCGTGCTGGTCGACGACGACGAAGTCGATCTCACCAACCTCCAGCGGCAGGTCGCCCACACCCAGGCGCGGGTGGGCCAGCCCAAGGTCGCATCCGCCGCGCAGGCCATGCGCGACATCAACCCCGGCATCGCCATCGAGACCCACGCCGTGCGCGCCGACGAGGCGCTGCTGTCGCGGCTCGTGGCTGAGGCCGACGTGGTGGTCGACTGCTGCGACAACTTCGCCACCCGGCAGGCCGTGAACCGCGCCTGCGTGGCGCATGCCAAACCGCTGGTGGCGGGCGCGGCGATCCGCTTCGACGGCCAGTTGAGCGTGTACGACACGCGCGACGCGGCCTGCCCCTGCTACGCCTGCCTGTTCCCGCCCGAGGCCAGCTTCGAGGAAACGCGCTGCGCGGTGCTCGGCGTGTTCGGCCCGGTGGTCGGCACCATCGGCACGCTGCAGGCCAGCGAGGCGCTCAAGCTGCTGGCCGGCATCGGGCCGTCGCTGGCGGGCAAGCTGCTGATGTTCGACGGACGCAGCACCGGCTTCGACACGCTGCGCGTCTCGCGCGACCCGCACTGCAGCGTCTGCGCGCAGCGGCCCCAGGCCGGCGACTGAGCGCCCGCCTGCCCTCTTTTTTCTTTCGTTAAGGCTGGCGAGCCCCCTTGGCCCGCGCCGCACCGCGCGCGGCGGCCCCGGCCGTGGGCCGGTTCGCCAGTGCCAGCACGCCCGTGCAGTCGGCGTTCTCGCCGGGGCCGGTCTCGATGGTCGCAGCCAGCGCCAGCAGCGGGTTGATGGCGCCCAGCGCCAGCGCCGCCAGGCCGCGGCCGGCCAGCGGCCCGATCTCGACGCCGCCCTTGGGCGCGCCGAAGGTGCCGCTCACGACCAGCGGCGTGCGAAGCGACAGGAAGCTCGCGCTCTTGGGCTCGGGCCGGATCACGAAGTCCAGCGACTCGGTCGCGAGGTTGGCCTGGCCGGTGGCGGTGAAGACGGCGTTGGTGGTGTCCAGCACCAGCGTGCGCCCGTTCATCACGCCCTTGTTCACGTCGAAGGCCAGCGCCGCGCAGCGCAGCTCCACGTCGCGGTCGCCGCGCAGCAGGAACTTGAGGATGTCGCCGCCCACCAGCGTCGCGAACACGGGCATCAGGTTGCCGAACTGGCCGCGCCCCGACAGCACCGCCATGTCGCCCGACGCGCCGCCCAGCCAGCTGGCCACCGAATTGCCGGCGCCCGACAGGTTGATGCGCCCGTCGAGCCGGCCGACGCTGTTGCCCGAGTTCTCCAGCTTGGGAATGAGCCGCGCCAGCCGCAGGCCGCGCACGTCGAGCGAGGCGCGGATGTCGGCCGGCGTCTTGGTGGCGTCGATGCGGATCGCGCCCACGAGCTTGCCGTTGGCCACGCCCAGGTCCAGCGGGTCGAGCGACAGCACGCCGTCGGTCAGCCGGATCTTGACGCTGCCGCGGTCCAGCGGCACTTCGCGCACGTTGCGGATGCGCTCGGCCGTGTAGGCCACGTCGGCGTTCATGGCGTGCAGCCGCCCGAAGTCGAACGGCGTGGTCGGCAGCACCTTGCCGCCGGGCGGTCGCTTGGGCTGGGCCGAGGCGACCGGCGCCACGCCTTCCACCGCGTTGGCGGAGCGCGCCGTGGGCGGCAGGCCGATCAGCGGGCCGAGGTCGTCCATGTCCATCACGCGCGAGCGCAGCGTGCCCGACAGGCGCGGCACCTTGCCGGCCTGGTCGAAGGCCATGTCGCCGCCGATGTCCGACAGGCCCAGCCGGCCGTTGAGCCCCGCCGCCTCCCAGAGCTTGCCGCGCTTGCGCAGGCCGCCGCTCAGCGCATAGGGCGGGGTCTGCGGCAGCACGATGCCCAGCAGCGGGTACAGCGCGCTCAGCGTCTGGCCCTTGATCTGGAACGTGGCGTCGATGCCGTCGAAGCCCGCGAGCTGGGCCACCGTGCCATTGGCCTTGAGCCGGGTCTGGCCGGCGGCGGCATTGATCTCGAGCGGGAACGGCGGCGCGCCCGCGGCGTTGATCTGCAGCACGTTGCCGGTGCGCCCGTCGGCCGTGAGCGGCTGGCCCTTGTAGCGGCCCTTGATGCGGTAGTGCAGAGGCAGCTCGCCGCGGTTGCTGTCGTAGTCCAGGTCGGCGTGCACGTCGACGCCCAGGTGCGTGGCCAGGAAGTCGACGGCGCCCTTGTCGACCTGGATCAGGCCGATGGTGGGCACGGTGCCGGTGTCGGAGGTGTCCTTGCCGAAGGCCCAGGTGCGGCGTCCATCGGATTCCATCTGCAGGCCGACGGTGGGCGCGGTCAGCGCCAGGCTCGGAATGACCACCCGCTTGTCGATCAGCGGCCAGAGGCGGATCTCGAAGCTCGCGCGCTCGGCCTTCACCAGGTAGGGATCGCGCGCCCAGTCGGGGTTGGCGAACTCGATGCCGTCGAAGTGGATGGTGGCGGCCTTCCAGCCCAGGTCCACGTCGAGCCGGCGGGTGATCTCGAACTTGCGCCCGGTCTTCTCGCTCACGAAGCGGTTGAGCGGCTCGCGCAGCGTGTCCCAAGGAAAGAAGGCCACGAGGAGCGCGAACGCGGTCAGCAGGACGGCGACCAGCAGCACGAAGGCCGCCAGCAGCTTCTGCCAGCGCGGCCGGGTGCGAAGGGATTGGGTTGCCATGGTCGATTCTTACCCGGATGCGCGCCCGAACCGGGTCGGCGGCGGGCCGCAGACCCCGTGCGGCTTGGCCTACGGGCGGGCGCGAGGCGGCGTGGAGACAGCCGCCTGCACATGCGTCAGAACCCGCCTACAACGCGCGGCCCTTGAACCCTGCATGATCCGCTGCGGGAAAGCCTCAATGTCCATGGGCAGGCTCTCTCCTCCGCAGGGCGCTTGGACACGAGCACCTGCCCACCTCAGAGGAAGCGCGGTTCGGCATGGATTCCAGATTGCAGACCTACGTTGTCGAAGACAACCCCACGATCCGTGAAAACCTCATCGGCACTCTGGAAGAGCTCACCTGCACCACGGTCGTGGGCTTTGCGGAAACCGAGCAGCACGCGCGCGACTGGCTGCACGACCATGCCGACGAGTGGCACCTGGCCATCGTCGATCTCTTTCTCAAGCAGGGAAGTGGCCTGGGCATCCTTCAGGCCTGCCAGTCGCGCAAGCCCGGCCAGAAGGTGGTGGTGCTCAGCAACTATGCGACGCCCGACATCCGGCGCCGCTGCGCCGAGTTCGGGGTCGACGCGGTGTTCGACAAGTCGAACGAGATCGACGCACTGGTCGACTTCTGCATCCGCCAGGCCGCCGCGCTGCGGTCCGCACCCGGCGATGCCTAGGCGCGGCTCAATCGATGAGCTTGTTCTTCAGCGCGTAGTAGGTCAGGTCGCTGTTGGAGGACAGGTTCATCTTCTCCATCAGCCGCGTGCGGTAGGTGCTCACCGTCTTCACCGACAGCGACAGCGTCTTGGCGATGTCGCCGGCGGTCTCGCCCTTGGCCAGCTTCAGGAACACCTGGAACTCGCGCTCCGAAAGCTGCTCGTGCGGCGCGGCGTCGTCCTTGCGGTCGAGCTGGCGGGCCAGCAGTTCGGCCACGGCGGGCGTGATGTAGCGCCGGCCCAGCGAAATGGTGCGAATGGCGTTCACGATCTCGATGGGCTCGCATTCCTTGTTGAGGTAGCCGCTGGCGCCCTGACGGATCAGGTTCATCGCGTAGTGCTCCTCGGGGTAGCCGCTGAGGATCAGGATGCCCACGTCCGGCGCCTTGGCGCGGATCATGGCGAGTGCATCGATACCGCTTTGTCCCGGCATGGAGAGATCCATCACCAGCACGTCCAGTTCGGTGGTGCGTACCAGCTCGATGGCTTCACGGCCGCTCGCTGCCTCGCCCGCCACGCGCAGGTCCACGTGCTCGGAGAAGAACTGCCGGAGGCCCGATCGCACGATGGCGTGGTCGTCCACAATTCCAATTTTGATCATCTGTTACTTTCGTCGTTGTGCCGCAGCTTTGGAAGCCGCAGCATGCCGGTCCCTGATTGTTATCAATTATTCACGAAGTTGCATTGAATGCGACCCTAAGGGTGTCATGCACTGGTTAGCCCCCCAAAAAATGGCCGTGAGCCTGTTGCTCGCGGCGCTGGCCGCACTGGCCCTCGTGGGCATCAACGAGGCAGGATACCGGCAATCGAGCCGCGCCCTGGCGGACATCGACGAGGCGCAGCAGATCCGCGGCACGCTCAACCAGATCCTGCAGAACATGCTGGACGCCGAAACCGGCCAGCGCGGCTTCCTGCTCACGGGCGAAGCCGCCTACCGCCAGCCCTACGACATCGCGGTCAAGCAGGTGGACGGCAACCTGGCCACGCTGCGCCAGCTGTACGCCGAGCGCCCGGCCGAGCGCACCCAGCTGTCCGAGCTGTCCAAGCACGTGCTGCGCAAGATCGCCGAGATGGACATGAGCGTGCGGCTGCGCCACGAGGGCAACGAGGACGCCTGGAAGTTCGTCATGACCACCGACGTCGGGCGCGAGGAGATGGAAGCCATCCGCGCCACCGCCAACGAGCTGGTGAAGACCAGCAACGCGACGCTGCAGGCCGGTCAGCTGCAGGTGATGAAGTCGCTGCAGCTGGCGCGCGTCGGCACCGGCATCGTGGCGCTCGCGGCGCTGATCGCCTTCTTCCTGTACCTGCGCCAGACGCACGCGCTGCGCTCGGTGGGCGAGCGCCAGCAGGAGGCGCTGCAACGCGAACGCAACGCCCTCGAAGACGAGGTGCGCGAGCGCACCGCCTCGCTGGCCGAGCTCGCCACCCACCTGCAGGACGTGCGCGAGACCGAGCGCGGCTACCTGGCGCGCGAACTGCACGACGAACTGGGCTCGCTGCTCACGGCCGCCAAGCTCGACGTGGCGCGGCTGAAGTCGCGCCTGGCCGACTCGCCCGACGCGATCCAGCGGCTGCAGCACCTGACCGAGCTGCTCAACAGCGGCATCGCGCTGAAGCGCCGCATCATCGAGGACCTGCGGCCTTCGTCGCTCTCCAACCTCGGGCTGGTCGCCTCGCTGGAAATCCTGGGGCGCGAGTTCGGAGAGCGCTCGGGCCTGGAGATCGAGATGGCGCTGGAGCCCGTGACCATGGACGAGTCGCGCCAGCTCACGATCTACCGCATGGTGCAGGAGAGCCTGACCAACATCGGCAAGTACGCCGAGGCCAGCGAAGCCACCATCGTGCTGAAGAACTACGCCAACCACGTGATCGTGGAGGTGGCCGACAACGGCAAGGGCTTCGACGCGCAGCGCATGCGCCCGTCGACGCACGGCCTGGCGGGCATGCGCCACCGGGTCGAGGCGGCGCGCGGCAAGCTCACCATCACCTCGGCGCCCGGCCAGGGCACGCGGCTCACCGCGATGCTGCCGGTGGTGAAGCCGGCACCGCAGGCCGGCACGCCGGCGAGCCCCGACACCCCCGCGTCGCGCGGCGCCTGACGCAGGCGCTGGCATTTCTTCACGCCCCGGGCCTGCGGCGACTCGGTCGCCTCCTACGCACCCCCGCCCCGGTCGCTGACAGGGCCGATGCGACCCTGCCCTTAAGGTGGGTCCTGTGTCATCCGGCACCGGGCCGCGTCTTCAGCGATGCGCCCGGATGCATGGTTTCAAACCACAAAGAGGGAAGCCTCGAAGGAGTTCCGCATGCTGCACTACGCCGTGGTATTTCTGGTCATCGCACTCATCGCTGCCGTGTTCGGCTTCGGTGGCATTGCCGCCAGCGCGGTGGGGATCGCCAAGGTCCTTTTCATCATCTTTGCCGTGCTCGCCATCGCCAGCTTCCTGGCCGGCTTGCTACGACGCAAGTAGCGTAGTTACGATCCACAGGCTCCCGCATTTCATCTTCCCGGAAAGGACTCTCCCATGAACACGACCAAGACCCCTTCGCAACTCGCCGACGACGTGCGCCAGACCGCCCAGGAAGCGGCCGAAACCACCCGCGCCTACGCTCAGAACGCGGTGAATGCGGCGGGCGAAAAGGTCCGCGAACTGCGCCGCGACGCCGAGCCGGGTGTCGAGCAGTTGGCCGCACGCGTGCAGCAAGCCGTGCAGCGCGGTCTCGACGCCGCTTCGACCACCAGCGCTCGCGCGCACCGCCGCATCGAACAGGCCGCCGACGTGACGGGCCGCTACATCTCCGACCAGCCCGTGCGCTCGGTGCTGCTGGCCGCCGCTGCCGGCGCCGCCATCACGGCGCTGATCGTGCTGGCCAGCCGCCGCAACCGCGACGACTACTGATCCGCTGTTGCATCGCCACTGACCGACCGACCCCGCCCGACCACCCTCGCACATGCTTCATCCGATCTTCTCGACGGTGCTCGGGCACCCGGAGCTCATTGCCGATCACATCGCCAACTACGCCGCCCTTGTCCGGCAGGAGAGTGCCGTGGCGGGACGCGGCTTGGTTGCCCGACTGGTCGCGGGCGTCCTGGCCGTGGCCACCGCCGTGCTCGCCCTCGGGCTGATCGGCGTGGCCGTGCTGCTCGGCGTGCTGCACGGCAGCTTCCACTGGGTGCTGGTGGCCGTGCCCGCCGTGGCGGTGGTGATCGCAGCGATCTGCACCTGGATCGCCACCCGCCCGAGTCCGAACTACGGCTTCGACGATCTGCGCGCCCAGCTGGCCGCGGACCTCGACGCGCTGCATGCCGCCGGAGCCCGCCATGAGCAGCCCTGATTCCCGCCGCCCTGGCGCAGCGCAACTCACGCCGCAACAGCGGCTGGCCCTTTCTCGCCGCGCGCTCGTGCGGCAACTGAACGGCGGCGAGCCCGACGCCCCGGCGCCCCATCGCGCCCTGGCCGCCGGCGACGCCGACGACGATCTCGAATACGCACACACCGACGCTGGCGATGCGCCGCCCGCCTCGCCGGGGCGCCGCCACAACGTCTGGAGCGCGATGGCGCGCGGCGTGGTGCAGCGCTGGTGGCGCCGCCATCCCGCGCACGCGGCCGGCCAGCTGGCCCGCCCCCTGCTCGAACACTACGCCCGCACCGAGCCCGTCAAGCTCATGGCCGCCGCGGCCGCCACGGGCTCGCTGCTGGTGCTCGTGCGGCCCTGGCGGCTGCTCTCGGCCACGGCCGTGATCGCGGCGGTGCTCAAGACCTCCGACGTGGCCGACCTGGTCAACACGCTGCTGCAGAAGCCCGCGCGGCCGCCACGGCAGGACCCGCCCTGACGTCGCGCCAACGCGTGCTGCACGCAGACAAGAAAAAGCCCGGCCGAGCCGGGCTTTTTGCTGCTTGACGCAGAAGGACCGGTCAGCCCTTCACTTCGAGCTGGTTGTTCACCGACTTCACGCCTTGCACGGCCTTGGCGATCTCCTCGGCGCGCGACTTGGCGGCGGCCGTCGGTGCCGGACCCTTGAGGCTCACGGCGCCGCCCTTGGTGTCGACGTCGATCTTGATCGCGCTCAGGTCCGGGTCCTTGGCCAGGCCGGCCGAGACCGAGGCGGTGATCGCGGCGTCGTCGACCGTGGCGGTGACGGCAGCGGTGGCGTCCTTGGCGGCTTCCTTCACATCGGCGGTGGCGCCGGCCATGCCGGTCTTGGCGTCGGCCGCGGCCTGTTCGGTCTTGGCCTTGGCATCGGAGGCCGCCTGCTCGGTCTTGGCGACGGCGCTGTCGAGCTTCTCACCGGCAGTCTGGTTGCCCGGCTTGTCGCAGGCGGCCAGGGTCAGCGCGGCGCCGGCTGCGAGCACGGCGAGCCAGGTGCGCGAGGTGGCAAAGGGAGCGAGGGAACGGTTCGACGTTGTCATGGGAAATCCTCCTGCGGTCGGAATGGGTACATGGACCGGCTTGGTCCACGCCAGTCAATCTAGTCCCCACCGCCCGCGCCCGGGTGTCGCGGCAGGCCCGAAGCGCTGTAGGACAAGCAAGCGACGGCAGGCGGCTCAGGCGCTGACGATCCAGCCTTCGAGCGGGTCCATGGACCCCGGCAATCCGTAGCCCGGACCGGGGCTGTCGGCGCGCCGGCGGGCCCAGGCGGCCTGCAGCAGGCACAGCACCGCGTCGAGTTCGTCGCCCTTGGCGTCGGCACGCAGCCCGTTGCGCTGTGCGGCCGTGAGTTGGAGGCGCAGGCCGAGCCGCGTGCGCCCGGCTTCCAGCGCGGCCAGCAGGTCGGTGCGCGCGGCTTCGCGCTCGGGCGACTGGCGCGCGAGGTCGTCGCTCTTGTAGCTGCGCCGGCCGATCAGCTCGCGGGCCAGCAGTCCGGGATACGCCTCCAGCGCGATGCGTTCCTTGTGGGTGCCCGTGTGCAGGCCCGGCAAGGTGGCGCCGGCGGCGAGCAGGCGCGGCACGCCGGCGTGCAGCATGTAGGCGACCGGCGGGTTCACCCACTTCATCGACGGGCTCGATCCGGCCGGCGCGTCGGTCGCACGGTGCGCGAACTTGCCGCCGACCGGACGCGCCGCGCAGAAGGCGGCGAAGGTGTCGCGGATCTCGGCGCGGCTCAGGCCGGCGTAGTGGGCGATCAGCGCGTCCCACGCGGTCGGCCACTGCAAGTGCTCGATCAATTCGCGCGGCAGGCCGAAGGGAAAGTCGAACCCGCCAACCCAGGCGGGTGTGCTGCTGTCGAGCCACTGGCCCCAGGCGTCGAGCGTGGCGAAGCGATGCAGGCCGGTCAGCGTGACGGCGTCCGTGCCGGCCAGTTCACCGACGGCCACGACGATGGGCTTACGGGCGGTCGGTGCGCTCGAGAAATCGCAGCCGAAGAGCATCGCCCGCCTTCGGTCAACCCAATGCGAGCGCGATCACGCCGGCCGCGATGAACAGCGCGCCCAGCAGCCGCAGCATGCGGTCGCCTTCGCGCAGCAGGTGCCCGCCGATCAGCGCGGCGAACAGCATCGACACCTCGCGCGCCGGCGCGACGTGCGAGATGGGCGCCTGCTGCACCGCGTACAGCACCAGCACGTACGAGACGGGGCTGATCGCCGCCACCAGCAGCGCGTACTTCCACTGCTCACGCCACATGCGCACGGTGGTCGCGCGGTCCTGCAGCGCGGCAGGCAGCAGCAGCACGAGGCGCACGAAGTTGCTCATGTAGTCGAGCAGGATCGGCGACATCGCGAGGAACTTGACGGCGTAGCTGTCGGTGACCGTGTAGGCCGCGATGAAGGCGCCGGTCAGCACGCCGTAGCGCATGCCCTTGTGCACGCGTTCGCGCTGCACCGGGTCATGCTTCTTGTGAAAGAGGCGCGGGCCGCCGGCCACCAGGAACACGCCGAGCACCACGCCGAAGATGCCGGCCACGCCGACGAGGCTGATCTTCTCGCCCAGGAACAGGATCGCGACCAGCGACGACAGCAGCGGCCCCGAGCCGCGCGCCAGCGGGTAGACCACCGTGAGGTCCGACTTGCGGTAGCCGCGCAGCAGCACGACGTAATAGAAGACGTGCAGCACGCCGCTCAGCACGATGAAGGCCCACTCCTTCGTGCCCCAGGTCGGCACGACGCTCCAGCCGAGCGTGATGCCCACGGGCGCCCACACCACGGCCATGAACACGCCGCTCTGGAACGCGAAGCGCGAATCGCCGTTCGCCTTCTTGGCGGCGATGTTCCAACTGGCGTGGATGACGCCAGCCAGCAGGATCAGCGCGAAAGCGGAAAGTGGCACCCCGGTCGAACCGGGATCAGTGGCGGCCGACGATGGCCGCGGTGGCCATCAGTTCTTCGAGCAGCGCGAGCGAGACCTTGCCCGAGACCTTGTAGGGGTCGAGCTCGGGCTTCTCGGAGTACTTCAGCAGCGTCGAGGCGTTGAGCTTGGAGAGGTTGACCTGCCCCATCGTCCAGCCGCCGAAACGGCGCTCGGAGATTTCTTCGTAGTGCAGCAGCACCACGTCCTTGTGGCGCGGATCGCGCTGGATGTGGCCGTAGAGATCGCTGATGGCGTCGCGCCCGCCCTCGATCGCCTGCAGGAAAGTGCCGGCACCGTAGCAGAGGATGCCGGTGATGCCGCAGGCCGGGTTGTGCGTGCGCGATTTCGCGAGGATCGCCTCGATCGCCTCGGGGCTGGTATCGACGGCGCGACTGGCATAGAGAAGTCGGACCAGCATGGCTCAGCTCTTTCTTGGCAGGAGAGACAGGAATTCGCGGCGCAGGCTCGGGTCTTTCAGGAACACGCCGCGCATGACGGAATTGATCATCTTGCTGTCCATTTCCTTCACGCCGCGCCAGGCCATGCAGAAGTGCTCGGCCTCCATGACCAGTGCGAGGCCGTCGGGCTGCGTCTTTTCCTGGATCAGGTCGGCCAGCTGCACCACGGCTTCTTCCTGGATCTGCGGACGGCCCATGACCCATTCGGCCAGGCGCGCGTACTTGGACAGGCCGATCACGTTGGTGTGCTCGTTGGGCATCACGCCGATCCACAGCTTGCCGATGATCGGGCAGAAGTGGTGCGAGCAGGCGCTGCGCACGGTGATCGGGCCGACGATCATCAGCTCGTTCAGGTGCTCGGCGTTGGGAAACTCGGTGAGCGGAGGTGCCGGCACATAGCGGCCGCGGAACACCTCGTTGAGGTACATCTTGGCCACGCGGCGCGCAGTGTTGTCGGTGTTGTGGTCGTTCTCGACGTCGATGACCAGGCTCTCGAGCACGCCCTTCATCTTGACCTCGACCTCGTCGAGCAGCGACTCCAGTTCGCCCGGCTGGATGAACTCCGCGATGTTGTCGTTGGCGTTGAAACGCTTGCGCGCTGCATTCAGTCGCTCGCGGATCTTGACGGAGACGGGCGTGCCCTCGTCATCGTCTTTTCGATCGGGAAGCGGTTCGACGTCGGTTTTCCTCAGCATCCGCAGATGGTATCAGTGAACCCTTTTTCAGCACCGCTAGAGGGGAAACACCGCGGAACCGGCTTTGCCGGGCCGCTGGTGTTGCCCCCGGCAGGGGGTTGGAGAAGCGACACGCAGTGCGCGAAGCCTGGGGGCGAGCTCAGGCCAGCGCGAAGTCGGCTACCAGTGGAAGGTGGTCGGACATGCGGGCCCAGATCGGGCCGCGCGGCACGTTGCAGGCCAGCGGTTCGAGCTGGCGGCCATAGACGAAATCGAGCTGCGTCACGGGCAGGCGCGAGGGGTATGTGAGCGTGCGCGGGCCGCGCAGGTCGCTGGTGTCACGCAGGCCCATGGCGTTCATGGCGTAGCGCATGCGCGCACCCCAGTCGTTGAAATCGCCGGCCACCACCACGGCCTCGTCGATTGGCACCTCGCGCTCGATGAACTCGCGCAGCCGGGCCACCTGCCGCACGCGGCTGCCCTTGATGAGCCCCAGGTGCACCACGATGGCGTGCACCCGGCGCCCTTCGACGTCGATCACGGCATGCAGCAGGCCGCGCTGTTCGAAGCGGTGGTCGGAGATGTCCTGGTGGCTGGTGCGGATCACCGGCCAGCGCGTGAGCAGCGCGTTGCCGTGCTCGCCGTGGCGCGTGACGGCGTTGGTCTCGTAGACGGCCGTGTAGCCCTCGGGCGCCAGAAAGTCGGCCTGCGGCAGTTCGGGCCAGCGCGGAAAACGGGCGGCGGCCTGGCGGTTCATCTTGCGCACTTCCTGCAGGCAGACGATGTCGGCATCGAGCTGCTCGATGGCATGGCCCAGGTTGTGGATTTCGAGCCGACGCGCCGGCCCGATCCCCTGCACACCCTTGTGGATGTTGTAGGTCGCGACCCGGAGGTTCTGCGTTGCTGCTGCTGCGGCGGCCGGTGGGTTCATCGCGCAAATTCTGGCAGCAACAGAATGGCTTCGGCGTTCGACGGGGAAAAGCAGGCGTCGGCCGCCTCGTGGTACGGCAGCCATTGCCAGTCGGTGTGCTCGCGCGGATCGAGCACGGGCGTCAGGCGTTCGGGCACGCACAGGCCGAACAGGTGCTCGGTGTTGTGGGTGATGCCGGGTTCGTAGCGCGCGCGCCAGCCCGGGTAGATCTCGTAGACGTTGCGCAGCTGCCAGTTGACCAGTTGCGACGCCAGCGGCGTGCCCTCGCCGCACTGGATGCCGGTTTCCTCGGCGACCTCGCGGGCGGCCGTGAGCGCGAGCGGCTCGTCGAGGGCGTCTTTGCTGCCGGTGACCGACTGCCAGAAGTCGGACTCGGCATCCGCACGCCGGATGAGCAGCACATCGAGTGCCGACGTGTGGATCACGACCAGCACCGACTCCGGGATCTTCCAGGGCCGGGTGCCGGTCGTCATGGCTGCATCAGGCCGCCTGCGGCGTGTTGCGCAGCTTGATGTGCAGTTCGCGCAGCTGCTTCTCGTCGACCGGGCTCGGCGCCTGCGTCAGCAGGTCTTGCGCGCGCTGGGTCTTGGGGAAGGCGATCACGTCGCGGATCGACTCGGCGCCGGTCATGAGCATGACCAGGCGGTCCAGGCCGATGGCGATGCCGCCGTGCGGCGGCGCGCCGTACTGCAGCGCGTCCAGCAGGAAGCCGAACTTGAGCTGCGCGTCCTCGGCGCTGATCTTCAGCGCGCGGAACACCTTGCTCTGCACTTCCTCGCGGTGGATACGCACCGAGCCGCCGCCCATTTCGATGCCGTTGAGCACCATGTCGTAGGCCTTGGCGATGCACTTCTCGGGCGCGGTGTCCATGAGGTCTTCATGGCCGTCCTTCGGCGCGGTGAACGGGTGGTGCACGGCGCTCCAGCGCTGGCCTTCCTCGTCGAACTCGAACATCGGGAAGTCGACCACCCACAGCGGTGCCCAGCGGTCGTCGAACAGGCCCGCTTTCTTGCCGAAGGCGCTGTGGCCAATCTTCACGCGCAGCGCGCCGATGGCGTCGTTGACGACCTTTTCCTTGTCGGCGCCGAAGAACAGGATGTCGCCGTTGCGCGCGCCGGTGCGGGCAATGATCTCGGCCAGCGTCGCGTCGTCCAGGTTCTTGACGATCGGGCTTTGCAGGCCGTCGCGGCCGGCGGCGGCGTCGTTGACCTTGATGTAGGCCAGGCCCTTGGCGCCGTAGATCTTCACGAATTCCTGGTACGCATCGATCTCGCCGCGCGACAGGCCGCCTTCGGCACCACCGCCGGGCACGCGCAGTGCGACCACGCGGCCGCCGGCCATGGTGGCGGCGTTGGAGAACACCTTGAACTCGACGCGCTTCATCAGCTCGGTGAGTTCGGTGAATTCGAGCTTCACGCGCAGGTCGGGCTTGTCCGAGCCGTACTTGAACATCGCGTCGGCGTAGCTCATGGTCGGGAACACCGGCAGGTCGATGTCCGCGGCGTTGCGGAACACGTTGCGGATCATGCCTTCGAACATCTCGCGGATTTCTTCTTCGGCGAGGAACGAGGTCTCGATGTCGATCTGCGTGAATTCAGGCTGGCGGTCGGCGCGCAGGTCTTCGTCGCGGAAGCACTTCACGATCTGGTAGTAGCGGTCGTAGCCGGCCACCATCAGCAGCTGCTTGAACAGCTGGGGCGACTGCGGCAGTGCGAAGAAGCTGCCGTCGTGCACGCGGCTGGGCACGAGGTAGTCGCGTGCGCCTTCGGGCGTGGACTTGCCCAGCATCGGGGTCTCGATGTCGATGAAGCCGTTGGCATCGAGGAACTTGCGCGTTTCCATCGTCACCTTGTAGCGCAGCATCATGTTGCGCTGCATGGCCGGGCGGCGCAGGTCGAGCACGCGGTGCGTGAGGCGGGTGGTTTCCGACAGGTTGTCGTCGTCGAGCAGGAACGGAGGCGTGACCGAGGGGTTGAGCACCTTCAGTTCGTGGCACAGCACTTCGATCTTGCCGCTCTTGAGGCTGTCGTTGGTCGTGCCTTCGGGGCGCGCACGCACCAGGCCGGTGATCTGCACGCAGAACTCGTTGCGCAGGTTCTCGGCCACGGCAAAGGTCGAGGCGCGGTCGGGGTCGCACACCACCTGCACGTAGCCTTCGCGGTCGCGCACGTCGATGAAGATCACGCCGCCGTGGTCGCGGCGACGGTTGACCCACCCGCACAGGGTGACGGTCTGGCCCAACAGGGCTTCGGTCACAAGACCGCAATAGTGAGTACGCATGGCCATAGAGATGACTTCCGGCGCCGTCGTGGCGCGTTCGTTTTTATGAGTTGGATGGCTTGATCGCCACCGAGGAGGGGCCGCCTGGAACGACCACGCCCATCGAGACGATGTACTTGAGCGCTTCGTCCACGCTCATCTTCAGTTCGACGCAGTCACTGCGCTTGAGCATGACGAAGTAGCCGCCCGTGGGGTTGGGCGTGGTCGGCACGTAGACGCTGAGGAATTCCTCGCTGCCCAGGTACTCGGCCACCTCGTTGCCCGGCGCGCCGGTCACGAAGGCAATGGTCCACACGCTCTCGCGCGGCCACTGGATCAGCACTGCCGTGCGGAATGCGTTGCCGTTCTCGGAGAACAGCGTGTCCGACACCTGCTTGACGCTCGAGTAGATCGAGCGCACGACCGGAATGCGGCGCACCACGGCGTCGCCCCAGCCGAGCAGGCGCTTGCCGACGAAGTTGCTCGCAATGGCACCGACCACCAGCAGGATGGCCAGCGTGAGCAGCACACCGAGCCCGCGGATGTTGTTGTCGTAGAGCCAGCGCTGCCATGCGCCCGGCAGCACCCACAGCGTCTGGTCGAGCGTGTCGATGATCCACTTCAGCACCGCCAGGGTGATGAACAGCGGAACGATCACCAGCAAGCCGGAGAACAACCATTTGCGCAGGGCGGACATGGGAGAGGGTTCCGTCAGTCGCCGCTCTTGGCGGCAGCCGTTGCAGCGGGGGCCGGCGCGGGAGCGGGCGCCGGTGCGGGGCTGGAGGCGGGGGACGAAGAAGAAGCGTCGGCCGACTTGGCACCGTCGCCGGACGCAGCGGGCGCGGTAGCGGCCTCGGACTTCTTGCCGCCGCCCTCGCGGAAGTCGGTCACGTACCAGCCCGAGCCCTTGAGCTGGAAGCCGGCGGCCGTGACCTGCTTTTCAAATGCGCTCGCACCGCATTCCGGGCACACCGAGAGCGGCGTGTCCGACATCTTCTGCAGAACGTCTTTGGCAAAGCCGCAGGAACTGCACTTGTAGGCGTAAATGGGCATGGGAAATCGGGGTGGGAATGAGCGACGCAGCTGCCGCTCGCAAAGCCCTCGATTATAGGGGCGCCCCCGCCCACAGGGGCCGTGGGGGCCCGGCCCGGCCCGCCATCAGGCCGGCTCGGTCGCCAGGAGGCGGTGCGGCGTGTGAGTGTTCGCTATCCATTGCGGCAGCAGCGAGCCGATGACCATGCCCGCGAACGAGGACAGCACGCCCGCCAGCTGGGCCGGGAAGGCGGTACCCCAGGGCATCGCCATGAACAGCAGCCAGACGCCGATGCCCCCCACGATCGAGGCGATGGCGCCCTGGGTGGTGGCGCGGCGCCAGTACAGGCCGCACACCAGCGGCACGAAGGCCCCGACCAGCGGCACCTGGTAGGCGCCCGACACCAGTTCGTAGATCGGCGTGCCCTGCATGCGGATCGCGTAGGCCAGCACGGCGGCGCTGAACAGCAGCACCGTGATGCGCATGGTCATCAGGTTCTCGCGGTCGGTGCCGGCGGGACGGAACTGGCGCCAGATGTTCTCGGTGAAGGTGACGCTGGGCGCCAGCAGCGTGGCCGAGGCGGTCGACTTGATGGCCGACAGCAGCGCGCCGAAGAACAGCACCTGCATCACGAAGGGCATCTTCTGCAGCACCAGCGTGGGCAGCACCTTCTGCGGATCTTCCTTGAGCAGCACCGCCACCTCCTCCGGCATGATCAGCAGCGCGCTGGCCACGAGGAACATCGGCACGAAGGCGAACAGGATGTAGGCCACGCCGCCGATCACCGGGCCGCGCGTGGCGGCCTTGACGCTGTTGGCCGACATCACGCGCTGGAACACGTCCTGCTGCGGAATGGAGCCCAGCATCATCGTGATGGCCGCGGCGAAGAAGAACACCATGTCGTGCCAGTTGGGCTCGGGCCAGAACTTGAAGAGGTCCTTGCTGACCGCGAAAGCCACCACCTTGTCGGCGCCGCCGGCCATGTCGCCCGCGAACATCGCGATCACCGCGAGGCCGACGACCAGGATGATCATCTGGATGAAGTCGGTCACGGCCACCGACCACATGCCGCCGAACAGCGTGTAGGCCAGGATCGAGACCACGCCGATCACCATGCCCAGCGGGATGCTGATGGCGCCGGCCGACAGCACGTTGAACACCAGCCCCAGCGCCGTGACCTGCGCCGAGACCCAGCCCAGGTAGCTCAGCATGATGATCAGCGAGCAGGCCACTTCCACGCTGCGGCCGTAGCGCTCGCGGTAGTAGTCGCTGATGGTCAAGAGCGTCATGCGGTACAGCTTGCCCGCGAAGAACAGGCCCACCAGGATCAGGCAGGTGCCCGCGCCGAACGGGTCTTCGACCACGCCGCTCAGGCCGCCCTCGATGAACTTGGCCGGGATGCCGAGCACCGTCTCGGACCCGAACCAGGTCGCGAAGGTGGTCGTGATGATCATGAACAGCGGCAGGTGCCGCCCCGCGATCGCGAAGTCGGTGGTGTTCTTCACCCGTTTGGCCGCATACAGGCCGATGGCGATGGTGACCAGCAGATAGACGATGACCAGCGTCAACAACACGGCGAAACTCCTCCAGCCTCTAGAACAAACGCACGCGCACCAGCACTTGCATGGCGAGCAACCCCAGGACGAATCCGATGCCGCCATAGAGGATGGCCTGCAGCAGCCGGTTGGTGCGCTTCTGCGCGGCCAGCAGTTCCTGCAACTCGCGGCGGTGATCGGGCGGCCGATTTTCCAGGAAATCGTGCAGCAAACGCGGCAATTGCGGCAGCAATTTCGCGTAGCGCGGCGCCTCGGCCCGCAGTTGCTGGAACAGCTTCTTCGGCCCGATCTGGTCGATCATCCACTTCTCGAGGAAGGGCTTGGCCGTGGCCCAGAGGTCGAGCTCGGGGTCGATGCTGCGGCCCAGGCCCTCGATGTTCAGCAGGGTCTTCTGCAGCAGCACCAGCTGCGGCTGGATCTCGACGTGGAAGCGGCGCGAGGTCTGGAACAGGCGCATCAGCACCATGCCCAGCGAGATTTCCTTCAGCGGCCGGTCGAAGTACGGCTCGCATACGGTGCGGATCGCGGCCTCGAGTTCGTCGATGCGCGTGCCCTGCGGCACCCAGCCGCTCTCCAGGTGCAGCTCGGCCACGCGCTTGTAGTCGCGCCGGAAGAAGGCCGCGAAGTTCTGCGCAAGGTACTCCTTGTCGGACTCGGTGAGCGTGCCGATGATGCCGAAGTCGAGCGAGATGTAGCGCCCGAAGGTCTCGGGCGCCAGGCTTACCTGGATGTTGCCCGGGTGCATGTCGGCATGGAAGAAGCCGTCGCGGAACACCTGCGTGAAGAAGATCGTCACGCCGTCGCGCGCCAGCTTGGGAATGTCGACGCCGGCGGCACGCAGCTTGTCGATCTGCGCAATGGGTACGCCGTTCATGCGCTCCATCACGATCACCTCGGGGTGGCAGAAGTCCCAGAACATCTCGGGGATCAGCACCAGGTCGAGCGAGGCCATGTTGCGGCGCAGCTGCGCAGCGTTGGCGGCCTCGCGCACGAGGTCGAGCTCGTCGTGCAGGTACTTGTCGAACTCGCCGACCACCTCGCGCGGCTTCAGGCGCTTGCCGTCGGGCGAGAGCTTCTCGATCCAGCCGGCCATCATGGCCATGAGGGCCAGGTCCTTCTCGATCACGCCGCGCATATTGGGGCGCAGCACCTTCACCGCCACGTCGCGGATCTCGCCCTGGTTGGTGCGGATGGTCGCGAAGTGCACCTGCGCGATCGAGGCGCTGGCGATGGGCGTTTCGTCGAACTGCACGAACACGTCGCTCACCGGGCGGCGGAAGGCGCGCTCGATGGTCGCGACCGCCACCGCCGAAGGGAACGGCGGCACGCGGTCCTGCAGGAAGGCGAGCTCGTCGGCGATGTCGGGCGGCAGCAGGTCGCGCCGCGTGGACAGCACCTGGCCGAACTTCACGAAGATGGGGCCCAGCCGCTCCAGCGCCTCGCGCAAGCGCTGGCCGCGCGGCGCGTCGAGGTTGCGTCCGATGGAGACGATGCGCGCCACCACGCGCAGCCAGGGCTTCTGGAAGCTCGTGAGCACGAGCTCGTCCAGGCCATAGCGCAGTGCGACCCAGACGATGAACAGGCCGCGATAGAAGCGACTCATTCGGCGTGGCCCGCCGCACCGCCGGCACGGGCCGAGCGGTCGCCGACGAACTGGCGCAGCGCGCCCACCACGCGGCGCACGCCGTTGCCCAGCGTGTGCGCGGGCACGTCGCCGATCACGCGGGCCAGGTCGTCCTCGACGTCCCAGCGCACGTGGTCGACCAGCCAGTTGACCTCGGCCGCGAGTTGCACGTCGCCGACGATCTGCACGGAAGGCTTGTCGCCGCGCAGCGTGGCGCGGGCAATGTCGAAGGGGGAGTCATCGATCACGGTGAGCGTGAGTTCGGGCGTGGAGCCGGCAGGTGCCAGGTCGAGCAGGCCGGCCGGCGTGGCCACCAGTTCCATCGTCACGAAGCGCCACTGGAAGCGCACCACCCTGCCCTGCTGGCGCAGCAGCCGCTGCTGCGCTTCGGGTTCCTGCTGCAGCACGTGGTTCAGGAACAGCACCGCGCGGTGCTGGATCTCGTGGACGGCCCAGGCCGGCGGTTGCAGGCGTTCGCCGATGCGGTTGAACAGGTCGCCGAGCAAAGAAAAAGGGGACGATGGTGTAGCCATGGTCCCCATTATCCCGTCAGTGCTACGGCCGGGTGACGGCCGTGGCTCAGGTTTTTGTCACTGCAGCGCTTGCACGCCTGCGACGAGCCAGCCGGCGCTGCCGGTCTTGGTCATGTTCCAGACTTCACGGAACGGGGCCGGGCCCGCCGAGGCGTCTTCGCGGATCATGCCGGAGAACTCCACGCTCGCCATGTAGGCGTCGGGCAGCTCTTCGATACCCAGCAGCTTCGCGTCGAGCATCACGACCTCGGTCTTGTTGAGCGCACCGCCCGTGTGGCTGGCGCGATCGGCCAGCTGCGTGCGGATCTCTTCGACCATGCTGTCGGTCATCATGGAACGCAGCATCGACACGTCGGCGCGGTCCCAGGCGTCTTGCAGCGTCACGAAGTTGCGCTTGGCGGCGGTGAGGAAACCGTCGGCATCGAAGCCTGCGGGGATGCCCCAGGACTGCGAACCGGCCAGTGCCGAACCGATCATGCTGCCACCGGCTGCGGCACCCGCGGCCGAGAGGCTGCTGCCGTGCGATGCCGGTGCGGCGTCGAACGCCGCGGCGTTGCGCTCCCACGGCCGTGCCGAGGCGTCGTTGCCGACGTTGGCCGGGCTGTACTGTGCCGGTGCGCGTGCATCGGCGGGGCTGCCGGCGCCCTGGAAGGCGAAAGCGCCCTGGCGGTTGGCGTTGCCCGACGACGCGGCCGAGCGCGCCTTGAAGATGCGCCACACCGCGAGCGCAGCGAAAGCCAGCAGCGCGATCAGCAGGATGTTGGCGAAGCCGGCACCCAGGCCCAGCGAATTCGCGAGCCATGCCAGGCCCAGGCCGGCGGCGAGACCGCCGAGCATCGCGCCCCACGGACGCTTCGGTGCAGCGGCGGCGGGCGTTGCGGGCTTGGGCGCCGCATTGGTCGCGTTCTGCTGCGCGGGGGCCGCGGGCTGCGTGGCCTGGCGCTGCGTCACGTTGGACGACTGGCGACCGACGGACTTGCCGCCACCCATGCGAGCAGCTTCCGCCTGAACGCTCACCAGCACCAGTGCTGCTGCCAAGAACAAAGAACCCAAACTCTTCATGCCGTCTCCTCTTGAGCGAAAAATTCGCGTCGTCATCGTGATCAACACTTGATTCCAACATGGAGGGCAGCAATTCCCCCCGTCATGTTGTGATAGTCCACATGTCCGAAACCGCCCTCTTTCATGAGGGTCTTGAGCTCCTCTTGCGAGGGATGCATCCGGATCGATTCGGCCAGGTAGCGGTAGCTCGCATCGTCGCCGGCCACGAGCTTGCCCAGGCGCGGCAGCACGTTGAACGAATACCAGTCGTAGGCCTTCGTGAGCGGCTTGGCGACCTTCGAGAACTCGAGCACCAGCAGCTTGCCGCGCGGCTTGAGCACGCGGTTCATCTCCTTGAGTGCGATGTCCTTGTGCGTCATGTTGCGCAGGCCGAAGGCCACGGTGACCACGTCGAAGTGGTCGTCGGGAAAGGGCAGCTTCTCGGCGTCGCAGACCGTGGTGGGCAGCACCACGCCGGCGTCGAGCAGGCGGTTGCGGCCGGTGCGCAGCATGGCTTCGTTGATGTCGGTGTGGACCACCTGGCCCGTGGCGCCGACCTTCTTGGAGAAGGCGAGCGCGAGGTCGCCGGTGCCGCCCGCGATGTCGAGCACGCGCGAGCCTTCGCCCACGTTCGCGACCATCACGGTGTAGGCCTTCCAGGCCCGGTGCAGTCCGGCCGACATCAGGTCGTTCATGATGTCGTAGCGCGAGGCCACCGAGTCGAAGACGCCGCGAACGCGTTGCGCCTTCTCGCTTTCGTCGACTTTCTCGAAGCCGAAGTGGGTTGTACTCATGCGCTGGATGTTAGGCCGGAAGGCATTCCTTCAAGGCGACGACCCCGCGGGCACGGCGGACATTTGTTGCTTTTTCCTCCAACGGAGGGCCGCCGCAACGCGCGTCTTTGCTGTGTGTAAGGCTATCTTTTCAATAGCAACAGGGTATGTTTACCCTCGGTTCCCGCGGCGCTCAGTGGCTGCTGCAGGCGTGGCCGCCCTTGTCGGCCATCGGGGCGTCGCGGTCCACGCCGGCCGCGGCCAGGCGCCGCTCGTAGTCGGCCCACAGCTCGGCCTGCCGGGCACCCAGGTCATAGAGCAGGCTCCAGGTGTAGATGCCGGAGTTGTGGCCGTCGCTGAAGGCCGGCTGCACGGCGTAGTTGCCCACCGGCTCGAGCCCGACCAGGTCGACGTCGCGCTTGCCGGTCTGCAGCACCTCCTGCCCCGGGCCATGGCCCTGCACTTCGGCCGACGGCGAGTAGATGCGCATCAGCTCGAAGGGGATGCGGAAGGTGGCGCCGTCCGAGAAGCCGACCTCGAGCACGCGCGATTGGCCATGCACGGTGATCGATTGGGGTGTCGGCGCGCCGGCTTGCAAACCTGCCATGGGGAATCCGTTCGGAAGAAGAGAAAAGGGAGAGGACTCGCGCAGTATGCCGCGCGCTGCGCGCCAGCGTGCCGGCCGCCTGCGCTTAGCATCGCTGCATGCCGTCACGCACACGCTCTCCCCTCCTCCTGTCGCGTCCGAACCGGGCCGCCCTCGTCCTCTGCGCCGCGCTCGCGGGCACCGCCCTCGCCCCACCGGCCCATGCCTTCTGGGGCCTGATCGGCAAAGCGGCAGGCAAGGCCGCGACCGCCGGCAAGGCGGCCGGCGTG
>NZ_BCUS01000057.1 GCF_001591345.1 Variovorax boronicumulans NBRC 103145 | reverse complement strand
CGGCGGGCGATGCGGGCCAGGTGCTGGTCGCCTTTGCGAGCCAGACCGGCCATGCCGAGCGCCTCGCGCTGCAGACGGCCGGCGCGCTGCAGGCCGCCAGCGTCGCGGCGGTGGTGCGGCCTGTGTCCGCACTGAGTGCCGATGCGCTGCTGCATTTCCGCCAGGTGCTGTGGGTGGCCAGCAGCTTCGGCGAGGGTGAGCCGCCCGACAGCGCGCGTGCCTTCGCCCGTGCGTTCGCGCGGCAGAGCGGCCCGGGCTTGCGCCATCTGCGCTACGGCCTGCTCGCGCTGGGCGACCGTCACTACGCGACCTTCTGCGGCTTCGGCCGCAAGCTCGACCACGATCTGCACAACCAGGGCGCGCAGCCGCTGTTCCCGATGATCGAGGTGGACGGCGAAGACCCGGCAGCGCTCGCGCGTTGGCACGACGCGTTGAGCGAGACCTTCGGGGTGCGCGATGCCGCGTGGCCCGTGTCGACCGCACCGGCTTTCGAAGCCTGGCGGCTCGACGGCCGGCGGCTGCTCAATGCGGGCAGCCAGGGCGATCCGCTGTTCGAAATCGAGCTGCGACGCGTCGATGGCAGTGGTGCGATGGACTGGGTGCCCGGCGCACTGGTCGAGATCGTGCCGCGCCAGATGCACGACGACGGCGCCCCGGCGCCCGCGCCGCGCAGCTACTCGGTCGCGTCGATTCCGTCCGATGGCGCCATCCAGCTGCTGGTGCGGCAGGCGCGGCATGACAACGGGCTGGGCGTGGCCTCGGGCTGGCTCACGGTCGGCGCGCCGATGGGCACGGAACTCGCGCTGCGCCTCGTCGCCAACCCGGGCTTCGCGCTGCCCGACGATGCGCGGCCCTGCATCTTCATCGGCAACGGCTCGGGCTTTGCGGGGCTGCGCGCGCTGCTGCGCGAGCGCGCACGCCGCGGGCACGGCCGCAACTGGCTGGTGTTCGGCGAGCGGCAGGCGGCGCACGACGGCTTCGGCGCGGACGAGGTCGCGGCATGGCAGGCGGGCGGCCTCGTGGCGCGCGCCGATTTCGTCTACTCGCGCGACCAGGCGCAGCGCGTGTACGTGCAGGACCGCCTGCGCGAGGCTGGCGAGGTGCTGAAGCAGTGGGTGGACGAAGAGGGCGCGATCGTCTTCGTGTGCGGCAGCCTCGAAGGCATGGCGCCGGGCGTGGACGCGGCACTCACCGAGGTGCTGGGCGAGAGCGGCATGGACGCGCTCATCGCCGAAGGCCGCTACCGCCGCGACGTCTACTGATCAAGCGGGCGGAAAGCTCACGCCCGGTTCGCCCGCCTGCCACGGCGCGTATTTGGCCATGGCACGCGTGAACATCTCCGACGCGGTCCAGCCCGCGAGCCAGGCCTGCAGGCGCGGCCAGGGCTGAGCGTCGAACCAGGCCGTATCGACCATCGCGAACTGGCGCACGAAAGGCATGAGCGCCGCGTCGGCCAGCGTGGCGTGGGCGCCGGCCAGCTGCGCCGACATCGCGAGCCGGTCTTCGAGCCCTTGCAGGAAGCGCGCACCCTCGTCGCGCGCCGAGCCTTCCGATGCCGGGTAACGTGCCGGGTACTTGTAGCGGTCGAGCAGCGGCTTGAAGCCGTTGTCGCAGTCCGCCACCAGCGCGAGCAGGTCATCGAGCGTGCCGCGCTCCGGGACCAGCCAGCGCAGCGGATCGTGGCGGCGCAGCGCCCACAGCATCACGTCCAGGCTTTGCTCCAGCACCGCCGCGCCGCCGTCGAGCACCAGCACGGGGACAGTGCCCTTGGGCGAGGCCGCGAGCATCTCGGCGGGCTTTCGCTTCAGCTCGATCTCGCGCAGCGCGCAGCGCTGCTCGCTCGCCACGAGCGCGAGCCGGGCCCGCATCGCATAGGGGCAGCGGCGGAACGAATAGAGCACGGGGAGGGCGGAATCGGGCATGCGAACAAAAGATGAACAGCGGGAGCCGGCCGATTGTCGAACCATCGGGCCGGGTCGCGCGGCGGCGGGTTTTTCCTCACAATCGACCGCCATGGGCGAACGTCTTTTCCTCCGGCTCCACGACGACCCGCTGCACGGGCCGGAGTCGGGCGTGCCCGACGGCACGCTGCAGGTGCTGCCGATCGCACCGGCCCTGCGGTCGCATGTCTCGCACCTGCTGATGTACCGCGAGACCTTCGCGCCCGGCCACGAGGTGCGCGAGCGCGTGCTGCCCGACGGTGCGATCCGGCTGGTCTTCAACTTCGGCGATGCGCCCTCGGCCGACGACGCGCCGGGGCAGGCGGTCGAAGCCATCGGCGCCTTCGCCGCGCCCGCCGTGGTGCGGATGCGTGACACGGTGGAAGGCCTGTCGGTGGCGCTGCGTCCCGGCGCGGCGGCGGCGCTGCTGGGCGTGCCGGCCGGCGAGATCGCAGGCCGCGCGGTGCACCTGGACGAACTCTGGGGCGGTGAGGGCACGACGCTGCTCGCGCGCATGGCCGAAGCGCGCGGCGATGCCGCACGCGCGCAGCTGCTGCAGCAGGCCTTGATGAAGCGCCTGCAGAAAGCAGGCGACGGCACGCCACCGGCCGCCGCGATGCACGCCGCGCGGCTCATCGCCGCTGCCGACGGGCGCCAGGCGCTGCGCGAGGTGGCGCAGGCGGTCGGCGTGGGCGAGCGCCGGCTGCAGCAGCTCTTTCATGCGCACGTCGGGCTGTCGCCGCGCGCCTGGGGCCGGCTCGCGCGGCTGCATGCCTGCCTGCGCGCGCTGCGCCTGCACAGCGCGCCGGCCTGGGCCGACATGGCGCTGGACCACGGGTTCTACGACCAGTCGCACCTCGTCAACGAGTTCCGCGCCCTGTGCGGCGTGACGCCCACCGAGTTCCTCGGGCGCCGGGTTTCGGTTTCTTCCAAGACGGCGCGCTGAGGCCGGCCTATCGTGGCGGCTTGTCCTGCCCAAGGACCCTCACCGAACGAAGGAGCAACGACACATGACAGCAGCCCTCTCCACCCCTGATGCCGCGCATCGTCCGCTGGCGGGCCGCGTGGCCGTGGTCACCGGCGCCAGCCGCGGCGCGGGCCGCGGCATCGCGCAGGAACTGGGCGCGGCCGGTGCCACCGTGTACGTGACCGGGCGCAGCACCCGCGCGCGGCCGGCGGACAGCTACGGGCAGCTGCTCGCCCTGTCCGAGCTGGCCGCCTTGCCCGGCACCATCGACGACACCGCCGACGAGGTCACGCAACTCGGCGGGCGCGGCATTGCCTTGGCCTGCGACCACACGAAGGAAGACGAGGTGGCGGCGCTGTTCGCGCGCGTCGAGCGCGAGCAGGGCCGGCTCGACCTGCTCGTGAACAACGCCTGGGGCGGCCACGAGAGCTTCACGGGTGTCTTCGAGGCGCCGTTCTGGGAGCACCCGCTCGCCAACTGGGACTCGATGTTCGACCGCGGCGTGCGCAACCACCTCGTGGCCAGCCGCTGCGCCGCGCCGGGCATGGTGGCGCGCAAGCAGGGCCTGATCGTCACCACCACCTTCTGGGACCGCGGCCACTACCTGCGCGGCAACCTGTTCTACGACCTCGCCAAGGCCTCGATGACGCGGCTGGCCTTCGGCATCGCGCAGGAACTGCAGCCGCACGGCGTGGCCTCGGTGGCGGTGTCGCCGGGCTGGATGCGCACCGAGTTCGTGCTCGCGGGCCACAAGACCGACGAAGCGCACTGGCAGGAGCGCCCCGCGCTGGCGCGCACCGAATCGCCGCGCTACCTGGGCCGCGCCGTGGCCGCGCTGGCGGCCGATGCGCAGGTGCTCGACAAGACCGGCCAGGTGCTGCGCGTGGCCGACCTGGCGCGTGCCTACGGCTTCACCGACATCGACGGGCGGCAGGTCGAGGCGTTCGAAATGTAGGGCGCGTCAGCGCAGGTCGCGCACGTCGATGCGAAAGCGCAGCTCGGGCGCGCCACCGAGCCCGGGCTCGGTGATGAACTCCTCGACCAGCACGCCGCCGTTGGCGCGGATCACGCGCTGCGAGGCGAGGTTGTCGGGGCTGGTCGTGATCTCGACATGGTCCAGGCCGATGGCGCGCGCATCGGGCAGCAGCGCGCGCAGCGCGGCGGTGGCGTAGCCCCGGCCGCTTTTCCACGGCACCACGCCGTAGCCGATGTGGCCCAGGCAGTACGAAGGCAGGGCGTTGGTGCCCGGCTGCCAGCGCAGCTGGATGCTGCCGCAGAACTCGCCGTCCCAGAGCCAGCGCCGGTAGCCCGGCAGCCGGGGGACGGTGCCACCGGTGGGCAGCGCGATGGGCGGGCCCTTGGCCTCGCGGTCAACGAGGCCAGAAAGAAAGCCTTCGGGGTCGGTGCGGATCAGCGCCAGTTCTTCGGGGCCGGCTTCGGCTCGCAGGCTGTTGGGCGACCAGCCGCGCTCCAGCGCGGCGATGTAGCCGGGCAGGTGTTCGGGCGACGGCCAGACGAGCTGCAGGGCGGAGGGGGACATGGGACGCGGTCCTTTTTCTTTCGGGTTCATTCAGTACGAGCGCAGGGCGATGCCCCAGCGTCCCTCGGCCTGCACGACGATCCAGAGGTTGGCGTGCGTGCTGAGCACCGCGCCCGCCGCATCGCGCCGCGTGTAGTGCACGACGAAGTGCACCTTGTCCTGGCTCACGAGCACGGGCTCCTTCTTCTCGTACTGCGTGGAGGCCCAGCCGCTGGCCTTGAGCGTGTCGAAGAAATCCACCGGGTGCCGGCCGGGCGTGGGCCAGTCGAGCCGCTGCGCGCCCGAGAGCATCGTGTGCGGAAAGTGCAGCTCGGCGTCCATGCCGCGCGTGTCCGAGGCGTTGAAGGCGGCCGTGAAGCGGTCGAGGCAGGCCGACGCGGCGGCGACGACGGCCGTGTGCGGCGCGTCGGAGGGCGGCGGGGCGACGAAGGCAGAGAAATCGGTCATGCGCTGGATGGTAGGCGAGCGCGCGCCTGTCGGTCACTCGTGCAATAAATGCAACTGAGTTGCGTCAATCCATATAATGCAATTCTGTTGCAACTATGGAGCCTGCCCTCATGGCCGATCGCCTTCCCGTCACCGTGCTGTCCGGCTTCCTGGGCGCCGGCAAGACCACGCTGCTCAACCACATCCTGCACAACCGCGAGGGCCGCCGCGTGGCGGTGATCGTCAACGACATGAGCGAGGTCAACATCGACGCGGCGCTGGTGCGCGAAGGCGGCGCCGCGCTGTCGCGCACCGACGAGAAGCTGGTCGAGATGAGCAACGGCTGCATCTGCTGCACGCTGCGCGAAGACCTGCTGATCGAGGTGAAGCGCCTCGCCAAGGAAGGGCGCTTCGACCAGCTCGTGATCGAGTCGACCGGCATCTCCGAGCCGCTGCCCGTGGCCGAGACCTTCACCTTCGCGGGCGAAGACGGCCAGAGCCTGGCCGACGTGGCGCGGCTGGACACCATGGTCACGGTGGTCGATGCCTTCAACTTCCTTCGCGACTACGGCTCGCCCGACAGCCTGGGCCAGCGCGGCCAGTCGCTGGGCGACGAAGACACGCGCACGGTGGTCGACCTGCTGATCGAGCAGATCGAGTTTTGCGACGTGCTCGTGGTCAACAAGACCGACCTCGTGACGGCCGAGGAGCGCGAGCGGCTGATGGCGATCTTGCGCAGCCTCAACCCGCGTGCGCGCATCGAGGAGTCGGAGTTCGGCCGCGTCGCGCTCGACCGCGTGCTCGACACGGGCCTGTTCGATTTCGAGCAGGCCGAGCAGGCGCCGGGCTGGCTGGCCGAGCTGCGCGGCGAGCATGTGCCCGAGAGCGAGGCCTACGGCATCCGCAGCTTCGTCTACCGCTCGCGCCTGCCGTTCCATCCGCAGCGCTTCTGGGACCTGGTGCAGAGCGAGTGGGAGGGCGTGGTGCGCTCCAAGGGCTTCTTCTGGCTCGCGAGCCGGCCGACCCGCGCGGGTGCGTGGTCACAGGCCGGCGGTGCCTGCCGCTACGGCGTGGCGGGCCTGTGGTGGGCGGCCGTGCCGCGCGAGCACTGGCCGACCGACCCCGACGGGCTTGAACTCATCCGCAAGAACTGGGACGACGCCACCGGCGACGCGCGCCAGGAGCTGGTGCTGATCGGCATCGGCATGGACGAAGCCGCGCTGCGCGCACGGCTCGATGCCTGCCTGCTCACGCCCAACGAGATGCGCTTCGGCCCCTCGTGGTGGCAGAACCTGCCCGATCCGTTTCCGTCGTGGAACGTGTGAGCGCGCGGGCGGTTCAGTCGATGGCGCTGCCGGGCTGCATCGCCTGCTGCACCAGCCGCGCCATGGCCGACGCGTTCTCGGAGCCGACAGCGGTCAGCCCCTGCACCGTGCCTTGACGGTCCTGCAGGGCTTCGTCCTGGCTGGCCTTGAGCTTGCCTTCGAGGCGGTCGATGGGGATCTCGATGCCCACCACGGCGCGCGCCAGCTTGCGGATGAAGGTCTCGGGCGCGTCCGTGGTCTGCCAGGGCACGGGCTGGCCGGCCTCGTTCGCCGCGGTCAGCCGCGCGAGCAGGTCGAGCAGCCAGGCTTCGTCGTCGATGGCGCGCGCGATGCCGTGCGCGTGGGCGACGGCGTAGTTCCAGGTCGGCACCACCTGGCCGTGCTCGGCCTTGCCGGGGTACCAGCCGGGCGTGATGTAGGCCTGCGGCCCCTGGAACATCACGACCGAAGGGGCCGCGGCATCGAGTTGGCGCCACACGGGATTGGCGCGCGACACGTGGCCGAGCAGCGTGCCGAACGGGCCGCGCGAGCGGTCGAGCAGAAAGGGCAGGTGGTTGGCGACCAGCCCGTCGGCGCCCTGAACGACCCAGGCGCCCAGCGGATGCGCGTCGATCAGCGCGTGGCTCGCGCCGAGGTCGGGCTGGCGGTGGTACCGGGAGACGTACACGCGCGGCCTGGTCGGCTCGGCGAGCTACCGCGCACAGTCGCCGCACATGCCGTGCAGCGTGAGCGCCGTGTGCCGCGTGTCGATGCCCTGCTTGCGCAGCGCCTTGCCGAGCCGGCCCATCACCTTGGGCAGTTCGGGGTCGGAGGGCAGGGCCAGCACCTTGTGGCACTGGTCGCATTCGAAGGTGTTGCCCGAGGCGGTGTCGACGTGCCGCGCGAAGCGGTTGACCCGGTCGGCGCCCACGCGGCGGTCGCACAGGCCGGCCTCGACCAGCCGGTCGAGCACGCGGTAGAGCGTGACGCGGTCGGGCGGCTCGCCCGTGGCGGCGGTGTAGGCGGCGGCCACTTCCTCGTGGGTCAGCGGCTGCGAGCCGTGTTCGAGCAGCTCGAGCACGGTCTGGGCGGCGCGCGTCACGCGCAGCCCGCTGCCGCGCAGCAGCGCCTCGCTGTCGAAGGCGGGGCCGGGCGACGAGGTCTTCGGGGACGGGTTCGGGGTGGTCTTCATGCGAAACGCCATTGTGTTGCATCCGGCGCTCCCTTGCGACGGCAAGGACAGCCGGGGGGCCCGGATGTTGCGAGGTGCAAGTCAGCCAACCGGCCGTTTCGCCGCGGCCCGGGTCGCCCGAATGCGCTAAGGTCCGGGCATTCGCATTCCTGAATACCTTCGTTGACCATGTCCCGTCCCCCCATCGAAATCGAAACCGCCCCGAACCCCACCGCCTCGGTGATCCTGATGCACGGCCTGGGTGCCGACGGCAACGACTTCGTGCCGATCGCCGGCGAGCTCGACCTGTCGGCCGTGGGCCCGGTGCGCTTCGTGTTCCCCAACGCGCCCGTCATTCCCGTGACCATCAACGGCGGCTATGAGATGCCCGCCTGGTACGACATCGCGGTGGCCGACCTGGTGGCGCGCGAGGACGAGGCCGGCCTGCGCCGCTCGCAGGCGAGCATCGAGGCCCTCATCGCCAACGAAAAGGCACGCGGCATTCCCGCCCACCGCATCGTGGTGGCGGGCTTCTCGCAAGGCTGCGCGATGGCGCTGATGACGGGGCTGCGCCACGGCGAGCGGCTGGCCGGCATCGTCGGCCTTTCGGGTTACCTGCCGATCGCGGCGACCACGGCGGCCGAGCGCCACGGCGCCAACCACGACACGCCCGTGTTCCTCGCGCACGGCCGGCAGGACCCGGTGGTGCCGCTGGCGCGCGCCGAACAGTCGCGCGACGCGCTGGTGGCGCTGGGCCACCCGGTCGAATGGCACGAATACCCCATGGCGCACTCGGTCTGCATGGAAGAGATCGCCGACCTCAACCGCTTTTTGCTGCGCGTGTTCGGCTGAAGGCCCGCCACGCCGGGCCGCGCGCGCATCCATCCTGATCCTGTCACCCCGAAAGAACGCACAGAAGGAGACCCCCATGATCCTGGTCATCGGACACGCGCTGGCAAAGGCCGACACCCTGCAGGCGATGCTGGCCATCAGCGTGGAACACGTGCTGCGCTCGCGCGCCGAGCCCGGCTGCATCTCGCATGACGTCACGACCGACGTGCAAGACCCGCTGCAGCTCACCTTCGTGGAGCGCTGGAGCGACATGGCGGCGCTGCAGGCGCACTTTCGCGTCGATGCGTCGCGCGCTTTCGGCAAGGCGCTCGCGGCCATGGCCGACGGCGTGCCGTCGATCCATGTCTACCAGTCGGAAGAGATCGACCTCGCGGCGGGCCGCGCCAAGGCCTGAATTTCGAACCCCGCTGCGCGCCGCAAGGCCGGTGGTATTTGAGAGGGTAGCTATGAAAAAAGTAGCAAAAAACAGCATAGCCGGATGCGGGATTCCCTGCTTCAGCAGTGCCTGTCCGCCCGTGCTACCTTCCAGCCCCACAGAAGATTGATGGGTCATAAGAACATGAGCAACAGATTGCAGGAGAGGCTGGGTGCACTCCCGGCCGCGCGATTGAAGGGAATGCGTCGCGGCATCGAGAAGGAAAGCCTGCGCGCGCTGCCCGACGGCAAGCTGGCCCTCACGCCGCATCCGCTGGCGCTGGGCTCGGCGCTCACGCATCCGCACATCACGACCGACTTCAGCGAATCGCAGCTCGAACTCATCACGGGCGTGCACGCGGGCGTGGAGTCGGCGCTCGAAGAGCTCACGCGGGTGCACCAGTTCACCTACCGCGTGCTCGACCAGCTCGGCGACGAGCGCCTGTGGGTGTCGAGCATGCCCTGCGGCCTGCCGACCGACGAGACCATTCCGATCGGCCGCTACGGCTCGTCGAACGTGGGCCGCGCCAAGAGCGTGTACCGCATGGGCCTGAGCCATCGCTACGGCCGCCGCATGCAGACCATCTCGGGCATCCACTACAACTGGTCGCTGCCGGAGGTGTCGAGCGAAGAGTACTTCGCGCTCATCCGCAACTTCCGCCGCCAGGCCTTCCTGCTGCTGTACCTGTTCGGCGCCTCGCCGGCCCTGTGTTCGAGCTTTGTCGCGGGCCGCCCGCACGAGCTGCAGCCGCTGGGCGACGGCAGCATGTACATGCCGCACGGCACCTCGCTGCGCATGGGCCGCCTGGGCTACCAGAGCGAGGCGCAGGCCTCGCTGGCCGTGAGCTACAACAGCCTGGAGGGCTACGGCGCCTCGCTGCAGGACGCGCTCACGCGCCCGTGGCCAGCCTACGAGGCCATCGGCATCCGCAACCTGGGCGGCGACTACAACCAGCTGGGCACCAGCCTGCTGCAGATCGAGAACGAGTTCTACGGCACCATCCGCCCCAAGCGCGTCATCCACTCCGGCGAGCGCCCGCTGCATGCGCTGCGCGAGCGCGGCGTGGAGTACGTCGAGGTGCGCCTGATGGACCTCGACCCCTTCGAGACCGTCGGCATCAACGCGCAGACCATGCGCTTCATCGACGTGTTCCTGCTGCACTGCCTGCTGAACGACAGCCCCGACGACACGCCGCAAGAAATCGCCGACCTGGCGCAGAACCAGCACCTCACGGCCGCGCGCGGCCGCGAACCGGGGCTGAAGCTGCGCCGCGACGGGCGCGAGGTCGGGCTCACCGACTGGGGCCTGGAGCTGGTCGAGCAGTGCCTGCCGATTGCCGCCGCACTCGACGCGGCGCAGGGCGGCACGCAGCACGTCGACGCGGTGCGCGCCGCCAAGGCCGGCCTCGAGAACCCGGACAGCCTGCCCTCGGCCCGCGTGCTCGCGGCCATCGAGCAGCAGCACGGCAACTCCTTCGTCGGCTTCGTGCGCGCCCAGTCGGAGCAGACCCGCGCCGCGCTGCTGGCGCTGCCGTTCTCGGCCGCGCAGCAGGCCGGGTTCGAGCAGATGACGGCCGAGTCGATCCAGGCGCAAAAGCGCATCGAGGCGGCCGACACCATGCCCTTCGAGATCTACCGCGAGCAGTACGTCTCGCCGGCGCGCCTGGGCATGGCCCCCGGCCGCCTGCCGGTCGCGGCCTGAAGCACCCTCACGGCGGCGCCGGCCGGCGCATGCCGACAGCGCCGCTGGCCGATGGCCTACAGCCATTGACCTGTCCGGCTCACCGTGGCGCGGCGGCCAGCCCCGAAGATGGTGTCATGCGCTGCCCAGTTCCGGACCCGAGACACCCACCATGACGCTCCATGCCTACCTGGTCGAGGACAGTCCGGTGATCCGCGAGAACCTGGTCGACTTTCTCGAGGACGTGATCGATGCGCACGTGATCGCCTCGGCCAGCACCGCCGACGAAGCGCTCGACTGGCTGCGCGATCACAAGAGCGATTGGGACCTGGCCATCGTCGACCTGTTCCTGCAGCGCGGCAACGGCCTGGCCGTGCTGAACGCCTGCCGCCAGCGCTCGCCGCACCAGAAGGTGGTGGTGCTCAGCAACTACGCCACCGCCGACATGCGCCTGCGCTCGCAGCAGCTGGGTGCCGATGCCTTCTTCGACAAATCGGCCGAACTCGACCAGCTGGTGGCGTACTGCGCCACCGTCCAGCCGTCGCATGGGTGACTCCCGCCGGGGGCGCCCGGCGGCGAACGGGGCGGGGAACTGAGGTAAAACGTTGGGTTGTTGTCAATTGGCAACCCTCACCAACCCCGACCCACACCGTTCAGACAGCGAGCAGAGACCTCATGAGCAACAGCACCTCCATCGACTTCCAGGGCCGCGTGGCCATCGTGACCGGCGCGGGCGGCGGCCTGGGCCGCCAGCATGCGCTGGCCTTGGCAGCGCGCGGCGCCAAGGTGGTGGTCAACGACCTGGGCGGCGCGCGCGACGGCTCGGGCGGCTCGGTCAGTGCCGCGCAGGCGGTGGTCGACGAGATCAAGGCGGCCGGCGGCGAAGCCATTGCCAACGGCGCCTCGGTGACCGACTTCGAGGCCGTGCAGGCCATGGTCAAGCAGGCGGTCGACGCCTGGGGCCGCGTCGACATCCTGGTGAACAACGCCGGCATCCTGCGCGACAAGAGCTTCGCCAAGATGGAACTGGACGACTTCAAGCTCGTGGTCGACGTGCACCTGATGGGCGCCGTGAACTGCACCAAGGCCGTCTGGGCGCTCATGAACGAGCAGAAGTACGGCCGCATCGTGATGACCACCTCGTCGTCGGGCCTGTACGGGAACTTCGGCCAGAGCAACTACGGCGCCGCCAAGCTGGCGCTGGTGGGCCTCATGCAAACGCTGAGCATCGAAGGCGCCAAGAACGACATCCGCGTGAACTGCCTGGCGCCCACCGCCGCCACGCGCATGACGGAAGACCTGTTCCCCAAGGACATGCTCGAGGCCTTCCGCCCCGAGGCCGTGGTGCCCGCAATGCTGGTGCTGGCCGCGCAGGACGCGCCCAACCGCACCATCCTCTGCGCCGGCGCCGGCACCTTCGAGGCCGCGCACATCACGCTCACGCAGGGCGCGTGGCTGGGCATTGCCGCCGACACGCCCGAGCAGCTGGCCGCGCGCCTGTCGGAAGTGACGGCGCGCGAGGGCGAGGCCGTGCCGCAAAGCGGCGCCGCCCAAGGCGCGAACGAAGTCGCCAAGGGCCAGGCGAACGCCGGCCGACGCTGAGCCTTCGTCACTCGGTGCAGGGCGCTTGACTTCGAGCGCACTCGAGCATTTCCAATGAATTCACCGGATGTCCGGTGTCTTCATTCATCCAAGGAAATCACGCCATGCACACGATCGACAACAAGGCCCTCGTCCAGCGCATCCACGCGGAGCTGGACAAGGGCAACGGCCAGGCCTTCATCGACAGCCTGGCCGACGACGCCAGCTGGACGCTGGAAGGCAGCACGCCCTGGTCGCGCACCTACCAGGGCAAGCAGACGATCCGCGAAGAGCTGATCAAGCCGCTGTTCGGGCAGTTCGCCGGGCCCTATGTGAGCAAGACCGAATGCATCATTGCGGAAGGCGACCGCGTGGTGGTGCTGTTCAGCGGCGACGTGCCCACCAAGGCCGGCAAGCGCTACAACAACCGCTATTGCTACGTCTACCGACTCGAAGGAGGCCAGGTGAAAACATTGACCGAGTACTTCGACACCGCGCTGGTCGAGCGGGCGCTCGACGCGCCGACCGCCCATGCCGGCTGACCCCGCCACTGTCGCCGCCACGCCGTCGTTCCACATCGGCGAGCTGGCCGCGCGCACCGGTCGCACGGTGCACGCCATCCGCTGGTACGAATCGCAGGGCCTCGTGCCCGGCGTGGCGCGCGATGCGGGCGGGCGGCGCGTGTACGGCGAACTGCATGTGGGCTGGCTCGACCTGATGGACCGGCTGCGCCGCACCGGCATGTCGATTGCCGAGATGCGCGACTACACGGCGCTCGCATTGCAGGGCAAGGCCACGCTGCGCCAGCGGCGCGACCTGCTCGAGGCGCACCGCGCGCGCGTGCACCAGACCATTGCCGACTGGCAGCAGGCGCTGTCGCTGGTCGATCGCAAGATCGATTTCTACGACGCCTGGATGGCCGGCGGGCGGCGACCGCCGCTCATTCCGGTGGAAACGCCGCAGCGCCTGCCCGCACCGAAGCGCAAGCCGGCGCGCTGAGCGCTATTCGGCGACGAAGCCCTCGCCGTCGCGGCGGATCGAGTCGCGGGCGCGGTGGTTGTTGAGGCGGCCCAGCGTGTTGTCGAGCAGGCGCTTGAGCTTGTCGGCCGCGCCGCGGAAGGCCTCGTCGAGGCTGGTGGCGTGCTGTGTCACCGCGAGCGGCTGGTGGTGCGCCAGGCGCGCTTCCATCACGCAGCACTTGTCGCCGCCGCCGGCCTTGTCGTGGTTCTCGTCGCTCAGGTGCACCTCGACGCGCGTCACGTCTTCGACGAAACGGCTCAGGTGCTGCTTGATCTCGGTGTCTGCCCAGCGCTCCAGCGTGTCCTTGTTGGTGATGCCATTGCTCGTGTTGACCTGGATCTGCATTGCGTATGTCCCTGCTGGATGGTGAACGAGCCTTCACTGTGCACCCGAAAGAGTGCCCCTGCGCGTAGGTGTGTTGCCCCTTTTTCCCGGGGGCATGGCAGCGTGCTCAGCTCTGGATGTAACTGGTCAGCTGCGTGATGGTCTGCTCGTGCTCGGCAATGATGTCGTCCATCAGGTCTTGAATGGAGATCATGCCCACCACCTTGTCGCCGTCGACCACGGGCAGGTGGCGGAACTTGCGCTGGCTCATGAGCGCCATGCAGGCGCGGGTGCGGGTCTGGGGGGTGACGGTCATCACGTCGGGTGTCATGATCTCGGCGACCTTCATCTCCTTGGAGTTCTTGCCCTGCAGCGCCACCTTGCGGGTGTAGTCGCGCTCGGACAAAAAGCCCACGAGCTTTTCGCCGTCCATCACCATGAGCGCGCCCACTTCGAAATGCGCCAGCGTGGCCAGCGCGTCGAACACGCTGGTGTCGGGCGAGGTGCGCCAGGCGGCGGAATCGTGGCGCTTGAGCAGTTCGGAGACGGGTTTCATCGCAGGCACTCCATTCAGGGGTTTCGATCCGGCCGACGCACGTGGCGGCGCCGTGCTTCGGACAAATCATAGGGGCGGAATCGCCCTTCGCGATGCAAAACCCTCCCGGGTGTTGCGCGTGTCACGCCGCGCACACGAACCCGGGGATGACCAAGAGGTGCTCAGGGTGCGGCGGCGAGCACGCGGCTCAGCGCCACGGCATTGCCCGCGACGTCCTTCACGAGGCCCTGCGCATCGAAGTTCACCTGGAACTCCGACCAGCTGTCGCGCCAGTAGCGCCACACCGGGGCGTCCAGGCTCGGGTTCTCGCTGGCCACCGGGTAGCCCAGCGCCATCAGCACCTGTTCGCGCGTCATGCCGGGCATCACCTTGCCCGCGAGGATGGCGGCGCCCACCGCGGGCGGAAAGCTTGCGATCTTGCGCTTGGGGTCTTCGGTGACCACGTAGCGCTTGGCGAAGTCGATCAGCGTGATGTTGCGGCTGTAGTCGTTCTTGATGCGCTGGGGCTTGCCCGCGAGATCGAGGTTGAAGAAGCGGAAGTCGTAGGCCGTGATGCGCGCCGGCGTGCCCACGGGGACGATGCTCGTGCCCTGTTCGTCGTAGTTGATGTCGCTGATCGAGTCGCCGTAGGTGCGCATGTTGCAGCACAGGAAACCGTCGGTCAGCGGGCCGGGCGGAGGCGACGGGCGCTGGGCGTGCACCGCGGTGGCGGACAGGATGGTGGTGGCCGCGAGCAGGGCGGCGGCGGCAAGGCGCTGGACCATGAAAAGGATCTCCCTCGGTGTGACTTTTTGAAACGGCTGCAGGCGCAGCGCGCGGATTCTAGGGGTGATCTGGCGGCCAACAAGCCAATGAATACGCCAGTTGGTGCTATCAAAAGCGCAGCATCGAGGAATCGGTCCGTTTCCCGGTTCACAATGCGCACCCGGCCTGCGAGGCCGGCCCCCTTCCAGACAGCGCGAAAGAAAGAGCATCCATCGATGGCGATCCAGTGGTTCCCCGGTCACATGTATTCGACCCAGAAGGCCATCACCGAACGGGTGAAGGACATCGACGTGGTGATCGAACTGCTCGACGCGCGCCTGCCAGGCTCCAGCGCCAACCCGATGCTGGCCGAGCTCACGGCCGGGCGGCCCACGCTCAAGGTGCTCAACAAGCAGGACCTGGCCGACCCCGAGCGCACCGAGGCCTGGCTGGCGCACTACAACGCGCTGCCCGACACCCGCGCCATCGCGCTCGATGCCAGCCTGACCATGCCCGCGCAGCGCATCGTGCGCGCCTGCCACGAGCTGTCGCCCAACCGCGGCGGCATGGCCAAGCCGATGCGCGTGCTGATCTGCGGCATTCCCAACGTGGGCAAGTCGACCCTCATCAACACGCTCACCGGCGGGCGCAAGGCCAAGACCGGCGACGAGGCCGGCATCACCAAGCTGGAGCAGCGCATCACGCTGGCCGACGACTTCTACCTGTGGGACACGCCCGGCATGCTGTGGCCGCGCATCATCGTGCCCAAGAGCGGCTACAACCTCGCGGCCAGCGGCGCGGTGGGGCGCAACGCCTTCGACGAGGAAGAAGTGGCGCTGGAGCTGCTCGACTACCTCAAGGCGAACTACGCCGAAGGCATCGTCGCGCGCTTCAAGCTCGTCGAGCTCGATGCCGCCACCCTGGCCGGCATGAAGGACGAAGACGTCCTCGACACCATCGGCCGCAAGCGCGGCGCGCTGCTGGGCAAGGGCAAGGTCAACCTGCAGAAGGCCGCCGAGATCGTGATGCACGAGTTCCGCGCCGGCAACCTGGGGCGCATCACGCTCGAGACGCCCGAGGAGTTCGCGCAGTGGCTGGCCGCCGGCCAGCGCGCCGACGCCGAGCGTGCAGCAAAGAAGGCGGCGCGTGGCAAGAAGGGCAAGGCCAAGCCCGAGGCACCCGAGGCAGACGGCGGCCCGACGGCCGACGCGTGAAGGTCTTGCGCGCGGCTCGCTGAAGGCCGCGCGGGCCGCCCCTATCATCGAGAGATGCAACGTCTCACGCGCCAGCGCAACGCCGTTTTCTCCGCCTTCAGCGACGCCGGTCGCGTGCTGACCGCCCCCGAAATCCTCGAACACGCACGGGCCATCGTGCCCGAGATCAGCCTGTCGACGGTGTACCGCCAGGTCTCGCTGCTGCTGGCCGACGGCGAGATCGCCAAGGTCGAGCTGCCGGGCGAGCCGGCGCGCTATGAAGTGGCCTGCAAGGCTGATCCACACGATCACGCTTCGCACGGCGCCAGCGACGATGCAGGGCACCACCACCATCACTACTTCCATTGCTCGCAGTGCGGCCAGGTGTTCCTGCTGCATGCCTGCCCGGGGCCGATGCACGACCTCGCACCCAAGGGCTTCCAGGTGACGCACCACGAGGTCACGCTGCATGGCTTGTGCGCCGCCTGTGTCGACGCCGGCGCGAAAGCGCCGAAGACGCACCCGCCGCACTGACGACGGCGGGCCCCGGGTGCTGGGGACGGTTAACAAAGTTATTGAGAATGAATTCGCAATAACGTATATTCGCGTGTCCGAACGAACTCCCCGGCCACGCACATGCAAGTCCTGTCCTCGCTCAAGGAAGCCAAGAAGCGTCACCGCGATTGCCAGGTGGTGACGCGGCGCGGTCGCACCTACGTCATCTGCAAGTCCAACCCGCGCTTCAAGGCGCGGCAAGGCGGCGCGAAAAACAAGAACAAGCGCTGACGCGCGGCGGCACCGCTGCCGCCTTCATTCCCCCTCGATGACCGCATCGGCGTGCCCACGCCGGGGGCGCGCCTGCGCGCGTCTTTCCCTTTTCTTCTTCCTTCCATCGGAATCCCTCCGCCATGCTCCGAGCCTCCGGCCTCACCAAACGCTACGGCGCGCACACCGCGCTCGACCGCCTCGACCTCGACATCCGCGGCGGCGACATCTACTGCCTGCTGGGTGCCAACGGCGCGGGCAAGACGACCACCATCAACCTGTTCCTGAACTTCATCGCGCCGACCGACGGCACGGTGCAGATCAACGGCACCGACGTCACGCGCCACCCGGTCGCGACCAAGCAGGACGTGGCGTACATCCCCGAGCAGGTCACGCTGTACGGCACGCTCTCGGGCCTGGAGAACCTGCGCTTCTTCGCCGGCCTGGCGCTGGGCCACGAGTTGCCGCGCGAACGCCTGCTCGCGCTGATGACCGAGGTGGGGCTCGACCACGCCGCCGCCGACAAGCGCGTCAGCATGTATTCGAAGGGCATGCGCCAGAAGGTGTGGATCGCGGTCGCGCTGGCCAAAGAGGCCAAGGCGCTGCTGCTCGACGAGCCCACCTCGGGGCTCGACCCGCATGCCGCGGCCGAGTTCTCCGACCTGCTGCGCCGCGCGGCCGACCGCGGCGTGGCCGTGCTCACCACCACGCACGACCTGTTCCACGCGCAGCAGACCGCCACGCGCGTCGGGATCATGAAGCGCGGCCGGCTGGTCGAGAGTCTCGACGGCGCGCAGATCGGCCAGACCGACCTGCAGTCCCTCTACCTGCAACACATGAGGGCCTGACCCGATGACGATGCGCTGGATCGCCCGACGCGAATTCACCGAACGCCTGCGCGACGGCCGCCTGTACTGGGCCGGCGGGCTCGTGGCCGTGCTGCTCTTCACCGCGCTGGCCGTCGGCTGGGCGCACCAGCGCGGCGCGCATGCCGAGCAGGTGGCCGCGCAGGCCATGGACTACCGCGACTGGCTGCACCAGGACAAGCGCCATCCGCACGACGCCGCGCACCAGGGCATGCACGCCTTCAAGCCCGAGCCGCCGCTGTCGATGGTCGACGCGGGCATCAACCCCTACATCGGCAGCACCGTGTGGCTGCAGGCGCACCGCCAGAGCGAGGTCAAGTTCAACGCCGCGCAGGACGCCACCGGCCTGCAGCGCTTCGGCAACCTGTCGGTGGGCTGGATCTTGCAGGTGCTCGGCCCGCTGCTGGTGATCGTGCTGGGCTTCAACGCCTTCGCGGGCGAGCGCGAGCAGGGCATCCTGCGCCAGACGCTGAGCCTGGGCGTGGCGCCGCTGCGGCTGCTGGCCGGCAAGGCGCTCGCGCTGTCGGCGCTGCTCGCGGTGCTGCTGGTGCCGGCGGCGCTCGTGGCGGCCGTGGCCGTGGCAGTGGGCGCGGAGCCGGGCGGGCGCGTCGATGCGCTGCTGCGGCTGGGCGCGTGGTCGCTGGGCTACGCGGTGTACCTCGGCATCTTCGTGTGCCTGGTGCTGGGCGTGTCGGCGCTGTCGTCCACCTCGCGCATGGCGATCACCGTGCTGCTCGCACTGTGGATCGGGCAGGCCGTGATGGCGCCGCGCGTGCTCTCCGAACTCTCGCGCACCTGGTTCCCGAGCCCGACGCGGCTCGAATTCAACCAGGCGCTGGGCGCGGAACTCAAGGCCGTGTCGAACCAGGTCTGGCAAGAGAACTTCGGCACCACCGAGCGCTGGGGGCGCGACGTGCCGCTGAGCAAGTGGGGCATCGCGCTGCGCCTGGACGACCAGGCCTCGTACCCCGTGTACGACCGCCACTACGGCCGCCTGTGGGACACCTGGGAACAGCAGCAGAAAGTGCAGGAGTGGAGCGGCCTACTGCTGCCGCTGCTCGCGGTGCGCAGCTTCTCGATGGGCATGGCGGGCACCGACTTCTCGCACCACCGGCGCTTCACCACGGCCGCCGAACTGCACCGCCGCAACATCCAGGACCTGATGAGCAAGGACCTCGTGGCGCATGCCGACCCGCTCGGCGACCGCCACTTCTCCTACCAGGCCACGCCCGAGCTCTGGGCCACCGTGCCGCCCTTCGACTACCACCCGCCGGGCGCAGGGTGGGCGCTGCGACACCAGGCGCGCAGCTTCCTCGTGCTGTGCGCCGGCCTGCTGCTCGCGGCGGCCTTCGCGGCCTTTGCCATCCTGCGCCAGCGCGCTCTCTGAGAGGGGATGCCACCCATGTCGTCCCTCCATCCTCCCCAAGGCCGCCGCTTGCTGGCCGTGATGCGCCAGGAAGTGCGCCTGATGCTTGCCGAGCGCGGCCTCTGGGTCGTCGGCGCGCTGTTCCTCTTGCTCGTGGCCTATGCGCTGGGCAACGGCCTGCTGCAGACCGCCCAGCGCGACCGCGCGCAGGCGGCCGTGGCGCAGGCCGACCGCGACACCCGCACCGCGCAGCGCACGCTGCTCGAAGCCATCCTGGCCGGCACCGCGCAGCCCACGCCTTTCGAGAACCCCGCCGACCCGTCGCGCATGGCGAGCGGCTACGGCGGGCAGCACGTGCTGCTGCCGACCGCGCCGCTGGGCCCGGTCGCGCTGGGGCAGAGCGACCTGTTCCCGAGCCAGTACCAGGTCACGAACCAGAGCCGCGTGGTGTTCATGAACCCGAGCGACATCGAGAACCCGTGGCACCTGCTGAGCGGGCATTTCGACCTGGCCTTCGTCATCGTCTACCTGCTGCCGCTGCTGATCTTTGCGCTCAGCTACAACCTGCTGTCGGCCGAGCGCGAGAACGGCACCCTGCGCCTGCTGCTGTCGCAACCGCTGCGGCTGCGCACGCTGCTCGCGGGCAAGCTCACGGTGCGCGCCGCAGTGCTGCTGGGGCCGGCCGTGCTGCTGCCGGTGGCGGTGCTGTGGATCGCGCGTCACGCGGGGCTCACGGCGGGTGGCGCGGGCAGCGCCACGCTGTGGTGGGCGTTGCTGGTCGGCGCCTACGCGCTGTTCTGGTTCGCGCTGGTGGTGGCGGTGAACGCCTTCGGCGCCTCGTCGGCGACGAATGCGATGGTGCTCGTCATCGCCTGGGTGCTGCTGGTGCTCGTGGCGCCGGTGCTGCTCAACCTGGCCGTCACGCAGGCCGCGCCCGCGCCGTCGCGCACCGAGCTGGCCACTCGCCAGCGCGTGGTCACGGCCGAGGCGATGAAGCGCTACCAGGACCTGCTGGGCACTGAGTACCAGCACGTGGGGCAGGGTGCCATCCTCGTGCCGCGCGACGGCAAGATCGAGATCGCCGGCCGCTCGCTGGCCAACTACCGCATCCAGCGCGAGGTCGACGAAGCGATCCGCCCCGCGCTCGCGCGCTTCGACGCACAACAGGCGGCGCAGCAGGCGCTGGTGGGCCGCTTCGGCGCCGTGTCACCGGCGGCCGTGGCCTACGAAGGCATGACCGCGCTGGCTGGCAACGGCGCGCGTCGCCATGCGCGCTTCGACGCGCAGACCGTGGCGCACCACGAAGCCTGGAAGGCCTTCTTCTTCCCGCGCATCGACGCACGCGATGCGCTCGTGCCCGCCGACTTCGACCGCATGCCCACCTTCGCCTGGCACGAGGAGCCCGCCGAGCTCGTGCGCGGGCAGGCCGCGCTCGCCGTGCTGCAACTGCTGGTGCCGAGCCTGCTGCTGTTCGGCCTCGCGGCCTGGCGGCTGCGGCGCTTCTCGGTGGCCTGACGCTTTTTCTACTTTCTTCCACGCACCGTTCCATGACCCCGTTCACCCGCACCACCGTCGCGCTGGCCGCCTTCACCGCCTTGCAAGTCGCCTCTGCACAAGACAGCAGCAGCAACAACGCCGAACTCGGCACCGTCACCATCGAAGGCAGCCGCGACGCGAACAGCCTGCACCTCGATGAGTCGAGCGGCACGGCCTCGCGCCTGGGCCTGTCGGTGCGCGAGACGCCGGCCTCGGTCGAGATCCTGTCGCAGGACGCGATCCAGCAGCGCGGCGCGCGCACCTTCAGCGAAGCATTGCGCGGCATGGCGGGCCTCTCGGGCGGCGGCCCGCCGTCGTCGCCGACCACGCTGTCGCTGCGCGGCTTCACCAGCCTCATGTACCTGTACGACGGCGTGCGCAGCTCGGGCGCGGGCGTCACCAACCGCGTGCAGGACACCTGGAACTACGAGCGCATCGAAGTGCTCAAGGGCCCGGCCTCGGTGCTCGACGGCGAAGGCGCCATCGGCGGCATCGTCAACTTCGTGACCAAGCGACCCGACCGCAGCAACCCGCACAAGGAAGCGCTGCTTTCGTACGGCAGCTACGGCTCCACGCGCGCGGCCTTCGGCTTCGGCGGCGCACTCGGCGAGGCCAGCGCCTACCGGCTCGACTACAGCCGCAACGACACCAAGGTGGGCACCATCGACCGCAACGGCGAGCGCATCGACCACTTCACGAGCGGCCTCTTGGTGGACCTGGGCGGCTCGGTGAAGCTGGACCTGTCGTTCGACTACCTGCGCGACGACAACGACGCCTACTGGGGCACGCCGCTCGTGCCGCGCAGATTCGCCACGCAGCCGACGAACGTCGTCAGCACGCCCGACGGCCGCGTGATCGACCGGCGCATGGCGCGCACCAACTACAACGTGCGCGACGACGAGAACTCTTCAGAAACCTACTGGCTGCGCGCGCGCCTCACGGGGCAGCTAAACGGCGGCTGGTCATGGCGCAACGAGTTCTCGGCTAACCAGTCGAAGCGCATGTTCCGCAATTCCGAAAGCGCGACCTTCGTACCGCCCGCCAGCATCGCGCGCGACCAGACGCTCATCACGCACGACCAGGACTTCTGGCTCGACCGCTTCGACGCCACGCACAAGGGAAAGATCGCCGGGCTGGACAACCGCTTCGTCGTCGGCGGCGAATACAGCGAAACGCGCTTCGGCAGCCAGCGCCGCTTCTCCAACAGCAGCCCCACCACCACCGCGCAACTGCGCGTGCCGGTGTTCGACCCGTACACCGGCTACTTCGACGACAACCCCGCGCTGACCACCGGCGCGGGCAACCGCGCCGACACCTTCTCGCGCGTGAAGGTTGCCTCGGTCTTCGTGGAAGACGCGCTCAAGCCGATGCGCGACCTCACGCTGGTCGGCGGCCTGCGCCACGACCGCACCGAGGTCGACCGCCGCATCTGGGACCTGAACGCAGGCAGCGTCACGCGCTTCGGTGCGAGCTACCGCGCCACCTCGGGGCGCCTCGGCGCGGTGTACGACCTGTCGCCGCAGTCGAGCCTGTACGCGCAGTACACCAACGCCACGCTGCCGGTCGGGTCGCTCTTCTTGCTGTCGGCGTCGAACGCCGCGTTCCCGATGTCGCGCGGCAAGCAGGCCGAGGTGGGCTTCAAGCAGAGCCTGCCCGCAGCGAACCTGGAGTGGACCGCGGCGCTGTACAAGATCGAACTCGACAACGTGCTCTCGCGCGATCCGAACAACGCCGCCTCCACCGTGAACAACGGCCGCCAGTCGTCGCGTGGCCTCGAGCTGTCGGCCGTGTGGAAGCCCACGCGCGAATGGACGCTGGCGGGCAACCTGGCGGCGCTCGATGCGCGCTTCGACACGCTGGTCGAGGCCGGCAACGTCTCGCGCGTGGGCAAGACCCCGCCGAACGTGCCCGAGCGCATGGCCAACGTCTTCGCCACCTACCGGCCTGACGGCTCGAAGTTCGAATACTTCGCGTCGCTGAATCACACGGGGCCGATGTACACCGACAACGCCAACCAGATCCGCATCAACGGCTTCACCACGGTCGATGCGGCCGTGAGCTACCGGTTGAAAAATGCCCTGTTGAGTTTCCGTGTGCGCAACCTGACGGACCGGCTCTACGCGACCTGGACCGGCCGCGCCGCGAACCAGGTGCTGCTGGCGCCGCGGCGGACCTTCGAGGTGTCGGCGAAGTTCGACTTCTGAACCCCGTGTGCTGGGGAGATCCAGCAGCCTGCCCTGTGCGCAGGACACTGGGTGCTTCCCGCAGCGAAATCAAGGAGGAGGCCGCAGGCCGGGGGACATTCGCGGAGGGAAGTACCCGGTGGCCTGTGCACGCGCCCCGAACACACACCCTCAGCGCATCTGCAACCGCGCATCCTTCGGATACCCGATCGTGTAGTCCGCCGACACGCGCGCCGTCTGCCCCGCGTCCAGGTCGAAGCGCCACATCGCCAGCCCCGGCTGCTTGTTCCACGCCTGATCAGCGGGTTGCGGCGCAAAGCGCGTGGTCACGCGTACCTGCTCGTCGACCGACACCGGCGCGGCCTCCAGCACCTGCACCGCGATCGGCGTGCGGTGGCGGTTCTCGACCACGTAGGCGCGTTGCACCTGGCGTTCGGCGCGCGAGCCGACGAAGCCGCCCGAGCCCTGGTTGTCGCGCTCGGGCTCGACTTGCACGCGCACCAGCTCGTCGCGGCCGAACGAGAGCGTGAGCTTCGCGTCGCTCGGCGCGTTCCAGCGGCCCTGGCCGACGAAGTTGCCGTCGCGGTACAGCTGCATCGGGCCGGCCGGCCACACGCCCGAGGGCTGCGTCATCTCGGCGACCAGGAAGGCGCTCGGGTCCACGCGCGGGCTGGTGCGCGCGGCGAGCTGCGCGGTGTCCTCATGCTGGCCCAGCGCCAGGGTCACGCGCTGGCCGTTGGAAGGCACGTCGATGCTCTGCGGCACGGCGAATTCGGTGGCGAAGCTGTTGTCGAACACGCTCACGTCGAACAGCGGCTCGCGTGCGCGCTCCATGGCCATCTTGCGGTCGGCGGCAATGGCGGCCGGGGCGGCGGCGGGCATCGGCGCGGCCATGTACGCCGACTCGGCATTCGCGCGCGGCGGCGGCTCGATGCCGATGCGCCACGCGCCCGGCGTGCGCCCCGTGGTTTCGCGGCGCGGCTGGCCGGTGGACAGCACCAGCTTCACGCCGCGCCAGTCCTCGCCCGTGGCCTGCGCCACCAGCGCCTGGCGCTCGATGCGCACCTTGCGCGTCGTGGTGTCGAGCAGCGCGCGGTAGCTGGGCGTCCAGCCGGGGCCGTTGACCTGGTAGCTGAGCTTCACGTCGGCATCGGCACTGGCGGCCAGCGTGACGGTGACGGCCGTCACCTGCGCGCCCTGGCCCTGCGTGCGGCCGCGCTCGGCCAGCAGCGGCTTGAGCTGGCGGTCGAGGTCGGTCTGCTGGCGCTGGATCTGGTGCTGCTTGAGCAGCGCGTCCTGGCCCGAACGGCGCATCGCCTCGGTCACGGCTGTGAGGTTGCGCGCGTCGATCGGCGCACGCGCGCCGGGGCCCGACTCGCCGCCCGACAGTCCCTTGAGATAACCCGTGACCATGCCCAGCGCATCGGTCTCGGCCTGCAGCGCGGCCTTGCGGTCTTCGAGCTCGCGGATGCGGCCGTCGAGCGCGCTGGTGGCGCAGTTCGCCGAGAGCTCGCGCGCCTCGCTGAGCACCGAGGTCTCGCCCACGCGCACCGCCGCGCCAGCCGACACCTGCAGGCTCTGCACGTCGAGCCCCGCCGGCAGGCAGGCGAAGGTGACCGAGCGGCTGCCGGCCGCGACACGCGCCACGCGCTCCACCGTGGCGCTGCCGGGGTAGACCTTGACCTGGGTGATGCGCGAGGCGTCGGCCTGCAGTTGCGCATGGGCACCGGCGCCCGCGGCCAGCCAGAGGGCGGCGACGGCGGTGGCACGCAGGAGGGGACGGGCGGAGAACGGTGTGTGCATGGAAAGCCTTCCGGAAGAAAGTCGGTGACGAATCTCTGCTTCTACGGACGGGGCGGGCGAACGGGGTTAAGGCGTCGCAAAGTTTTTTTCATGACGCCGATGTGACGCGGGCGCGTTGCTGTCGCGCAGGCATCTGCCGGCGGCGAACCGGTCACCCAAGAGACGGTGCGCGGCGGTTCCACTTCCTAGAGTGGGTCTCGCCTTCCATCCACTCCCCTGAAAGGACACCCCCCATGCTCGACACGATCCAGGCCATCAACCGTTCGGCCGCCTTCAACCGCTGGGCCGGCTTCGACGTCACACAGGCCGCCGACGGGCAGGCCGAACTGCGCATGAAATGGCGCGAGGAAGACATGGGCCAGTACACCGGCTTCCTGCACGCGGGGATGATCGCCGCGCTGCTCGACACCGTGAGCGGCTTCGCGGCCGCCACCGTGGCGGGCCGCGTGCTGGCCTCGCATTTCTCCATCAACTGCATCTCGCCCGCCATCGGCGAGGCCTTCGTGGCGCGCGGGCGCGTGGTGAAGGCGGGGCGCAAGCAGGTGTTCGTCGGGGCCGAGCTGTTCGCGCAGCCCGAGGGCCAGGGCGAAGACAAGCTCAAGCTCGTGGCGACGGCGAACGCCATCCTGGTGCCGGTGGACGAGGCGTCGACGACGCCGAAGCCGAAGCAGGCGGCGTAAGCACCACGGCAGGCTCGGCCTCGGGCTTGCGCTTCAGCCCGAACAGTGGGCGCAGCCAGCCGACGCGGCGGATCAGCCCGTCGGTCAGCAGCCAGCAGCCGGCAATGGTCACGGCGACCAGCGCCACGGGCTCCCACACCGGGCCCAGCGCCAGCGGCACCAGCAACGCCACGCCCGCGACGATCAGCGTCTGGTGCAGCATGTACCAGGGGTAGACCGATTCGTTGGCCCAGCGCAGCCAGGGCCAGGGGCGGTTCAGGTGGCGATGGCCATGGCCCAGGATCGTGGCGACCGCGAGCCACAGGTAGGCGGTGCGCAGCACGTCCATCAGCAGCCCCTTGGGCGCAACGACCGCCCCGACGCGCAGCGCGATGAACGCGCCGATCGCCGCCACCGCCAGCAGCAGCGACACGCGGCGCAGCCGTTCGAGTTCGCGCCAGATGCCCGTGTCCACGCCCATCCAGTAGCCGTAGAGGAAGACGGTGAAGTAGATGCTGTGCAGGTGAAAGTCCCACACCAGGTTGTGCGTGGCCGGAAAGTGCCGCGCCAGCAGCACCGTCCACGCCAGCAGCGGCAGTGCGGGCAACACCAGCAGCTGCCAGCCGCGCAGCCCGTTGAAGCGCCGCCGCACCCACTGGCCGGCGGCCGAGCGCCACAGCGGCAGCGTCAGCGCGACCAGCGCCGTGTAGAGGAACAGGTAGGGCAGGTACCAGAGGTGGTTCCAGGTGATGCCGAACTCCGCCCCCGCGAACGCGCCCTTGGGCCACGGCGCGCCCATCGACAGGTAGCGCAGCAGGAAGGTGCCGAAGCCCGGCGCCACCAGCCCGCGCGCCACACCTTCGGCATAGGCCTGGTAGGGCACGACCACCGCCATGCCGAAGGCCAGCGGCAGCATCAGCCGCAGGCCCCGGCTGCGCAGCAGGCCCCAGGTGCCCTGGCCCCGGCTCAGGAAACCGAGCGACACGCCCGAGATCAGGAAGACCAGGTCCATGCGCCACAGGTTCAGCACCCGCATCGGCCACGGCAGCCACTCGGCCGCGTGCGGGCTCTTCAGGTGCCAGGGCCAGTCGGCCACGTAGTACATGCCCACGTGGTAGAGGATGACGAGCAGGAAGGCGAGGGCGCGCAGGGCGTCGATGTCGTGGCGGCGCTGCGGTGTGGGAACGGAATCGGAGGGCATGGCGGGCTCCTGGAGCGAAGAAACGGCGGCCATCGTGGCCCCCGTGCCCGCCCCCGGGGCCATCGCCGGGACGGATCGGCCCGGATTTGTGACGAACGGTGGCCCCCAGGGACGAAATCCGGCCCCCGGTTCGCGAGAATCCCCGCATGAGCGAGCCGCACAAGAACCTGTACGAGCGCTATGAACCGATCCGACGGTACGTCGAGGTCGGCTTCTGGATCGTGCTGATGACGGTGCACGCCGCAATCAGCACCGTGGTCGCGCTCATCGACGCCCGCAGCCGCGCCGTGCCGCGCGCGAACTGGGAGGTCGTCACCTGGGAGGTGTCGAGCCACGTCGCGCTGCTGGCCCTGGTGCCGGTGCTGGTGGCCGTGGAGCGCCGGCTGTCGCCGCTGGCGCGCGACCACTGGGTGCGCTTTCTCGTCGGGCATCTGCTGGCCAGCGTGCTCCTGAGCCTGGCGCACGTGGCGGCGATGTTCGGGCTGCGCGCCGCGGTGTACGCGGCCGCCGGCGAGCCCTACGACTTCGGCGGCGCCATGGGGCGATGGGGCTACGAGTACCTGAAGGACGTGCGCGTCTGCGCCACGATGGTCTTCGGCGTGTGGGCCTACCGGCTCTTCATGCTGCGGCTGCAGGGCGAGGCGCGCGTGCTCGATCCGCCGGAAGAGGGCGTGGCGCCGGTGCCCGAGGCGCTGGCGGAACCGGAGGGTTTCGAACCCTCCGTGCAGGACGTGCCCGCGCCGGCAGCACCGCCGCCGCCGGCCCGCCCCGAACGCTTTCTCGTGCGCAAGCTGCGCCGCGAATTCCTCATTGCCGCCACCGACATCGACTGGCTGCAGGCCGAGGGCAATTACGTCGGCCTGCACGTCAACGGCCACGACTACCTGCTGCGCGCCACGCTCACCGACTTCCTGACCCAGCTCGACCCCGCCACCTTCGTGCGCGTGCACCGCAGCCACGCGGTGAACCTGGGCCGCATCAAGGAGATCGAGCCGCTCGACGGCGGCGATGCCCGGCTGCACATGCACGACGGCACGAGCGTGCCCTGCAGCCGGCGGTATCGCGACGCGCTGCGCGGCGGCGCAGGCTGATCGCGGCGACGTCGCGTTCCGATCCGGTGCGCGTCCTGCGAAATCGGCCCATTCCTGGGTCGTTTCGCACCATTCAAGAGCCTTCAGGCACCATTTTTGCTTTCTTGCGCCGGCGCCCCGAGCCGTTCGGGTGCGACGCACCAAATCAAACCAAAAACCTGCAAGAAGCTCTCATGGACGCACTCAAACAGGGCGCTGACGCGCTGTTCATCCTTCTCGGCGCCATCATGGTCCTGGCCATGCATGCCGGCTTTGCCTTTCTGGAACTGGGCACCGTGCGCAAGAAGAACCAGGTCAATGCGCTGGTCAAGATCCTGGTCGACTTCTCGGTCTCGACCATCGTGTACTTCCTGGTGGGCTACGGTGTGGCTTACGGCACGCATTTCTTCGTCAGCGCCACCGAACTGTCGGCAAGAAGCGGCTACGAGCTGGTGAAGTTCTTCTTCCTGCTGACCTTCGCGGCGGCCATTCCGGCCATCATCTCGGGCGGCATCGCCGAGCGCGCCAAGTTCTGGCCGCAGCTGATCGCCACCGCGGTGATCGTCGGTTTCGTCTACCCGCTGTACGAGGGCATCGCCTGGAACAAGGCCTTCGGCATCCAGGGCTGGATCGCCTCGGTCACCGGCCACGAGTTCCATGACTTCGCCGGCTCGGTCGTCGTGCACGCCGTGGGCGGCTGGCTCGCGCTGCCGGCCGTGCTGCTGCTGGGCGCGCGCCGCAACCGCTACCGGGGCGACGGCTCGCTGAGCGCACACCCGCCGTCGAACATCCCGTTCCTGGCGCTGGGCGCGTGGGTGCTGTGCGTGGGCTGGTTCGGCTTCAACGTGATGAGCGCGCAGAGCATTGACAAGATCTCGGGCCTTGTCGCCGTCAACTCGCTGATGGCCATGGTCGGTGGCACGCTGGTGGCGCTGGCCATGGGCAAGAACGACCCCGGCTTCGTCTACAACGGCCCGCTCGCCGGCCTCGTGGCCGTGTGCGCCGGCTCCGACCTCATGCACCCGCTGGGCGCGCTCGTGGCGGGCGGCGTGGCCGGCGCCATCTTCGTCTTCATGTTCACGCGCACCCAGAACAAATGGAAGATCGACGACGTGCTCGGCGTGTGGCCGCTGCACGGCCTGTGCGGCACCTGGGGCGGCATCGCGGCCGGCATCTTCGGCACCCAGGCGCTGGGCGGCATCGGCGGCGTGAACCTGTGGGCGCAGCTGATCGGCACCTTGCTTGGCGTGGTCTGGGCGCTGATCGGCGGCGCCGTGGTGTACGGCGTGCTCAAGGCGACGATGGGGTTGCGGCTGTCGCAGGAGGAGGAGTACGACGGGGCGGATCTGTCGATCCACCATATTTCGGCGACGCCGGAGCGGGAAGTGAACTGGTGAGGGCGTTGCGGCTCAGGACATGAGCCGCAACGGGGGATTTGCGGCGCACGGCACGAATTTGCCAGCTGTAGCAAACTTGCCGGCGGCCCCCGATCCCACCTGTTCACCACCCCATGACCCAATTGCCCCCCTCCCTCGAAGTCCTCCCTCGCGACCTGTCCGCCTACCGCGAGGGCAACGTCGGCATCGACTACGTGCACCGCTTCGAATCCGGCAAGCCCGGTCCGCACGTGCTGATCAACGCGCTGACGCACGGCAACGAGATCTGCGGCATGACCGCCGCCACGCACCTGCTCGACACCGGCGTGCGCCCGAAGATCGGCACGCTCACCGTCAGCTTTGCCAACGTGGCGGCCTACGAGTCCTTCAACGAGGCGCTGCCTTTCGACAGCCGCCAGCTGGTGCACAACCTCAACCGCGTGTGGTCGCCCGAATGGCTCGACGGCAGCGAGGACAGCCCCGAGCTGCGCCGCGCCCGCGAGCTGCGCCCGGTGGTGAGCGCGGCCGACCACATCCTCGACATCCATTCCACGAGCCAGCCTGTGATCCCGTTCTGGGTGTACCCGGCCTTCGATCGCAACGCCGAGGCCGCCATGGCCATCGGCCGCCCGTCGGTGCACCTGGTGATGCCCGACGGCCTGGGCTCGGGCACGCCGCTGATCCAGCACGGTCAGCATGGCCGGGCCGACGGCAAGGGCGTGGCGCTGGTGGCCGAGTGCGGCCAGCATTTCCTGCGCTCGGCCTCCGAGCTGGCCACGGCCATCTCGCTCGACTTCCTGGCGCACTTCGGCCTCATCGACAAGGACCCGGCCGTGCCCACGCCCGGCGAGCAGCGTCGCTTCGAGCTGCTCCAGACGCACGTCATCAAGTCGGAAGACTTCGCCTTCGTGCGCCCGCTGATCGGCTTCGAGACCTTTGCCAAGGGCGAGCTGATCGCCACCAACGGTCCGGACGAAATCCGCGCGCCGTGCGACGACTGCACGATCTTCATGCCCGCGCAGCGAACGATCGTGGGGCGCGAGGCGGTGTACCTGACCAGGCCGCTCTGAGGGCGGCGTTCTTCAGTTCAGCAGATCAGCAGGTGCCGCGGTTTGTCCGCGGTGCTGTAGTCGGCATGCCAGTAATGCGGGTCGTCGCAGAGGCTGAACGCGGCCTGCTTGCCGGCGTGCCGGGCCGTGAAATGCCTTTGGAGCGTGACGTGCACCGAGCCCTCGTCGGGCCAGTCGATGCCGACATCGACGACGCGGTTGCCCGCGGCGACTTCGGCGGCGACGATCCGCTGCAGGGCGGGGTGCAAGAGGGTGTTGAGGCGGGCGAGGGCTTCGCGGCGTTCGGTGGGCGCGAACGAGGAGGCTAGGCAGGCTTCGGTGAAGAGGGTCGGCGCTTTGTCACTCATGACGGCGTTCCGGCTGGGTGCCTCAACCCGCAACGAACAACGCCGGGTCCACCATCGTCCGATTCAGCATCACCCCCCAATGAAGGTGCGGCCCGGTCACCCGCCCCGTCGCGCCCACGGCGGCCAGCGGCTCGCCTGCCTTGAGCACGTCGCCCACCTTCACGTCCCAACGGCTCAGGTGGCAGTACATCGTCAGCAGGCCGCCGCCGTGGTCGACCCAGACGGTGCCGCCGTTGAAGAAGTAGTCGCCGGTGTCGATCACCTTGCCGGCCAGCGGCGCGCGCACGGGCGTGCCGGTGCCGGCTGCGATGTCCATGCCGCTGTGCGGATTGCGCGATTGGCCGTTGAACACGCGGCGCAGGCCGAACGAGCTGGAGCGGCGGCCCGGCACGGGCACGCGCATCTGCAGCGCGGCGTCGGGGCGCAGGTCGGTGAGCGTGGCCATCACGCCGGCCAGGTGATCGCGCTCCTTGGTGTAGCGAGCCTCGTCCTCGGGCGACAGGTCGACCGTGCGCGGCGCCACCGTCAGGCGTTGTTCGCGGTACTGCTTCGGGGCGACGGTGTAGGCGATCTGGCGCTCCGGCTTGTTGCCCTCGGCGCGCACGCTGATGCTGGCTTCGCCGGGTGGGGTGGCAAGCGGAATGCCGACCAGCGCGGTCCATTCGATCGGATCGCCCAGCACCAGCAGCGGCACATCATCGGCGAAAGCCTTGGGGCGCGTGGCGGCGGGGCCGAGCGACAGGCGGGCGACGCCGCCCGGCACCAGCGAGGCGCGCGGCCAGACGTCGGGCGCCTGCGGCTTGTTGTTGTTCTTCTTGGCCGGGGCTGCGGCGCCGGCAGGCAGCGCCAGCAGGCCGAGGGCGCCGAGCACGGCGCTGCGGCGGTTCAACGCAGCAGAAGGGAGATCGGAGAGAGGAAGATTCATGTGCATGGACAGGATTCGAAAGAGGAGTTGAGGGTGCGGCGGCTCAGCCGCCGCTCTGTTCCCGCCAGGTTCCGGGCGCGAGCCCGTCGAGCGTGTAGGGCCCGATGGCGGCGCGGATGAGGCGCAGCGTCGGCAGCCCCACGGCCGCCGTCATGCGCCGCACCTGGCGGTTGCGGCCTTCGCTGATCGCCAGCTCCAGCCACGCGGTGGGAATGAGCTTGCGCTCGCGGATGGGGGGCTCGCGGTTCCACACGGCGGGCGGCGGGTCGAGCCGGCGTGCCCGTGCGGGGCGCGTGGGGCCGTCGTTGAGCTGCACGCCGTTGCGCAGCGCCGCCAGCGCTTCGTCGGTCGGCACGCCCTCGACCTGCACCCAGTAGGTCTTCTCCATCTTGAAGCGCGGATCGGCGATGCGCGCCTGGAGCTTGCCGTCGTCGGTGAGCAGCAGCAGGCCTTCGCTGTCGGCATCGAGGCGGCCGGCGACGTAGACACCGGGGAGGTCGATGAAGTCCTTCAGCCCGCGCCAGCGGCCCTCGGGCGTGAACTGGCTGAGGACGCCGTAGGGTTTGTTGAAGCGGATGAGGCGGGACGAAGAAAGGCTCGGGGCGTTCATGAACCGACAGGATAGCCGGGGTCTGTCGACGCTCGGCGCAAGAAAAAAGCCGGAGCCATGACGGCCCCGGCTTTGCGGGAGAGTGCGGCAGCGGGCTTACTTGGCCCAGCTGTCCCGCATCCCCGCCGCGCGGTTGAACACCACCTGTCCGCCGGCGGCGCCGCCCTTCGTGTCGCGCACGAAGTAGCCATGCCGTTCGAACTGGATGCCGACACCGGGCTCGGCCTTCGCCAGTGAAGGCTCGACGAAGGCCGTGCACACCTCGAGGCTGTGCTTGTTCAGCTCGTCCAGCAGCTCGCCGCTGCCCGGGTTGGCTTCGGCGAAGAGGCGCTCGTACAACCGCACCTCGGCCTGCACGGCATCCGCAGCAGCCACCCAGGTGATGTTGCCCTTGACCTTGATCGCGTCCGCGCCGGGCGTGCCGCTCTTGGTGTCGGGCACCAGCGTGGCTTGCACTTCGAGGAGCTTGCCGTCGGCGTCGCGCGTGGCGCCGGTGCATTCGATGACGTGGCCGTACTTGAGGCGCACCTTGTTGCCGGGGAACAGGCGGAAGAAGCCCTTGGGCTGCACGTCTTCGTAGTCGGTGCGCTCGATCCAGACTTCGCGGCCGAGCTTGAATTCGCGCTTGCCCATTTCGGGGTGGTGCGGGTGCACGGGGGCGGAGCAGTCGTCGAGCGTGTCGTCGCTGCCCATCAGCTCACCCCAGTTGGTGATGACGAGCTTCACCGGGTCGAGCACGGCCATGGCGCGCGGCGCGATGGGGTCGAGGGTGTCGCGCAGCGCGGCCTCCAGGCTGGCGTACTCGATCCAGCCGCCCGACTTGGTGGTGCCGCTGCGTTCGCAGAACAGCTGCAGCGCGGCGGGCGTGTAGCCGCGGCGGCGCAGGCCGGCGATGGTGGGCATGCGGGGGTCGTCCCAGCCGTCGACGTGCTTTTCCTCGACCAGCTGGCGCAGCTTGCGCTTGCTGGTCATCACGTGGGTCACGTTCAGGCGGGCGAATTCGTACTGGCGGGGGTGCGGGCTGGCGACCAAGCCGCCTTCGGCCAGGCGGTCGAGCAGCCAGTCGTAGAAGGGGCGCTGGTCTTCGAATTCGAGCGTGCAGATGGAGTGGGTGATCTGCTCCAGCGCGTCTTCGATGGGGTGCGCGTAGGTGTACATCGGGTAGATGCACCACTTGTCGCCCGTGTTGTGGTGGGTGGCGCGGCGGATGCGGTACAGCGCGGGGTCGCGCATGTTGATGTTGGGGCTCGCCATGTCGATCTTGGCGCGCAGGATGGCGGCGCCGTCGGCGAGCTTGCCGTCGCGCATTTCGCGAAAGCGCGCCAGGTTTTCGTCGGGCGTGCGGCTGCGAAAGCGGCTGTCGGTGCCGGGCGTGTTGAAGTCGCCGCGGTTGGCGCGCATTTCTTCGGGCGTCTGCTCGTCGACGTACGCCAGGCCGGCGCCGATCAGGTACTCGGCGGCTTCGTACATGAAGTCGAAGTAGTTGCTGGCGAAATACTCGTGCTCCTGAATCGTGCCGGGCGCGCTGGGGCGGTCGGCCAGGTAGGTTTCGTAGCCGAGCCACTTCACGGCGTCGCGGATGGAATCGACGTACTCCTGCTCTTCCTTCTCAGGGTTGGTGTCGTCGAAGCGCAGGTGGCACACGCCGCCGTATTCCTTGGCCAGCTCGAAATTCAGCCAGATGCTCTTGGCGTGGCCGATGTGCAGGTAGCCATTGGGCTCGGGCGGAAAGCGCATGCGCACCTTGGCGGGGTCGGGCATGCCCTGGGCGTGGTGGGCGGCGTCGCCCGGGGAACCGCCCCAGGTGCGGCCTGCGTAGGCACCCTGTGCGAGGTCGTTCTCGATCACGTGGCGCAGGAAATTGCTCGGTGCAGCGGTCGTTTTGGTGCCGCTTTTGTCGGTCGGGGAGGTCATCGCGTCATTCTAGAGGGGGGCCTGTCGGGGTTACTTTTGGCAACGCTCTTCACAATGCAGCGTCCACCCGCTTTGCAATTGCAGCGTTCAATACGGACATGGGGCGCACAACGCCCCCCAACAAGGAGTCCCACATCATGAGCGTCACACGTTCTACCCTCTTCAAATGGGCCGCCACCGGTGCGGTGGCCTTCGGTGCGCTGTTTGCCGCCACCTCGGCCAGCGCCCGCGGCGACGTGAGCTGGTCGATCGGCGTCGGCGTGCCCGGCGTGGCGGTCGGCGTGGGCGGTCCCGCCTACTACCCGGCCCCGGTCTATGCGCCGCCGGCCCCGGTGTATTACGCACCGCCGCCCCCGGTCTACTACCGTCCGCCGCCGCCGGTGTACTACCGTCCGGCACCGGTCTACTACGCACCGCCGCCGGCCTATTACGGCCCGCGCTACTACGGTCGTGGTTATCACCGCGGTCATGGCCACGGACACGGCCACTGGCGCTGATTTACAACGCCATTCGTGACTGAATGAAAAAAGCCGGCCCCGAAAAGGCCGGCTTTTTGCTGCGTGCCCGGCGCCTGGATTTCACATGGCGCGAAACAGGTGGGCGTAGAGCCGGCTGACCGGGATCTTCTCGGCCCGCCCGCGCAGCGCGAGGTGCAGCTTGCCGGCCTCGTCGCGGTGCACCGCCTCGATGGCCGCGCTGCGCACCACCACCGCCCGGTGCACCTGCCAGAAGGTGTCGGCATCGAGCTGGGGCAGCAGCTGCTTCAGCGGCGTGCGGATCAGGTATTCCTGCGTGGCGGTGAGCACGCGCAAGTACTTGTCGGCGGCCTCGAAATACAGCACCTCGTCGATCGGCACCATGCGCACGGTGGCGCCGCCGGCATCGCTGGCGGCGATCATGCGCAGCGGCGCTGACGGTGACGACGATGCCGACGGGGCCCCGCCGGCGGCGCCCAGCACCTGGCGCCATTGGGCGAGGGAGCGCTCCAGCGCCTCGTCAGGCGGGATGGGCGGCGTCATCGACGGCGCGGCCGCCGCCAGCGCCTGCCGCAGCCGCGCCACGGTCTTGCGCAGGCGCTCGGGCTGCACGGGCTTGAGCACGTAGTCGATGGCTTCGGCCTCGAAGGCGCGCGCGGCGTATTCGTCGTAGGCGGTGACGAACACCAGCTGCGGCATCGGCGCTTCGTCGGTGGGCCAGCTGTCGGCCAGTTCGGCGGCGGCGCCCAGGCCGTCCAGGCCGGGCATGCGGATGTCGAAGAACAGCACCTGCGGCAGCAGCCTTAACGCCTCGCGCACGGCGCTGCGGCCGTCGCGGGCGGTGGCGACCACGCGCAGCTCGGGCCAGGCGGCGGCCAGTTCGGCCTGCAGGGCCTGGGCCAGCAGGGGTTCGTCTTCGGCGATGAGGGCGGTGAGGGGCATCGTCTTCTTGTTGTTGTCGTGGGGCCTGTTCAGGCGGGCAGGGGAAGGTTCAGGGTGACGCGCGTTCCGCCGCCCGTGGGCGCGGGGGCCAGGCTCAGGCGGCCTTGCTCGCCGTACACGGTGGTCAGCCGCTCGCGCACCTGTTCGAGCCCGAAGCCTCCGTCTTCCGAAGGCTGCGGCGGTGCCGCATCGAGCCCGACACCGGTGTCGCTCACCTCGATGACCAGTTCGCCCGCCTCGCGGCGCGCGCGCACGGCAATTTCGCCGCCTTCGACCTGGGGCTCGAGGCCGTGGCGGATGCTGTTCTCGACCAGCGGCTGCAGCAGCAGCGGCGGCACGGGTGTGTCGCGCAGGTCGTCGGGCAGGTCGAGCGTGTAGCGCAGGCGCTCGCCCATGCGCACCGACATCAGCTCGAGGTAGTCGCCCAGCCGGTCGAACTCGGCCGACAGCGGATGCGACAGCGCGCGCGAGCCGCTGAGCGTCATGCGCAAATAACTGTTGAGCCGGTCGAGCATCGCCACGGCGCGCGGCGGGTCGACGGTGATCAGCACGCGCAGGTTGGCCAGCGTGTTGAACAGCATGTGCGGCTCGAGCTGGGTTTCGAGCAGCTTGAGGCGGGCGTCCGTGGCGTCTCGCTGCGCCAGGTCGAGCTGGCGCTGCATGTGCTTGCTGCGCCCGAGGCTGTAGAAGAAGTAGCACATGCCGATGGTGGCCGCCAGCGTGATGACGATGGTGGAGACCATCCGGTGCCGGGCGAAGCCGGTGAAGTCGAACAGCGGCCGGCCGACCCAGGCGTCCCCGATGGCGCCGCCGCCGAGGAAGCCCAGCGTGACGCCGAAGGCCACCAGCACGAAGCCCCAGGGCCCGTGCGGCCAGAGCACGTTCTGGTGGCCGCTGATGAACAGGCGCCCGGTGTCGATGACCAGCCAGCTGATCGTTCCGATCGACAGCGAATACACCATCTGCGAACTCCAGCTGCCCATGCCCGAGACGGTCAGCGCCGCGGCGATGACGCAGCAGAAGGCGGCCGTGATCAGGCCGTGCCGCAGGATGTCTCGCAGGTTCTCGGCGCGAAAGCGCGACGGGCGTGGCGTGTCGTCCGCCGTGGCCGTCACCGGCGGTCCCCGCCTAGCGCACGGCGCTCACGTTCCAGCAGCTGGTCGTACAGGCCGCCGCCGGGCGCGATGAGCCAGACCACGGCGCCGTGGATCAGCAGGCCCAGGCCCCATCCCATGAGCGGGTACACGGCCCAGTTGTGGCCGCGCGAGGCCGCGAGCGCAACCAGCCCGACATTGACGACCACATAGACGAAGGCATGGATGAACCAGCCCATCTTGGCGCCGGCGCGGCGGCGGGCGCGCCGCTCGATGTCGGCGGACGAAGAAGAGGAGGAGGAAGAAGAGGAAGAGGACATGGGGGTCATGACAGCTCCTTGAGAGAGACAGGTGAAAGGGGAACGAAGTCGCTGGCGGCCGATGCCGGCATCGACGGTGAAGGTGCCAGGGCCGCGCGCTGGCGCAGCTCCTCGGTGGTCTCGCCCGGCCCGTCCGGCCGCCAGCCCGGCGGCTTCACGAGGTAGCCGACGAAGGCGCGCAGCGAACGCGCCGAACGCAGGTCGCGCCACAGGTCGCGCCATTGGCTGAACTCGATCTCGAACAGGTTGTACGAGGTGATCGGCTTCACCAGCCCGTAGCGGCAGGGCAGGTCGGCGCGCTCGGGGATGTAGGTGCCGAACAGGCGGTCGAACACGATCAGCACGCCGCCGTAGTTGCCGTCCAGGTACTCCAGGTTCGAGGCGTGGTGCACGCGGTGGGCCGAGGGCGTGTTCAGCACCCATTCGAGCGGGCCGAGCTTCGGAATCCAGGTCGCGTGAATCCAGAACTGGTAGAGCAGGTTCAGCGTGAGCATCAGCAGGATGATCCGCGGCGGCATGCCCAGGAGCGGCGCCAGCAGGAAGAAGGCCAGCGTGCCGGTGAGCCGGCCGGTCCAGCCGAAGCGGTAGGCGGCCGACAGGTTCAGCTGGTTCGGCGAATGGTGCACGGCGTGGGTGCACCAGAACCAGCGCACGCGGTGCGCGGCGCGGTGGTACCAGTAGTAGCAGAACTCCTGGCCGACGAAGCAGGCGAGCCAGCCGGTCCAGTGGTCCATCGGCAGCGTGAAGAGCCGGTGGGCGTAGAGCCAGTCCATGGCGCCGACCCAGAAGGCCAGCGGCAGCAGCCAGCGCAGCGGGTATTCGCGCACCAGGAAGTCGAACACCGAGATGCCCGCCGCCTTCCAGTCGTAGCTGCGCCAGCCGTTGCGCCATGACAGCACCAGCGCTTCGGCCAGCGAGGCAAGCAGCACCACCGAGATGGAAATCTTGAGGATCAACACGAGCACGGTCATGGCGGTTCCTGGCGGCGAAGGGCGGGCGGGGCGTCGGAATCTTAGGCCGCGCGGGCGCCGCTGACCATCGCGCCCGACGCGGCGGCCAGCCGCCACAGGCGTGCGGCGCGGGCCGCGAAGACGCCGCTGAAGGCGCCGTACAGCGCCGGCACGCCCAGGGCGAAGGCGGCCTGGTGGCGCAGCTCCGGATGCAGGGCCAGCGACACGCCCACCACGTACTTGGTGAGGAAGATGCCCATCATGAGCATCAGCGGCACGGCGGTGCCGGCCACCTCGAACTGGCGCGCCGCGGCGTCGTAGCGCGTGGTCGCCGGCAGCGGGCGGCGCAGCACCAGCACCACGAGCAGCAGCGCGGCCATGGCCCAGCCGAGCAGGGCGCCGGCCGACTCGCCGGACACCGACATCACGCCCCAGAACGACAGGCCGGCCATGGCGACCGGCATCACCAGCACGCGGTTCAGGCCGATGCGGTTGGCCACGAGCTGCCGGCCACCGAGCCAGGCCAGCAGGACGAACACGGCGAACACCCACTTCGGGGTGTGAAGAAGGATTTGCATCAGCATGGGAGGCTCCGTTGGGTGGAAGGAAATGAGGGCAGGGAGGGAATCGATGGAGCGGACTGTGCCGATGCCGCCCGGCCCCCGCCACGGCCATGCGACGAAATGCGGGTGGGCGGCGTGAAGTGCCGGTCGCCGGCGCGAATGGCGACCCCGGCGATGGCGGGGCGCCGCGCAAACGGAAGCTTTACCGTCGCTTTACGGCACGGAAAACTGCGGGAGTGATATTTCGCGCTGTACTCTAGGCCGCCTCCCTTCAGGCCGCCTTTTCGCACCCCTTCGCACGCACCGCCCATGGATTCCCAAACGCCCCCCGAACCCCTGCCACCCGTCGTGTCGCCGACCCATCCTCCGGCGCGCCGGCGCCGCTGGGTCGGGAGCCTGCTGGCCCTGCTGCTGCTCGTGGCGCTCGGGGGCGGTGCCTGGTACCTGGTGCAGCGCTCCAAGTCGCCGGCACCGGGCGCGGGCGGA
>NZ_BCUS01000056.1 GCF_001591345.1 Variovorax boronicumulans NBRC 103145 | reverse complement strand
TGGGCCGCGCTGCGCGACCAGCGCATGCCGTGGTTCGCACTCGACGAAGCCGGGTCGCTGGCGCTGTGGCGGCTGTCGGTGCCGCAGACCGCGCCGGTGATCGCCATCAACGGCTGCGCTGCGCCGCTGGTCGAATGGCACGGCGGGCAGCGCTGGTACCTCGCGCCGCCGGCGCAGGCGGCGCGCCTGCGCGAGGCCGCGCACGCAGCGGGTGGCCATGCCACGCTGTTCCGTGTGCCCGCGGCGCAAGCGGCCGACTGCGACGTGCCGCGCTTCGACGCACTGAGCGCGCCGGTGGCGCGCATCCATCGCGCGCTGATGCAGGAGTTCGATCCGCACGGGGTCTTCGACCGCGGCCGGCTCTTCGCAGGCGAGTCCTAAAAAAGAAACGACACCCACCCCGCGATGCAAACCGAACTAGCCCCCGAATTCCGCGACACCGACGCGGGCCGCGAAGCCGAAGCCATCCTGCGCAAGTGCGTGCACTGCGGCTTCTGCACCGCCACCTGCCCGACCTACCAGCTGCTCGGCGACGAGCTCGACGGGCCACGCGGGCGCATCTACCTCATCAAGCAGGTGCTCGAAGGCCATGCGCCCACGCGCAGCACGCAGCTGCACCTCGACCGCTGCCTGACCTGCCGCAACTGCGAGAGCACCTGCCCGAGCGGCGTGCAGTACGGGAACCTGGTCGACATCGGCCGCAAGATCGTCGATGAGAAAGTGCCGCGCCCCGCCATGGAGTCGGCCACGCGCTGGCTGCTGAAAGAGGCGCTGCCGTCGCCGCTGTTCGGCCCCGCGATGAAGCTCGGCCAATCCGTGCGCGGCCTGCTGCCCGAAGCACTGAAGGCCAAGGTGCCCGCCCAGCAGGACGCCGGCCGCTGGCCCACCGCCACGCATGCGCGCAAGGTGCTGATGCTCGCGGGCTGCGTGCAGCCGTCGATGGCCCCGAACATCAACAGCGCCACCGCGCGCGTGCTCGACGCCGCCGGTATTCAAGCGGTGATTGCGCCCAAGGCGGGCTGCTGCGGCGCCGTGAAGTTCCACCTCAACGACCAGGACGGCGGCAAGGCGCAGATGCGCGCCAACATCGACGCATGGTGGCCTTTCGTCGAAGGCAACGAGGTCGAGGCGATCGTCATGAACGCCTCGGGCTGCGGCGTCACCGTGCGCGAGTACGGCCACCTGCTGCAGCACGACGCGGCCTATGCCGCCAAGGCCGCGCGCATCAGCGCCCTCACGCGCGACCTGAGCGAGCTGCTGCCCGAGCTCGTGCCCGCGCTGCAGGGCCGCGTGCGCGCGCCCGAAGGCGTGGTCGCCTACCACCCGCCCTGCACGCTGCAGCACGGCCAGAAGCTGCGCGGCGGCGTCGAGACGCACCTGCGCGCGCTCGGTTTCGACGTGCGCGTGGCGATGAACGAATCGCACCTGTGCTGCGGCTCGGCCGGCACCTACTCGGTGCTGCAGCCCGAGCTGGCCTACCCGCTGCGCGACCGCAAGCTCGGCCACCTGAAGCAGCTGCAGCCCACGACCATCGCCTCGGCCAACATCGGCTGCATCACGCACCTGCAAAGCGGCAGCGGCGACACGCCCGTGCGGCACTGGGTCGAGCTGCTCGACGCGGCGCTGCAGACGCCCGCAGGGTAGGGCGCGCGCGCACGGCAGGGCACGCTGCCGTCCGACGTGCGCACCGCGCGTTCGGGGCGCATCATGGCGAGCCGAAGACGCTGCAAGGAGTTCGTGCCATGTCTTTCGTTTCTGCATTTCCGCTGCGCCGTGCGTTGCTGGCCGCCGCCTGCATCGCAGGCACCGTCGCCGCGCAGGCGCAGCAGCCGCCCTCGGCCCTGCCGCCCTGGCAGGGCATCGGCACCACGCGCTACGTGTGCGGCGGCATCGGCTCCGACGAGTCGACCGCCATGCGCGCCGCCATGAAGAACCACCCGCTGTCGCTGCTGTTCGCGCGCGCCGACGGGGCGTACCTGGCCAACCTGAACGTCGCGATCAAGGGCGGCGACGCGAACTCGTCCGCCGCCATGGCCTTCACCGCCACCGGTCCGGTGTGCCTCATCGACGTGCCGGCGGGGCGCTACGTGATCGACGTGAGCACCTCGACAGGTGAAACCAAGAGCCAGACCGTGACGGTCGGCGGCGCGCCGAAGAGCGCCGATTTCCGCTTCTGAACTCAGCCGGCGGCCAGCGCCGCCTCGATGTCGCGCGTGAGCGAAGCCGGCGTGTCCAGCGGCGCATAGCGCTTGAGCACCGCGCCGTCGCGCCCGACCAGGAACTTGGTGAAGTTCCACTTGATGGCCGTGCTGCCCAGCAGGCCCGGTTTTTCCTTGGTGAGCCACTGGTACAGCGGCAGTGCGCCGCTGCCGTTGACGTCGATCTTCTCCATCATCGGGAAGCTCACGCCGTAGTTGGTCATGCAGAAGGCGCCGATTTCCTCGTTGGTGCCCGGGTCCTGCCCGCCGAACTGGTTGGAGGGAAAGCCCAGCACCGCGAGGCCCTGGCCGGCGTACTTTTCGTGCAGCGCTTCCAGGCCTTCGAACTGCGGCGTGAAGCCGCAATTGCTCGCCGTGTTGACGATCAGCAGCACCTTGCCGCGGAAGGTCGAGAGCTTCACCGGCTTGCCGTCGATGCGGGTGGCCTGGAAGTCGTAGACGCTGGTCATGGAGAGAGCTCCTCAGGTGGACGCGGAAACGCCATCATCGCGCGCGGGCGGGGTTCGCGCAAACGCCGACCACACCGCGCCCAGCACGATCAGCGCGCCGCCGACGAGGATGCGCGAGTTCATGGTGGACGCGCCCAGCGCCACCGACGAGACGCTGGCGAACAGCACTTCCGACAGCATGATCACCGAGGTCGCGCTGGCCGCCAGCTTCGGCGCGCCGTACTGCAGGCACACGTTGGCGACGATGAAGCCCGTGCCCAGCAGCGCGGCCCAGCCCAGCCAGCCGGGCGAGGCGAGCAGCGGTGAATCGATGCCGCCGAACGCGGTGCCGCTCACCGCGCCGACGCCCGCCACCACCGTGCAGCCCCAGAACATGGCCAGCGCGCGCGACTCGCCCGGCGCATGCCGCAGGTGGCGCAGCACGATGTTGGTCACGGCGAAGCCGAAGCCCGCCGCCACGCCCAGCCAGTCGGGCAGGCTCGAGGGCACCGGCCAGTCGGTGCCCGGCGCCTTCAGCACCACCACCACGCCGGTGAGCGCCAGCGCCACGCGCATCAGCGCGCCGCCCGTGGGCCGCTCGCCCAGCAGCAGCCAGGCCAGCAGCACGCTCCACAGCGGCATGAGGTAGAACAGCAGCACCACGCGCACCACGTCGCCCTGCGTCACGGCCCAGTTGAAACCCACGTTGGTGAAGCCCGCCGCCAAGCCCAGTGCCACCAGCATCGGGAACGCGGCGAAGGCTTTCCAGGCGTGGCGGCGCACGAGGCCCATCGCCGTGGCGATGACGAGGTAGATCAGGCAGGTGGTCCACAGCGGATGCAGGCCGTGGCTGGCGATCTGGCGGAACGGAATCCACGAAACGCCCCACACGAAGGCGTTGAACATCAGGGCGAGGGCGGGCATGGGGGCGTTGGAGTGGGGGCGCTCGGCGCGCCGGCCATTGCACCAACGCGGTCGCGCGAGATCAGTGGTGCTTGTCGCTGCGGGCGATGGCAAGCAGGTGCTCGACCTCTTCAGGATACTTCTTGAGGTTGTTCTCGTGCCAGCGCTTGATGATCCACATGCAACCCGCCACCACGAGGCCGAAGGCGCTGATGGCGCCGTAGGCCGACAGGCCCAGGCCCGTGCACACGCTGTAGAAGCCGCCCAGCAGAAGGATGCAGGCCTGCTCGTTGAAGTTCTGCACGGCGATGGAGCGGCCCGCGCCCATCAGGTTGTGGCCGCGGTGCTGCAGCAGCGCGTTCATCGGCACCACCAGGAAGCCGCCCAGGCCGCCCAGGATGATCAGGAACGGCACCGCCAGCCAGACGTTGCCGATGAAGTTCATGCAGATCACCATCAGGCCCATCGCGATGCCCATGGGGATCACGCGCGTGGCCATGTCCAGGCGCATGTACATCGAGGCCACGATGGCGCCCACCGCGGTGCCGATGGTGACCACGCCGGTCAGCGCCGAGGCCTGGGTGGTGTTGTATTCGAGCGCCACGGCGGCCCAGGCCAGCACGATGTACTTGAGGTTGCCGCCCGCGCCCCAGAACAGCGTGGTGGTCGCCAGCGAGATCTGGCCCAGCCGGTCGCGCCACAGGCGGGCGTTGCAATGCCAGAAGTCGGGCAGCAGGCCGGCCAGGTTGCGCACCATGCTCTGCTCGGGGTTGGAGCGCAGCGGGCGCATCTCGACGCCGGTGTGCGGGATGCGGGTGTTGAACCAGGCCGCGAGCACGTAGACGAAGATCAGCACCGCAATGGCGGCTTCGGCCGGCGAGTCGATGCCGGTGTCGATGAACGGCAGGTCGATCAGCAGCAGCTGGCTGGACACCGCATGGCCCACCAGCATGCCGCCGAGCACGATGCCCAGCAGGATCGAGGCGATGGTCAGTCCTTCGATCCAGCCGTTGGCCTTGACCAGCTGCGACGACGGCAGCAGCTCGGTGAGGATGCCGTACTTGGCCGGCGAGTAGGCCGCGGCGCCCAGGCCCACGATGGAATACGACAGCAGCGGGTGCGAACCGAACAGCATCATCAGGCAGCCCACGACCTTGATCGCGTTGCTAATGAACATCACCTTGCCCTTGGGCAGCGCGTCGGCAAAGGCGCCCACCAGCGGGGCCAGCACCACATAGAAGACCGCGAAGATCGGCACCAGGGCGGCCCGCTGCCATTCGGGAGCGCCCGAACTTCGCATGAGATCGACGGCAACGACGAAAAGCGCTTGGTCGGCCAGCGACGAAAAGAACTGGGCCGACATGATCGTGTAAAAACCGCGCTTCATCGATGGGCTGGCTGGCCAGAGGGTCTGCTGGCGGTAGTGAAAAAGTGTCGCGTCAGGCGCGAATGGGCGGTTATAGCATGGGGGTACGACGCGAATTCAGGCATCCCCACGGGATTCGACCCCATTCCCGAAGATGCTAAAACGTGGTCTGAAACCACCCCAACACCCGCCATGCCGCGCCCCATTCTCGCCACCGTCCACACCGCCGCCCTGCGCCACAACCTCGACCGCGCCCGCCGCTCGGCCGTCGACGCCCGTGTCTGGGCCGTGGTCAAGGCCAACGCCTACGGGCACGGCATCGAGCGTGTCTTCGAGGGCCTGCGCGGCGCCGACGGCTTCGCGCTGCTCGACCTGGCCGAGGCCGAGCGCGTGCGCGCGCTGGGCTGGCGCGGCCCGGTGCTGCTGCTCGAAGGCGTGTTCGATGCGCGTGACCTGGAGCTGTGCTCGCGGCTGGACCTGTGGCATTCGGTGCACTGCGACGAGCAGATCGACATGCTCGCGGCCCACAAGACCCTCAAGCCGCAGCGCGTGTTCCTGAAGATGAACTCCGGCATGAACCGCCTGGGCTTCTCGCCCGAGCGCTTCGGCTCGGCCTGGACGCGCCTGAACGCGCTCCCGCAGGTCGACGAGATCTCGCTCATGACGCACTTCAGCGACGCCGACGGCCCGCGCGGCATCGAGCACCAGCTGGAGGTGTTCGAGCGCGCCACGCGCGACCTGCCCGGCGAGCGCTCCATCGCCAACAGCGCCGCCACGCTGCGCCATGCGCCGCGCACGCGCGGCGACTGGGTGCGCCCCGGCATCGTGCTGTACGGCAGCGCCCCCGACTTCCCCGAACACGACGCGGCGCACTGGCAGCTGCAGCCGACCATGTCGCTGTCGACCCGGCTCATCTCGGTGCAGACGCTGAAGGCCGGCGACACCATCGGCTACGGCTCGCGCTTCGCGGCCGACGGCCCGCTCACCATCGGCATCGCGGCGGTCGGCTATGCCGACGGCTACCCGCGCCACTGCGACACCGGCACCCCGGTGCTGGTGAACGGCGTGCGCACGCGCATGGTGGGCCGCGTGAGCATGGACATGATCACCGTCGACCTCACGCCCGTGCCCGACGCCGCCTTCGGCGCCGAGGTCACGCTGTGGGGCCGCTCGGCCCTGACCGGCGCGGTGCTGCCGATCGACGAGGTGGCCCAGGCCGCCGGCACCGTCGGCTACGAACTCATGTGCGCGGTTGCGCCGCGGGTGCCCTTCGCACCCGCCGACGAATGACGTGAAGGTTCTTTCCAACTGGCGTTCCGTGCGCCTGTGGGAAACGCAGGTCGAACGCGACCTGCACCGCGATCACAGCCTGCGCACGCACGGCCTGCTGATCGGCACCTTCACCTTGCTCCTGATGTGGGGCGTCTCGGCGCTGCAGATGCACCTGCTGCATGTCGAGTCGCTGGCCGTGCGCTACCTCGTCACGCTGGGCGTGGGCTACGTCGGGTACCTGTGCGTGCTGCGCTGGTGGGCGCAGCGGCTGGTGGAGCGGCGCACCGAGATCGAGGCGCCCGATGAGGACCTGGACATTCGCTCCGACGGCTCGGACGATCACGGGGGCGCGACCGACGGCACCAGCGCACTCTCCGACGTGGCCAGCGGCGCGCTCGACGCCGCGGGCAGCGCCGACGAAGGCGCGATCATCGTCGTGCCGGTGCTCGCCATCTTCCTGCTGTGCGTGGCCGTCGTGCTCGGCGCGGGCTCGCTCGTGCTGCTGTACTTCAGCTGGGACGCGCTGCTGGCCGTGGCGATCGAAGTCGCCTTCTCCTACGTGTCGGCCCGCGCCGCGGTGCGCGTGGCGCGCGAAGGCTGGCTCATGGCGGCGGTGCGGCTCACCTGGAAGCCGCTGCTGGGGGCGGTGGTCTGCGCGGTGGCGCTGGGCGCGCTCATCGACCACTTCATGCCGCAGGTCCACTCGCTGCCCGAGGCCGTGCGCGTGCTCACGGGGAAGGCACCGCGCTGAGCAGGTGCTCGACCAGCACCCGGCACTTGGGCGGCAGGTAGCGGCTGGGCGGGTACATCAGCCACGCGTGCCCCTGGTAGCTGCCCTGCAGCGTCCATTCGGACAGCACGCGCACCACGCGGCCGTCGTCCAGCGCCTCGCGCGCCGTGAAGGCCGGCACGCAGGCCACGCCCAGGTCCGCGAGCGCGCCGTCGAGCCGCATCTCGCTGTGGTTGCAGACATAGCGGCCGTCCACCACCACCTCGACCTCGTCTTCACCGTCTTTTCGAAAGCGCCAGTGGTTGTCGCGCTCGTGCTCGCCCAGCGACAGGCAGCTGTGTGCGCGCAGGTCGTGCGGGTGCGCGATGGCGCCGTGGCGCGCCAGGTAGGCCGGCGTGGCGCACAGGATGTGCTCGACCGCCATCAGCTGCCGCGCCACCAGCCCCTCGGGCGGCGCCGTGGTGAGGCGCACCACGAGGTCGACGCCTTCGCGGATCGGGTCGATGTCGCGGTCGGCCACGATCAGCTGGACGTCCACTTCCGGATAGGCGCGCAGGAAGTCGAGCAGGTGCGGATGCAGCACGCGCCGCGCAAAGGCCTTCGGCGCGCTCAGGCGCACCCGGCCGGCCGGCGTGCGCGCGAACTGCGCGCCGATGTCCATCGCGCCCTGCGCCGCCGCCACCAGTTCGCGGCAGCGTGCAAAAGCCTCGGCGCCGGGCTCCGTGAGCCGCAGCTGGCGCGTGGTGCGCTGCAGCAGCTGCACGCCGATCTCCTGTTCGAGCCGCTTCACCTGCCGGCTCGCGGCCGAGGGCGTGATGCCCAGCAGGTCGGCCGCGGCCGAGAAGCTGCCCAGTTCGGCGACCCGCACGAAGGTGACCATCTCGGGCAGCACCTTGAGAAATGAATTCGTTCCGACCACGCAAGAGTCCTGTTCCGGCCGACGGCTGTGCGGCCCTGGTGCCGCCCGGAACAATGCGCCTTCTCTTCTTCTTTCAGGCGCCCCGGGCCGCGGGCAGACAGTATGGATTCAAAGGCGTTGCAAGGTGCGGTCCCGGCGGGGCGCGGGTCGTGGACGGCCGGCTTCGGCCCGGCCGAGCTCATGCTGCTGCTCGTGGCGGCGGTCTGGGGCGGCAGCTACGCGGTGGCCAAGCAGGCGACGCAGCAGCTGCCCGTGCTCGAGTTCGTCGCGCTGCGTTTCGGCCTCACCTTTCTCGTGCTGCTGCCCGCGCTGCGGCCGCTGTGGCGTGACCCGCAATGGCGCCAGGGGCTCGCCGTGGGCGGCCTGCTGGGCGCCAACCTGCTCGCCATCTTCCTGTGCGAAACCTTCGGCGTCTCGTTGACCCTGGCGAGCAACGCCGCCTTTCTCATCAGCCTGTGCGTGGCGATCACGCCGTTCGTCGAGTGGTGGCTGCTGGGCCGGCGGCCCGCGCGGCGCGTGTTCTGGGCGGCCGGGCTCTCGGCCGTGGGCGCGGCCCTGCTGTCGGCGCCTTCGCTTGCCGACCTGTCGATGGGGTGGGGCGACGCCCTCATGCTCGCCGCCGCCTTCCTGCGCGCCGTCATGGTGTGCCTCACGCGCCGCCTGGCAGGCCGCCACACCCTGCCGGCGCTCACGCTGACGGCCGTGCAGTCGGGTGTGATGGCGCTGGGCGCGGCGGCGCTGTCGCTGCTGGCCGCGTCGGGCGGGCGCGCCTGGCACCTGCCGCCCGCCACGGCCGGCTTCTGGTGGGGCATGGCGTACCTCGTGCTGCTGTGCACCGTGTTCGCCTTTTTCGCGCAGAACCACGCGGCCTCGCGCAGCAGCCCGAGCCGCGTGTCGCTGCTCATGGGCAGCGAACCGGTGTTCGGCGCGGCCATCGCGGCCCTCGGGCTGGGCGAGCGCATCGGCGCCTGGGGCTGGGCCGGCGGCCTGCTGATCGTGGGCGCCGCCCTGTGGGTGAGCCTGGCGCCGGAGGAGGGCGGGCAGACGGGGCGCCCCTGACGGCGGAAGGGGGCCGGCTGGGCGCCGCCCCCGGCTCGTGGCATCCTCGGGGGCTGCGGCGTTTCGCCGCCCCCCACAACACCAAGGAATGCAGACATGGGCGCGCAATGGAAAGCCAAGCACAAGGACGTGGCCGCGAATGCCAAGGGCCGGCTGTTCGGCAAGCTGGCCAAGGAAATCATGATGGCCGCGCGCAACGGCCCCGACCCGGCCTCGAACGCGCGGCTGCGGCTGGTCGTCGAGCAGGCCCGCAAGGTCTCGATGCCGAAGGACACGCTCGACCGCGCCATCAAGAAGGGCGCCGGCCTCACGGGCGAGGCGGTGCACTTCGACCACGTCATGTACGAGGGCTTCGCCCCGCACCGCGTGGCCGTGATGGTCGAGTGCCTGACCGACAACGTGAACCGCACCGCGCCTGAAATGCGCGTGCTCTTCCGCAAGGGCCAACTCGGCACCTCCGGCTCGGTCTCATGGGACTTTGACCACCTCGGCATGATCGAAGCCGAGCCCGCCAGCAAGGACGCCGACGCCGAAGTGGCCGCCATCGAAGCCGGCGCGCAGGACTTCGAGCCGGGCGCCGAAGACGGCACCACCCTGTTCCTGACCGAGCCCGCCGACCTCGACCTGGTGAGCCGCGCACTGCCGGCCCAGGGCTTCACCGTGCTGTCGGCCAAGCTGGGCTACCGGCCCAAGAACCCGGTCGATCCGGCGAGCCTGAGTGCTGCGGACCTGGAAGAGGTCGAGGCGTTTCTTGCTGCCATCGATGCGAATGACGACGTGCAAAACGTGTACGTCGGGCTGGCGGGTTGAGCTGAACGCCTGACGTTCGGGGGCGACGCTCCCGCCGACGCGGTACCTTGCTCCGCGAATGTCCCCCGGGGCTTCGCCCCTCCTCCTTGATTTCGCTGCGCAAGGCACCGCATCGGCGTGAGCGTCATCAGCAGTGGTCGTTGATCGGCGAGCACCCGCAGCATGTCCCGTGCGCAGGACACTGGGTGCTTCCCGCAGCGAAATCAAGGAGGAGGCCGCAGGCCGGGGGACATTCGCGGAGGGAAGTACCCGGTGGCCTGTGCACGCGCCCCGAACATCGTCGATAGAACCGAGCCTTCCTGCCGGAGACAATCCGCGTCGGAGGAAAACAGCTCAATGACCCATTCGACAAAGAAACGAACGCCGTCGCGTACCGCACGGCATGCCCTCGGCTTGGCACTGGCCATCGCCGGCTTTTCGGCATACGCCCAGACCGAAGCAGCCGCACCACAACCCATGGCCGCAGCTTCAGCGCCCGCCGAAGCAGCACCCGTCGCACCCCCGCAAACCCGTCTCCGCTTCAACCGCGGCACCTACAAGCCCGGCATCGAGCACCTGCGCGTGGTGCGCCGCGAGAACACGGTCCAGAACGTGGCCGGACAGGTGGCGCTGAACGTCGCGTTCGCGGTGCTGGCCGGCGGCGTGGCCGCGCAAGGCTTCTCGAAAGACGACCTGGGCGGCACCACGCTCGAAGAACTCAAGGACGATCCGCTGGGCGTCAATCCCGCCATCAGCGACCTCAACGACGCCTTGAGCAAGGTCGCTACCGACATCTACCGCAAGCGCGCCGAGGCCGCACTGGCCACCGCCCTGACCGACGGTTCCACGCCCGAGGAGATCGAGGCGGCGCGCCAGATTCCGAAGGAAGCTGACACCCCGCTGCTCCCGGGACCGTGGCACCTGGTCTACGAGAACCTGCTGGGATCGGACGAGCTGTTCCGCCTCAAGTTCGGCGCCGACCTGGGGCGCCCCGGCTTCATGCGTCCGCCGATCGAATGCCGCTACCAGTCGGAGCCGGTCGCCTGGGCGCGGTGGCAGGCCGACAACTGGCAGCTGCTGCGCGAAGAGCGCGCAAAGGCCGTGGAGGCCTGCACCAAGATCATCTCTGCCGCACCCGAGAAGCGCTGGTAAGTCCGTGCCTTCGGTCGCTCAGTACAACCCGAGCTGCCGCGTGCGCAGCCGCGCCAGCCCCAGCAGCGCATCCGTGAACGGCGTGGCCACACCCGTCAGCTCGCCCAGCTCGCGCACCACCGTGACGAGCGCGTCGAGCTCGACCGAACGGCCCGCTTCCACGTCCTGCAGCATCGAGGTCTTGAACGCACCGAGCTTCATCGTCACCGCGTGCCGGTCCTCGGGGCTTTGCGTGATCTCGATGCCGATGCGCCGGCCGATCTCCTTGGCCTCGAGCATCACGGCCGAGATGAAGCCGCGCACGTAGTCGTCGCCCATGATCAGGTCGGTGGTGGCACCGGTGAGTGCGCTGATCGGGTTCACCGTCATGTTGCCCCACAGCTTGAACCACACGTCCTTCTGGATCTGCGGCGACAGCGTGGTGTCGATGCCCGTGCTCTTGAGCAGCTCGACCAGCTTCTGCACGCGCGGCGTGGCCTGGCCCGAAGGCTCGCCCACGATCAGCCCGTTGCCGAAGTGGTGCCGCACCACGCCCGGCCCGTCGAGCGAGCAGCTCGCGTGCACCACGCAGCCGATCACGTTGCGCGACGGAATGGCCTTGGCAATGGCGCCCTCAGGGTCGACGGCCGCGAGGCGATGCCCCGTGATCTCGCCGCCGAAGCCGCCTTCAAGGAACCACCACGGCACGCCGTTCATGGCCACCAGCACGATCGTGTCGGGCCCGATCAGCGGCCCGATGCGTTCGGCCACGCCGGCCAGCGCGGGCGCCTTCACGGCGATCACCACCAGGTCTTGAACAGCCAGTGCCTCGGGGTCGGCCACCGCGTTCACCGGCACGCGCGTGCGCACGTCGCCGCGCATCAGCGAGAGGCAGTCCTTCTGCAGCGCGTCGAGCGTGGCGCCGCGCGCCACCACGTTGAGGCGCTGGCCTGCCTGCGCGAGGCCGACGCCGATCCATCCGCCGATCGCGCCGGCGCCGTAGATGCAAATCTTCATGGGAACAGGCGCCTCAGTTGCGGTAGCTCGGGTCGATGCGGTCCACCTGCCGCACCAGCGCATTGAACACGTCCTGCCCGGCGCCGTGCGCGGGGCTGAACTGCAGCGCGTCGCGCGTGCAGCGCTGCGCGATCTCCTCGCTCACCGGAATGGCGGCGCCCATCGAGAAGGTCGCCATCTGGATCTCGCAGGCGCGCTGCAGCGTCCACAGGATCGCGAAGGTCTGCGGCAGCGTCTGGCCCCAGGCCAGCAGGCCGTGGTTGTGCAGGATCACCGCGTTGCGCTCGCCGATGCTCTTGAGCAGGCGCGGGCCTTCGTCGGCATGGATCGTGATGCCCTCGAAGTCGTGGTACGCCACCATGCCGTGCAGCTGGGCGGTATAGAAATTGGTCTGCTGCAGGCCGCCCTGCAGGCAGGCCACGGCCACGCCGGCCGTGGTGTGCGTGTGCATCACGCAGTGCGCGCCGGGCAGGCCGTCGTGGATGGCCGCATGCACCACGAAGCCGGCCGGGTTCACCGGGTAGGTCGAGCCGTCGAGCACCTTGCCCTGCAGGTCGATCTTCACCAGGTTGCTGGCCGTCACCTCGCTGTAGTGCAGGCCGAAGGGGTTGATGAGGAACTGCTTCTCGCCACCGGTCACGCTGTCGGGCAGCCGCACCGTGATGTGGTTGTAGATCATCTCGGTCCAGCCCAGCATCGCGAAGACGCGGTAGCAGGCCGCGAGCTCCTCGCGCGCGGCGCGCTCGTCGGGATGGATCGAGGGATGGACCAGCGCCGACGGCGCGGTGGCGAGTGTGTTCATGGCAGTTCCTTCATGTGATCAACCTTCAGCCGTGAAGCCGACCTCTTTCACGATCGGCGCCCACTTGGCGGTGTCCTTCTTCAGCAGATCGGCCAGCTCGGCCGGCGTGGAAGACATGGCTTCCAGGCCGAAGGTGCCGAGGCCGTCGATCACGTCCTTCTGTGCGAGCGCGTTCTTCATCGCCGTGTTGAGCTTCGTCACCAGCTCGGGCGAGGCCTTGGCCGGCAGGAAGAAGGCGAACCATTCGCTGTGCGCCATGTTCTTGATGCCCTGCTCGCCGAAGGTCGGCACATCGGGCGCGAAGCGGCTGCGCTTGGCACCCGACACGCCCAGGATGCGCACCTTGCCCGACTGCAGGTGCTGCGTGATGTCGCCGATGGGGCCCGACACCGCCGAGATGTTGCCGCCCAAGAGGTCGAGCATGGCCGGTTGCGTGCCGCGGTAGGCCGCGTGCTTGAGCTCGACGCCGCCTTGCTTGCCCAGCAGCGCGCCGATGAAGTGCGGCGTGGAGCCCGCGGCCGGCGAGCCGTAGTTGGCACCGGCCGGGTTGGCCTTGGCCCAGGTGAGGAACTCGGGCACCGTCTTGATGGTGGCCGGAACGGCCGGGCCGACCGCAAAGCCGAAGTCGAAGATGCAGGCCAGGCTCACGGGCGTGAGGTCGACCATCGGGTCGTAGGGCAGCTTCTTGTAGATGTGCGGGTAGATCGTGAGGATCGACGTGGGCGTCTGCAGGATGGTGGTGCCGTCGGCCGGGCGGCCCTTCACGTAGCTCACGGCGATCTGGCCGCCCGCGCCGGTGCGGTTCTCGACCACGGCGGTCTTGGCGTAGTCGGGGCTCAGCTTCAGCGCCAGGCGCCGGCAGGTGGTGTCCGAGGTGCCGCCGGCCGCGAAGCCGGTGACGATGGTGGCGTTCTCGAGCGCGGCAGCCTGCGCAAAGGCCTGCTGGCCGAGGCTGGCGAGCAGCGCCGAAGCGCCGGTGGACTGCAGCATGTGGCGGCGGGTGAAGGTCATGTCTGTCTCTTTTCGGGTGGGTGAGGAGTCAACAGGATCACGACTCGTCGCGCAGCCAGGTGACCGCGCCCGAGTGGGTCACGGCGCCCTGGTGGGCAGGGCGCACGGTGAGCGCGTATTTTTCCAACAAACCACCGTGCGCCGCCCCCGCGTTTACCTCACGTCCGGCCAGCCGCGACGCGATTTCTTCGGCGCTCAGCTCGACCGAGATGCTGCGCGCCGCGGCGCGTGCATCGATGGCCACCATGTCGCCGTCGCGCAGCACCGCGATCGGCCCGCCGTCGGCCGCCTCGGGCCCCGCGTAGCCGATGCACAGGCCGCGCGTGGCGCCCGAGAAACGCCCGTCGGTCAGCAGCGCCACCTTGTCGCCCATGCCCTGGCCGTACAGCAGCGCGGTGATGCCCAGCATCTCGCGCATGCCGGGGCTGCCCTTGGGGCCTTCGTTGCGGATGACGATCACGTCGCCCGCTTCATAGCGGCGGTTCTGCACGGCGGCCTGCGCTTCTTCTTCCGAGTTGAAGACACGCGCCGGACCGCGGTGCACCAGCGTCTTCAGGCCCGCCGTCTTGAGCAGCGCGCCGTCGGGGCAGAGGTTGCCCTTGAGCACCGCCAGCCCGCCGTCGCGCGTGATCGGGTTGCCCGCCGCGCGCACCACGCGGCCGTCGGGCGCGGCGGCGTCGGCCACTTCCTCGGCCAGCGTGCGGCCGGTGAAGGTGAGGGCGTCGCCGTGCAGGAAGCCCTGCTCCAGCAGCGTGCGCAGGATCACGCCCGCGCCGCCGATGTAGTACACGTCGCGCGCCAGGTACTGGCCGCCGGGGCGCAGGTCGGCAATGAGCGGCGTGCGCGCGAAGATCTCGGCCACGTCGTCGAGGTGGAACTTGATGCCGGCCTCGTGCGCGATCGCCGGCAGGTGCAGCGCCGCGTTGGTCGAACCGCCCGTGGCCGAGACCACGGCGCAGGCGTTTTCGAGCGCCTTGCGCGTCACGACGTCGCGCGGCAGCGGGCCGTCGCCCATCACCGCCTTCATGAGCTGTTTCGCGGCGCGGCGCATCAGCGGCGCGCGTTCGCTGAACACCGCCGGCACCATGCTCGAACCGATGGGCGCCAGGCCCAGCGCCTCCGACACCATGCCCATCGTGTTGGCCGTGAACTGCCCCGCGCAGGCGCCGGCCGTGGGCAGGCAGGCGCGGCTCATGGCGTCGAGCTCGTCGTGCGTGGCGGTGCCGGCCAGCACCTTGCCGATGGTCTCGTAGGTGTCGACCACGTTGAGGTCGCGCCCGTCGGGCCCGGGCATCTGGCCCGGAAGGGCAGAGCCGCCATGCACGAACACGCTGGGCACGTTGCAGCGGACCATGCCCATCATCAGGCCCGGCAGGTTCTTGTCGCAGGCGCCGATGGCGAAGATGCCGTCCCACTGGTGGCCGCGCGTGGACGCTTCCACGCTGTCGGCGATGAGCTCGCGCGAGATCAGCGAGAAGCGCATGCCCGAGTGCGCCATCGTCAGGCCGTCGCTCACCGACACCACCGGGCATTCGTGCGGCGTGCCGCCGCCGGCGTAGATGCCGGTCTTGGCGTGCTGCGCCTGCTCGCGCAGGTTGAGGTTGCACGGGCTCATCTCGCCGCCCGTGTGGAACACACCGACGTGCGGGCGCGCGATGTCCTCGTCGTCCTGGCCCAGTGCGTGCAGGAAGCTGCGCGTGGTCGCGCGGATCGTGCCCTCGCGGATGGTCGCGGAGCGGAAGCGTTTCGTGGGGTCGGTGGGCGTGGTCATGCGGCTGGCGAAGGCTGGCTCGTGGAAGGGCGGGGCGTCAGAACATGCCGTTCGTGTTCGCGGCGGTCTCGGGCACGGGTTGCACCACGTCCCAGTGCTCGACGATCTTGCCGTTCTCGAGCTTGAAGATGTCGACGATGGCGCTGCCGCGCGTGCCCGGCTCGCGCACCGCGTTCACGTGCAGGATCACGTAGTCGCCGTCGACGAAGCTGCGCTTGATCTCGCTGTGCGACTTCGGAAACTTCTCGCGCAGGAAGGCGATGAACTTGCGAAAGCCCTCGGGCCCGTCGGCCGCCGTCGGGTTGTGCTGCACGTAGCGGTTGCCCACGTACTGCAGCGCCGCGTCGGCGTCCTTCTGGTTCAGGCCTTTCTCGTAGAAGGCGAGCACGGTCTGGCGGTTGGCTTCCTGCCGCGCCTGCGCGGTCGAGGCCGGGCCCGTCTGGGCGCAGGCGCCGAGGAACAGGGCGGCGGCAGCGGCGAAAGCCGCGAGGGTGGTGCGTCGCATCGAAATGTCCTTGACGGTGGATCAGTAGCCGTTGGGCGCGGTGGCGCCCGGCGCGGCCTTGTACTTCGCAAGCAGCTGCTTCGCGGCGGCCGCGAGCAGGATGGTGTCGACACCCACCGCCACGAACAGCGCGCCGGCCGCGAGCCACTTGCGCGCCTGCTCCTCGGTGGTCGACAGGATGCCGGCCGCCTTGCCGGCCTTGCGGATGCGCGCGATGGCGTCGGCGATCGCGGCCTGCACCTCGGGATGGTTGGGCTGGCCCACGAAGCCCATCGAAGCCGACAGGTCGGCCGGGCCGATGAACACGCCGTCCACGCCCGGCGTGGCCGCGATGGCGTCGATGTTCTTCATCGCCTCGACCGTCTCGGCCTGCACCAGCAGGCAGGTCTGCGCGTTGGCTTCGTGCAGGTAGTTGGGGTAGGCCTGCCAGCGCGAGGCGCGCGCCAGCGCACTGCCCATGCCGCGGATGCCTTCGGGCGGGTAGCGCATGCCCTGAACCAGCTGCGCGGCCTGCTCGGCGGTGTCGACCATCGGCACCAGCAGCGTCTGCGCGCCGATGTCCAGGTACTGCTTGATCAGCGTGGTGTCGCCGACCGGAATGCGCACGACGGGATGCGAGCGCTGCGCGTCGGGCTGCGCCGACCATGCGCTGGAAATGCCCTGCAGCTGCGCGAGCACCGAGCGCACGTCGTTGGGCGCGTGCTCGCCGTCGACCAGCAGCCAGTCGTAGCCGGTGCCGGCCAGCAGCTCTGCCACGTAGCCGTCGCCCAGGCCGACCCACAGGCCGATCTGGGGTTGGCCGGCCTGCAGGGCCTGCTTGAAGGTGTTGAGTGGGGTGTGCATGAAAAAAACTCGTCAGACGAAACGGAAGGCGATGGAGCCCAGGGGGCCGTAATCCGCATGGAAGGTGTCGCCCGGCACGGCGTTGGTCGGGCGCGTGAACGAGCCGCCCAGCACGATCTCGCCAGCTTCGAGGCATTCGTCCCACGGCGCGAGCTTGTTCGCGAGCCAGGCCACGCCGGTGGCGGGGTGGTTGAGCACGGCCGCGGCCACGCCCGACTCCTCGATCACGCCGTTCTTGTAGAGCAGCGCGCTCACCCAGCGCAGGTCGACCGCGTCGGGCTTCACCGGCCGGCCGCCGAGCACGATGCCGGCATTGGCCGCGTTGTCGGCGATGGTGTCGAACACCTTGCGCATGGCCTTGGTGTGGCGGTCGAACTGCTCGATGCGCGCGTCGATGATCTCGATGGCGGGCACCACGTAGTCGGTGGCGGCCAGCACGTCGAAGATGGTCACGTTCGGCCCCTGCAGCTTCTTGCCGAGCACGAAGGCCAGCTCGACCTCGATGCGCGGCGCGATGAAGCGCGTGAACGGGATGTCGCCGCCCTGCTCGAAGAACATGTCGTCCAGCAGCGTGCCGTAGTCGGGCTCGGTGATCTGGCTCGCCTGCTGCATGGCGCGCGAGGTGAGGCCGATCTTGTGGCCCTTCACGATGCGGCCTTCGGCGATCTTGTGCTTCACCCATTCGCGCGAGATGGCGTAGCCGTCCTCGATCGTCATCTCGGGGAAGCGCTTGGAGAAATGCTCGACCTGCACGCGCGACTTCTCGCTCTCGTGCAGTTCGGCGGCCAGTTGGGCGATGGTGGCGGTGGAGAGCATGGGGGCTCGCTTCTTCTTTATGGGGTGTTGAACAGGGGATGCAGGTTGCTGTGCTTGCCGTCGTACACCTGCCCCGGCGCTTCGTCGATCTGCAGGGTGATGCCGATGTGGCGCTGCGTGAAGACGGGCTCGAAATGCGCGCGCACGGCGGCCAGCAGCTCGTCGCCGGCCTTCTTCTTCACCGCCTCGGAGCGGCCCGAGGCCATGCGCAGGTTGAGGTACACGAAGGCGTAGTCGGCCTTGCCGTCGGCCACCGCGTAGTGCGCGGCCGGGTAGGCCAGCACGCGCGTGCCGCCCGTGGGGAACACCGGCTTGCCGGCCTCGTCGCGCTGTTCGAGCATGGTGTCGGCCAGCGTGCGGCACAACGCCGACACGTCGGTCTCGGCCTCGATGTTGGGCGTGTAGAGGATCACCAGGTGCGGCATGGTCGTGCTCCGTTCAAACCACCGACATCGTCGCGGCCGTGCAGGTCACCGCGAAGATCGGAATGGCCTTCATGTGGAAGATCTCGCCCTTGCCGCGCGCGGCCGCGGCCACGCTCAGGAAGGTGCGGATCTCGAAGCCGCCCTGGCCCGCTTCGCGGTAGGTGGCCTCATCGCCGTAGTCGGCCTGCGAGAGCAGCGCCTCGCGGTCGTTGGCGCACCAGCGGCGCATGAACTCGGCGTCCCACTCGGCATTGACCTTGCCCGAGTCGGGCGTGGCCGGCCAGTGCGAGATGCCGCCCGTGCCCACCAGCGCGATGCGCTCGGGCACCTTGTCGCAGGCGCGGCGCAAGGCTTCGCCGAAGGCCCACGCGCGGTGCAGCGGCGTGAGCGGCGGGCCCTGGCAGTTGATGTTCACGGGAATGACCTTGGTGTCGAAGTTCGGCGTGAGGAAGTTCAGCGGCACCATGATGCCGTGGTCGAACTTCCATTCTTCCGCGTAGGCCACGTCCACCGTCTGCATCACCTCGCGGATCAGGCGCTGCGACAGCGCGGCGTCGCCGGGGATGGTGTGCTTCTCGATGCCCAGCCACTTCGGGTCTTCGATCGGGCCCTCGTAGCTGTCGGCCATGCCGATCGCATACGCCGGCATGTTGTTCATGAAGAAGTTCGCGAAGTGCTCGGCCGCGATCACGATCACCGCGTCGGGCTTCGTGGCGCGCATCGCCTCGCCGAAGCGATGGAACTGTGCGTGGAACTCGTCCTTGACCGCCGGGTCGGCCAGGTGCGCGCGGCCGGTGATGCCGGGGGCGTGGCTGCACACGCCTGCGAATACGAGACTCATACGCCTGCCACTTTCTCGTCGGTTCCGGTTGTCATTGCGTAGATGCCGGCGCGCACCGGACCGTACTTGCGTACGCCTTCGCGCATGGCTTCCAAGTAGTCCGCCCACGCGACGCCGAGCAGCGGTGCGAAGTGCATCAGCAGCTGGCCGTTGCACCCGAGCACGTAGAGCTTGCCGATGTCGCCGGTGCCGATCGCTTCGCGCTCTTCGTCGTTCAGGTCGTAGCCGGCCAGCAGCGTGGCGCGCGTGTCGCCGCCTTCGGCGAAGCGGCGCTGCACGTCGGCGTCGCGGTTCAGCGCGAACAAAAATTTCTGCATCGCATAGAGGCTCATGGGTCAGCCCTCGATCTGGATGTTGGCCTTGCGGATCACGTCGCCGTACTTCGCGATCTCGCTGCGGATGAACTCGGCAAAGCGCTCGGGCGTGCCCGACAGCGACGCGATGCCGCCCTTGTGGAAGGCCTCGGTCACGGCCGGCGATGCCAGCGCGCGGTTCACTTCGGCGTTCACGCGTTGCACGATGGCGTCGGGCGTGCCGGCCGGAGCCAGCAGGCCGTTCCACGAATTGGACTCGATGGCCACGCCCTGTTCGGCCAGTGTGGGTATCGCGGGCGCGTACTGCGAGCGCTGCGCGGTCGCCATGCCCAGCGCCACCAGCTTGCCGGCCTGCACGTGGCCGCGGAACTCGGGCCAGTTGCCGAACATGACGGTCACTTGGCCGCCGAGCAGGTCGGCCAGCGCCGGGCCCTGGCCCTTGTAGGGCACGTGCACGATGTCCAGGCCCATCTGCAGCTTGAGCATTTCGCCCGACAGATGCGCCGAGGTGCCGTTGCCGAAGGAGGCGAAGCTCAGGGTGCCGGGTTTGGCCCTGGCCTGGTTGCGCAGGTCGGCCAGCGTCTTCAGGCCGCTGCCCGGGTGCGTGGCGAGCACGTGCTCCGACATGCCCATGAGCGCCACGGGGCGCAGGTCTTTCAGCGTGTCGTAGGGCAGCTTGCGCACCAGGGTGGGGTTGGCCGTGAAGCTGTTGGCCACGCACACGAAGCTGTGGCCGTCGGGCGCCGACTTGGCGACCGCATCGACGCCGATCACCGTGCCGGCGCCGGGCTTGTTCTCGACGATCACCGGCTGGCCCAGCGCCTTGCCGAGTTCGAGGCCGACGAGCCGCGCGACGAAGTCGGTGGTGCCGCCGGGCGTGAAGGGCACGACGATGCGCACGGGTTTGTTCGGCCATGCAGCTTGCGCGCGCGCCAGCGAGGGCAGGGCCGCGAATGCGGCGGCGCCCTGCAGCAGCGTGCGGCGTTGCGTGTTCACGCCACGCCCCAGTGCGGAATGTGGTGCGAGCCCATCGACACCGCGATGTTCTTCGGCTCGCAGAACACTTCGTAGCTCCAGGTGCCGCCTTCGCGGCCCGTGCCCGAGGCCTTGGTGCCGCCGAAGGGCTGGCGCAGGTCACGCACGTTCTGGCTGTTGACGAAGCACATGCCGGCTTCCACGGCGGCGGCCACGCGGTGCGCCTTGCCGATGTTCTCGGTCCACACGTAGCTGCTCAGGCCGTAGGCGATGTCGTTGGCCAGCTCGATGGCGTGCGCCTCGTCCTTGAACGGGATCAGGCAGGCGACCGGGCCGAAGATTTCGTCCTGCGCGATCTTCATGCGGTTGTCGACGTCGGCGAACACGGTGGGCATCACGTAGTTGCCCTTCTTCACGCGGTCGGGCAGGTTCGACGGCGCCTCGAGGCCGCCGCACAGCAGCGTCGCGCCTTCCTTCGGGCCCAGCTCGATGTAGCTGCGCACCTTGGCCAGGTGGGCCTGCGAAATCATCGGGCCGACGATGGTCTTCTCGTCGAGCGGGTCGCCCACGGTGATGCGCTTCGCACGCTCGGCGAACTTGGCGGCGAAGTCGGCGTAGATCGACTGCTGCACCAGGATGCGCGAGCCGGCCGTGCAGCGCTCGCCGTTGTTGCTGAAGATCATGAACACGGCCGCGTCGAGCGCGCGGTCGAGGTCGGCGTCCTCGAAGATCACGAAGGGGCTCTTGCCGCCCAGCTCCATGCTGAACTTCTTCAGGCCCGCGCTCTTCACGATGCGGTTGCCGGTGGCGGTGGAGCCGGTGAACGAAATCGCGCGCACGTCGGGGTGCGCCACCAGCGGCTCGCCGGCTTCCTTGCCGTAGCCGTGCACCAGGTTCAGCACGCCGGCCGGAATGCCGGCCTCGAGCGCCAGCTCGCCCAGGCGCGCGGCCGTGAGCGGCGACAGCTCGCTCATCTTCAGCACGGCCGTGTTGCCGAAGGCCAGGCAGGGCGCGACCTTCCAGGTGGCGGTCATGAAGGGCACGTTCCACGGGCTGATGAGCGCGCACACGCCCACCGGATGGAACAGCGTGTAGTTCAGGTGCGTGGGCGTGGGGTAGGTGTGGCCGTCCACGCGCGTGCACATCTCGGCGAAGTAGTAGAAGTTGTCGGCCGCGCGCGGAATGAGCTGCTTGCCGGTCTGCGCGATCACCTGGCCGCAGTCGTTGGTCTCGGTCTGCGCGATCTCGGGCACGTGCTTGGCGATCAGGTCGCCGAGCTTGCGGATGAGCTTGGCGCGCTCGGGCGCGGGCAGGCCGGCCCACTTGGGGAAGGCGGCCTTGGCGGCGGCCACGGCGGCGTTCACTTCGACCTCGCCGCCTGAGGCGACTTCGGCCAGCACTTCCTGCGTGGCGGGGTTGACGGTTTCGAAGTAGTCGGTGCCTTGGACTGGCTTGCCGTCGATGAGGTGATGGATCTGTTGCATGGGCGTGAAGGTGTTGCGGCCTTGCGGCGGTGTGTCGTCAGTCGAGCTTGATGTCGCGCGCCTTGATGAGCGCATGCCACTTCTTGCGTTCGGTGTCCACGAAGCGGGCCATCTCGGCGGCGTCCGTGGGGCGGGCCTCCCAGCCGGCGTCGTAGAGCTTCTGCTTCACGCCGGTGTCGTTCATGCTTTTCAGCAGGTCGGCGCCCAGGCGCGCCTGGATGTCCTTCGGCGTGGCGGCCGGTGCCACCAGCCCCTGCCAGGTGTAGGCCTCGACGGCGTAGCCGAGCTCCTTGGCCGTGGGCAGCTGGGGCAGCTGCGGCACGCGCTCGGCCGACATGGCCAGCAGCGGAATGACCTTGCCGGCCTTCACGGCGCTGATGCCGCTGGGCAGGTCGAGCATCATCAGCGGCACCTGGTTGCCCATGAGGTCCTGCAGCGCGGGCGCGCCGCCCTTGTAGGGAATGTGCAACAGCGACACGCCGGCTTCGCGCTGGAACAGCTCGTAGGCCAGGTGGTGCGGGCTGCCGGTGCCCGGCGTGGCGATGCTGTACTTGCCCGGCGAGGCCTTGAGCGCCGCGATGAGCGCCTTGGCGTCGCTGAAGCCCGCGCCCGGCGCGGCCGTGATGATGAGTGGCGAGCGGCCCATCATGCCGAGCAGCGCGAAGTCTTTCTCGGCGTCGTAGGGCAGCTTCTTGTAGAGCGCGGGGTTGTAGACCAGCACGCCGTTGTCGGCCGAGAACACGGTGTAGCCGTCGCCCGGCGAACGCGCCACGTTTTCCGACGCGATGATCGCGCCCGCGCCGGGACGGTTGTCGACCGTGACGGGCTGTGCGAGCTGCTGCGAGAGCTGCGCGCCGGCCGTGCGCGCGAGGTAGTCGGTGCCGCCGCCGGCCGGGTAGCCCACGACCCAGCGCACGGGCTTGGTCGGGTAGGCCGAGGCGGTCTGTGCGGTGGCGGCCGGTGCGAGCAGCAGCGTGGCGGCGCTGGCCGCCACGAAGGCGGCAGCAAGGCGGAAGGTCCGGGTTCTGGCAGTCGTCATGGCGGTGTGTCTCCGTTTTTTTGAAAGGGGTGGCGCAGTCAGCCGATCAGCGTGCGGCGATGGTGTTGACCAGCGCGCCGATGCCGTCGATCTCGGTCACGACCACGTCGCCCGGCTGGCAATCGACCACGCCGTCGGGCGTGCCGGTGAGGATCAGGTCGCCCGGCGACAGCGTCATGAAGCGGCTGAAGTACTCGATGAGGAAGGGCGCGTCGAAGATCATGTCGCGCGTGTTGCCTTGCTGCGTGACGGTGCCGTTCACCGTGGTGCGCAACGCGAGCGCCATCGGGTCGGCCACGTCGGCCGCATCGACGAACCACGGGCCCAGCGGCGTGCAGGTGTCGCGGTTCTTCACGCGCAGGTTGGGGCGGTACCAGTTCTCGAGGTAGTCGCGAATCGCGTAGTCGTTGGCCACCGTGTAGCCGCCGATGAAGTCGTAGGCGTCGTCGCGCTTCACGTGCTTCGCGGTCTTGCCAACCACGATGGCGAGCTCGCACTCGTAGTGCATGAACTTCACATCGGCCGGGCGGTGCGTGAGCTGGCGGTGGCCAATGAGCGTGCTCTGGCCCTTGACGAACACCAGCGGTTCCTCGGGCGCCTTGAACTCCAGCTCTTTCGCGTGGTCGGCGTAGTTCAGGCCGAGCGCAAGGATGGTGCGCGGGCACGCCGTGGGTGCGAGCGGTGGCAGCCACACGAGCTGCTCCTGCGGCACGACGCGGCCATCTTGGAGCCTCACGGCGGCGTCGGCCTGGCCGTTGAATTCGTGCGCGGTGCCGGTGTGCTCGCGGCCTTCGAAGATGACGCGTGCGTGCTTCATGCCGTTGCTTCCTTCACCAGCGTGTTGCTCAGGGTCTCGAACCCCGGCGCGGAGATGTCGATGCGGTCGCCCGCGCGGGCCAGCGGACGGCCCAGGTCGCAGCCGAGCATCAGCACGTCGCCGTGCGCCAGCGTCATGAACTCGCCCACATCGGCCAGCAGCTGCGGCGCGGGGCGCACGAGCTGCGAGAAGTCGATCGACTGCTTCAGTTCGCCGTTGATGCGCACCTCGATGCGGAACTGCGCCGGGTCGGCCACCTCCTGCGCGTCGCGCAGCGCCGGGCCGATGCCCAGGAAGCCGTCGACGCACTTGAACTTCACCGGCGGGCGGAAAAAGCTCGCATGCGGAATCGACAGGTCGTTCAGCAGCACGAAGCCTTCGATGTCGCCCTCGGCGCCGATCACCATGCCGATGCTGGCACCGACTTCCACGTCGGACACCGCGGCGGGCACGGTGACGGTGCTGCCGTGCGGGCTCCAGGTGTTGGCCGTCTTCACGTAGAGCACGGGCGCCTTCGGCGGTGCCTTGTAGGGCGCCTCGGTCATCTGCGGCGCGAGCGCCGCGGCCTCGGCGCGGAAGTTCAGCAGCGTGCCGTACACGGTGCCGGTGGGGAGAAAGGAGGTGGTCATGGTTCGGGTTGCTCCAGCGCGATCAGTTCGTCCAGCAGGCCGTAGAGCTGCGTCAGCTTGGCCTTGCCCAGGGACTGTTCCATCCAGTCGTAGTGCGCCTCGATGCTGGTGCCCAGGCGCTTCACGAGCTTCATGCCGTGCGGCGTGGCCTCGACCACGGTGCGGCGCTGGTCGGCCGGGTCGCGGGCGCGGGTGATGAGGTTGTCGCGCTCCATGCGCGCCAGCACGCCCGTGAGGCTGGGGCCGAGGATGAAGGCCTCGCGCGCGACGCGGCCGGTGTCGACCGCGCCGTGCTCGCCGAGCACGCGCAGCACGCGCCATTGCTGGTCGGACAGCGCGTGCTCGCGCAGGCTGGGCCGCGTGTGGGCCATCACGGCTTCGCGGGCCTGCAGCAGCAGGCGCGGCAAATTGCGGTGCGTGAAGGTGGTGCTCAAAAGCTGTGCCTCTCAGAATTATTTAACATGTTAAATGAATGCCGAGAAAGCACGCCTGCGGGATAACCCTTGCGGGTCGTCGGACGCTCAGTCGATCGTGGTGCCGGAAGCGCGGATCACGCGCCCCCAGCGCTCGGTTTCGCTGCGTATGTAAGCCGCCAACTGCTCCGGTGCGCCCGCGCCGTGCGCCCCCGGCGCGGCCGGTTCGAAGCCTTCGTTCTCGAGCTTCTGGCGCAGCGCGGGCTGCGCGACGAGGCGGGCGATCTCCTGGCTGCAGCGGTCGATGAAGGCCTTGGGCGTGCCCGCGGGCGCGACCACGCTCTGCCACGCCACCGCCTCGAAATCGGCGGTGCCTGCCACGCCCGACTCGGCCACGGTCGGCACGGCGGGGAAGGTCGGCTGGCGCTTGCGCGAGGTCACGGCCAGCGCGCGCAGCTTGCCGCTGCGCACGTGCTGCAGGGCCGGTGCGATGTCGGTGAACATGAGCTGCAGCTGGCCGCCGAGCAGATCGGTCAGCGCGAGCGCGCTGCCCTTGTAGGGCACGTGCACCATGTTCGCCGCGGTCGCGACCTTGAACATCTCCGCGCCCAGGTGCTGCGGGCTGCCGTTGCCGGCGGAGCCGTAGCTCAGCGCGTCGGGCCGCGACTTGGCGAGCGCCACCAGCTCGGACAGCGTGGTCGCCGGCACCGACGGATGCACCACCACCATCAGCGGCACGGCGCCGATGAGGCCGACCGGCGCGAAGTCCTTCGCGGGGTCGTACGAGAGCTTCTTGTAGAGCCAGGGGTTGATGGCGAGCGTGGTGCTGGTCGCGACCAGCAGCGTCGTGCCGTCGGGTGCCGCGCGTGCCACCTGCGAGGCGCCGATGGCGGTGCCGGCGCCGGGCCGGTTGTCGACGATCACGGTGCGGCCCAGCGCGGAGCCCAGCTGCTGCGCGATCAGCCGCCCGAGCATGTCGGTCGTGCCGCCGGGCGCGTAGGGCACGACGAGGGTGATGGGCTTGTCGCTTTGCGCCCGCACGAGGGCGGGGCCTGCGGCGCAGGCGGCGGCGGACAGTGCGCCCAGATGGCGCAAGGCATGGCGACGGTTCATTGGCTTGTCTCTCTTTCTTTTTCGGGTGTCGGTGCGGCCACTGCAGTGGCGCCGCGCAGCAGGTCGACCAGCGCGAGCGCGTCGGCCGGCACGGCATGCCCGCGCCAGGCCACGTGCTGGTCGGGGCGCGAGATGACGAGCGGCCGGTCGTACACGGCGGTGGCGGCCGAGGCGCGGATGTCCAGCGTGCGCAGCGGCAGGCCGCGCGCCGCGGCGGCGGCTTCGAGCGGCGCGACATCGATCGCGGGGTCCAAGCGCAGCAGCGTGTAGCCCTCGCCGGGCATCGCCATCGCGTCGTACAGCGAGCGGCCGTCGTCCAGCCACAGGTGCGGCGTGCGGCAGCCCGGCACGGTCGAGGGCGTGAACTCGTACATCGTGTAGGCGGGCGCGGCCTCGCCGTCGTAGGCGATGAGCGGCGAGCCGTCGTAGAAGTAGCCGAAGTTGAGCCCGCCGCAGCAGTACTGCTGCACGTTCAGGTCGTACAGCGCCTGGCCGCGCGCGGCGCGCAGCGCGTCGCCCTCGGGCCCGGGCGCCTCGATGTTCTCGGGCACGCCTTCGCGCTGGCGCTGGAGCGCGAGCGCGTGGTTCATCGCGAACCGCGACACCTGCTCGGTGATCGGCTGGCGCTCGGCCTCGTGCGCCGCGAGCGCGCCGTCGGCCAGCCAGCCGTGCAGCCGGCCCGCGAGCAGCCACGAGAGGTTCATCGCATCGGCGATGCCGGCGTTCATGCCGTAGCCCGCCATCGGAATCCACAGGTGCGCCGCGTCGCCGCAGATGAACACGCGGCGGTCGCGGAAGCGGTCGGCCACGAGCCGGCGCCCGACCCAGTCTTCGTTGGAGATCACCTCGTAGGCGAAGTCCTCGTCGACGCCCAGGATCTGGCGGATCGCCCAGTCGCGGTCGATCGAGTCGAAGTCGGTCTCCTCGGGCAGCAGGTAGTTGTGCAGCAGCCAGGTCTCGCGCCCGTCGATGGCGTACACGTTGCCGCAGCGCCGCGGGTTCAGCGCGAAGGTGGCCCAGGCCGGCGGGTGTTTCAGCAGGCCCAGCAGCGCGGGCGCACGGAAGTAGGTCGACTGCACGCGGCCCACCACGTCGGTGCCGTGCAGGCTGGCACCGATCTTCTTGCGCACCGTCGAGCGGCTGCCGTCGCAACCGACGAGGTACTGGCAGCGGATGCGCACCGCGCGGCCGTCGTCCAGGTCCACGCCCGTGGCCCACACGCCTTCGTCGTCCTGCTCGAAGTCGTCGATGCGCGTGCGGTTGCGGATGCGCAGGCCGGGCGTGGCCTCGGCATGCGCGAACAGCACCGGTTCGAGAAAGATCTGGTTGATGCGGTGCGGCGGCTCCGCCGTGGGCCACCAGGTGTCGGGGCCGCCGGTGGCGGTGTAGCGCTCGCGGCGCGCGGGGATCGGAATGCGCGACAGCTCCATGCCCGTCACGGCCGTGCGGTAGGCCACATCGTTGGGATAGTCGGCCGGCAGGCCCGCGTCGCGCAGCGCCTGTGCCACGCCCAGGCGGCGGAACACCTCCATCGAGCGCGCCGCCACATGGTTGCACTTCACGTTGGGCGGCTCGCCGCGGTGGCGGATCTCGGTCATCAGCACGTCGATGCCGCGTTGCGCCAGGTCGATGGCCAGCGTCAGCCCCACGGGGCCGGCGCCGACGATCAGCACCTGGGCTTGCAGTTGCTCGGTCATGGGTCGCTTGTCTCCAGATTCTTGTGAGGCGCCATTACAGTGCCGAACCGGCTCGCGGAAAAAGTGAAACTTTCATGGCCATTCATAAAAAACCACTATCAATGCGCGGCGTGCCTTCTGTGCGGCAGCTGCGCGCGTTCGCGGCCGTGTACCACAGCGGCCAGCTGTCGAGCGCGGCGGCGTCGTTGTCGCTGACCCAGCCGGCCGTCAGCGTGCTGTTGCGCGAGCTCGAGGCGCGGCTCGGCGTGCGCCTGTTCGACCGCACCACGCGTTCGCTGCAACGCACCGAGGCCGCGAACGAGGCCATCGCCTATGCCGAGCGCGTGCTGGCCGAACTCGATGCGCTGGGCACCGGCATGGCCGAGCTGGCGGCGGGCCGGCGCGGGCGCGTGCGCATCGCGGCCACGTCCACCATCGCGCAGACGCTGATGCCCAAGGCCCTGCGCCGCTACCTCGACCTGCATCCCGACGTGAAGGTGGCCATCGAAGACTGCGCGCCCGGGCAGTTCGTGGAGAAGGTCCTCGGCGAGCAGGTCGACTTCGGCGTGGGCACGCTGCAGGCGCGCACGCCGGGGCTGGACCAGCGCGTGTTCGTGCATGACCACCTCGCGGTGATTGCCGACCGCGAGCTGCGCCTGCCCGGCACCGACCGCATCACCTGGCGGCAGCTCGCGGGCCATCCGCTGATCACGGTCAAGCCCGGGTACGGCGTGCGCAGCAGCATCGACATCGCCGCCGCAACCGCCGGCGTGCGGCTGGACATCGCCTACGAGGTGACGCTCCTGACCACGGCGCTCGCGATGGCGGCCAGCGGGCTCGGCCCGGCGCTGCTGCCGGCGTCGATCCTCGCGCATGCCGACCACACGCGGCTGGTCGCGCGGCGGCTCATGCGCCCGACGGTGGCGCGCAACATCGCGGTCGTGACGCGGCAGGGCCGATCGCTGTCGCCGGCCGCGGCGGCGTTCGCGGACCTGCTGGTGCGCGAATTCGCCATCGCCTGAACCGCGCCCCCTAAACTCGCTGCATGGCCAAGGACAAAACAACTTTCGTCTGCAGCGAATGCGGCGGCACCAGCCCCAAGTGGCTTGGCAAATGCCCCAGCTGCGGTGCATGGAACACACTCATCGAACAGGTCGCCGGCGCGGCCAACGGACCGGCCAACAACCGCTTCGGCACGCAGTTCGCGTCGCTCGCGGGCGCCTCCGAACTCGCCACGCTCTCGGAAATCGAAGCCACCGATGTCGCACGCACGCCCACCGGGCTCGACGAGCTCGACCGCGTGCTCGGCGGCGGCATCGTGTCGGGTGGCGTCACGCTGATCGGCGGCGACCCGGGCATCGGCAAGTCGACGCTGCTGCTGCAGGCGGTCGACGCGCTGCAGCGCGCGGGGCAGAACGCGCTGTACGTCACGGGCGAGGAAAGCGGCTCGCAGGTGGCGCTGCGCTCCAAGCGGCTCGGGCTCGACCATTCGCAGGTGCAGGTGCTGGCCGAGATCCAGCTCGAAAAAATCATCGCCACGCTCGACGTCACGCGCCCGGCCATCGCGGTGATCGACTCCATCCAGACCGTGTACTCCGACCAGCTCACCTCCGCGCCCGGCTCGGTGGCGCAGGTGCGCGAATGCGCGGCGCACCTCACGCGCTTTGCCAAGACCAGCGGCACGGCCGTGGTGCTGGTGGGCCACGTCACGAAAGAAGGTGCGCTGGCCGGCCCGCGCGTGCTCGAGCACATGGTCGACACGGTGCTGTACTTCGAAGGCGACACGCACTCGAGCTTTCGCCTCGTGCGCGCCATCAAGAACCGCTTCGGTGCGGTGAACGAGATCGGCGTGTTCGCCATGACCGAGCGCGGCCTGAAGGGCGTGACCAACCCGAGCGCGATCTTCCTGAGCCAGCACGCCGAGCCGGTGCCCGGCAGCGTGGTGCTGGTGACGCTCGAAGGCACGCGGCCGATGCTGGTGGAAATCCAGGCGCTGGTCGACAACGGCGGGCCGAGCCCGCGCCGCCTGTCGGTGGGCCTGGACCGCGACCGCCTCGCGATGCTGCTGGCCGTGCTGCACCGCCACGCGGGCGTGGCCTGCATGGACCAGGACGTGTTCGTCAACGCGGTGGGCGGCGTGCGCATCAGCGAGCCCGCGGCCGACCTGGCCGTGATGCTGGCCATCACCTCCAGCCTGCGCGGCAAGCCGTTGCCCAAGGGCTTCATCGCCTTCGGCGAAGTCGGCCTGGCCGGCGAGGTGCGCCCCGCACCGCGCGGCCAGGAGCGCCTGCGCGAAGCGGCCAAGCTGGGCTTCAGCGTGGCCGTGGTGCCGAAGGCCAACGCGCCGCGCAAGGGCACGAAGGAGATCGAGGGCCTGACCATCCACCCGGTCGACCGCATCGAAGAAGCGATGGACGTGGTGCGACGGCTCGACTGACGCGTACCCGCACGACAACACCCCACCAGGAGACCCGCCATGCAACTCATCGTCTCCGCCGGGCTGATCGCCGTGGTCGTGCTGTGGGGGCTGGTGTCGCCCGCGTCGCTCGACCGCGTGTTCAGCACCGCGCTCGCCGACATCACGCGCAACTTCGGCTGGTTCTACCTGTGGGTGGTGCTCGGTCTGGTGGTGCTGGCCTTCTTCCTGGCCTTCAGCCGCTTCGGCGACCTGAAGCTGGGCGACGAGGACGACGAGCCCGAGTTCTCCATCGGCGCCTGGTTCGCGATGCTGTTCGCGGCTGGCATGGGCATCGGCCTGGTGTTCTGGGGCGTGGCCGAACCGATCTCGCACTACGCGAACCCGCCGCCCGGTGTGATCCCCGGTACGCCCGATGCGGCCGGCGTGGCCATGCGCTACGCCTTCTTCCACTGGGGGCTGCACCCCTGGGCGATCTACGGCATCGTCGGCCTGTCGATCGCCTTCTTCAGCTTCCGCCGCAAGGCACTGCCGCTGGTCAGCTCGGCCACCGAGGCGCTGCCCTGGCGCTTCGTGCAGCGGCTGTCGCCGGCCTTCAACGTGCTGGCCGTGGTGGCCACCGCCTTCGGCGTGGCGGCCTCGCTGGGCATGGGCGCGACGCAGATCAACAGCGGGCTGCATGCGGCCTTCGGCGCGGAGATCGGCCGCTGGACGCAGGCGGCGATCATCGTGGTGACGACGGTGCTGTTCATCACCTCGGCGGTCACCGGCGTCGAGCGCGGCGTGAAGTGGCTGTCGATGGGCAACCTGGTGCTGGCCGCGCTGCTGGCGCTCACGGTGCTGGTGGTGGGGCCGACCATCGCCATCGTCGAGACCTTCACCAACACGCTGGGCTCGTACCTCGCCGAGTTCGTGCGCATGAGCCTGCGCATGAACCCGTTCCGCAACAGCTCGTGGGTGGCCGACTGGACGCTCTTCTACTGGGCCTGGTGGCTGGCGTGGTCGCCGTTCGTGGGCCTGTTCATTGCGCGCGTGTCGCGCGGGCGCACGATCCGCCAGTTCATCCTGGGCACGGTGATCGCGCCCACGCTGGTGGGCTTCGCGTGGTTCTCGGTGTTCGGCGGCGCGGCGCTCAACTTCGAGATCCTCCAGGGCGTGCCGCTGGTCGAGTCGGTGAAGGCCGACGTGTCGACCACCATGTTCGTGATGTTCAAGGCGATGCCCATGGGCGGGCTGCTGTCGATCGTGGCGACGCTGCTGGTGTTCGTGTTCTTCGTGACCTCGGGCGATTCCGCGACGCTGGTGCTGGGCATCATGAGCACGAAGGGCAATCCGAACCCGCCGGCCCGCGTGAAGATCACCTGGGGCGTGCTGGTGGCGGCCATTGCGCTGAGCCTGCTGTTCGCAGGCGGCATCAAGGCCATACAGACGGCGACCATCGTGTTCGCGCTGCCCTTTGCGTTCGTGATCCTGCTGATGGCGCTGTCGGTCACGCTGGCCATCCGCGACGACTGGAACGCCGAGCAGAAACGCGAACGCGAGCTGCGGCGCAAGATGCGGCAGCTCGTGAACTGGTAGGACGGACAAAAAAACGCCCGGCGCGCGGTGGACACGCGCCGGGCCTACCCTCCCTGGCCTCCCTGGCCTCCCTGGCCTCCCTGGCCTCCCTGGCCTCCCTGGCCTTCTGTGTTCTTTGCTTGCTTAGCTTCCGATGTGCATCGTGAACGCCGGCCCGTTGTTGAGCACGCACTGGCCGCTGCCCAAGGTGGCGGAGTTCATCGTGTACTGGCAACTCAGGTTGCCGCCGCGACTGCCGGTGGCGTTCGCCACCCCGGCGGTACGCGAACCAGCCACGCGGGTCGCCTCTCCCTGAAACTGTTCGGCACCGATCTGCGCGCTGAAGTGGCCGCGGCCGTTCATGTCGTTGGTCACCGTGCCCCCGACGGCGCCGTAGCGCGCGGCTTCGGCGTTCGACGGATACAGCCGCGCGCTGAAGGTCTGTGACACCGGCCCCGGTGCCACGGCGTAGCTTTGCTGCGACGGCGCGACGGGAGCGGGTTGTCCGAGCGGCACCACGTAGCAACCGCTGAGGACGGTGCCCGCGAGTGCGGCGGCAAGGGTGAGTCGAACGAAGGTGACGGAACGCGGGATGTTCATGCGTTTCTCGGTGGCCCGGGCAGATGCCCGTGCGGCGAAATGTGCCCGCACCCGCCCCGGCACCGCGTGCCTTTCGCCGGGAGTACCGCTTTCTGCGCCCGGCGGTAGCCACGGCGGCTACTGCGACAGGGTCGGGGCCGCACAATCGCGGGCCGTTTCCCGCTGTCGCCGAATGAAATCCACCGCACCGCCCATTGCCGCCGTCATGGTCCACGTCACCGATGTGAACGCGGCACTGCGCTGGTACGCCGACGCCTTCCCCGATGCGGTGCCGATGTCGATCGGCTCGCCGGCCTTCGAGTGCCTGTCGGTCCACGGCGTGCTGCTGGAGCTCGTGCCGGCCGACGCGAAGGTCGGCGCGGGTGCCTCGGGCTCGGTCGTGTACTGGAACGTCGCCGACTTCGATGCGGCGCTGGCTCACCTTCAATCGTGTGGCGCGCCGCTGTACCGCGGCCCGCTGCGGCTGGAGGGCGACGAGCACATGGCGCAGGTGCGCGACCCCTGGGGCAACTGCATCGGCCTGCGAGGGCCTTCCACCGGGCGGCGACAATGCGCCCCATGAATTTCCAGAAATTGCTGGTGCCCGTGGGGGCCGTCGTTCTCCTCGGCCTGTCCTGGCACCAATACGGATGGGGCGGCGTGGCGTTCGCCGGCGGTGCGATCGTGATGTTCCTGCTGATGCACTTCAACCGCACGATGCAGGTGCTCAAGCGGGCCGCCGACCGGCCCATCGGCACGGTGGCGAGCTCGGTGATGCTGAATGCCAAGCTCAAGCCCGGCGTGACGCTGATGCACGTCATCGCGATGACGCGCGCGCTCGGCGAGCAGCGCTCGCCCGAGAACGAGCAGCCCGAGCTGTACCGCTGGACCGACGCCGGCGGCTCCTACGTCGATGCCGTGTTCAACGGCGGCAAGCTGCAGAGCTGGACGCTCACGCGGCCCGAGACGCCGGCCGACGAAGAAACGCCCGCGGCCTGACGGCGGCGCGGGCGCTTCGCCTGACTCAGAACGTCAGAACGGCGCGTCTTCTTCCTCGGGCGTGTCGGCCTGCGCAGCAGGTGCCGTAGCCGCAGCCTTCGGTGCTTCGTCCGGCACCGCTGCCGAGAACGCCGCTTCACCGCCCAACGCATCGAGCAGCGCCGGCACCAGCTGGCCGAGTTCGCCGGTCGCAATGGCCACGTCGGCGTCGAAGTTGTCTTCCTTCTTGCCACCCGCCGCGCCGTCGCCCGTGCCTTCGAGGAAGGTGATCTTGCGGATCAGCAGGCCGTGCGTGAGTTCGAAGGACACGCGGTCGTCCCAGGTGAGCGCCAGGCGCGTCGGGCGCTTGCCGTCGGTGATGTGCTGCTTGACCTCGTCGATGTCCAGCGCGTGCTTGGCGTAACGCACCACGGCCTTCGAGTCGTCGGAGGCCTTGAGCTCGCACTCGCGGTCGATGCTGAAGCCGGCCGGCGGCTCCTGCGTCAGCAGCCAGTTGGCCATGGCGGCGGCCGGCTCGATCTGCGTGTTGATCAGCGCCACGGCAAAGCCGTCGAGCGACTTCACGAGGCTGGTGACCACTTCGTCGGCGCGCGCGGCGTTGCCGCAGTTGATCACGAGGCGGTTCTCGGCCTTGTCGATCCACACCGTGACGCGCGCGCTGCGCGTGAAGGCCATGGGCAGCAGCTCCAGGGTGATGTCTTCCTTGAGCTCCTTCTTTTCCTTCTTGCCGGGCTTGCGGCCGGTGGTCGTCTCGATGTGGGCGCAGCGCTCGTCGAGCTTGCGGCGCACCACGGAGCCGGGGACCTGCTTGCTCTCGATCATGTACTCGACCAGCCACTGGCCGTCGATGGATTCGACCAACGGGCCGTTGGCTTCGCCGCGGGGCTCGACCCAGCCGGCGGACTTTTCCTGCGAGGGGCCGCAAGGCACGAAGCGTTGCTTGCCGAGCCCTTCTTCTGCCTCGGTCAGTGATTGGGACCAGGCAGGTTCGATGCGATAGACGATGACGTTCTTGAATACGGACACGGGAACCCTTTTTCCACTGGTTGGCACAACCGGCCATTGTCGGGCACCCCGAAGTGCAGGGCTTGCGGGCACCGCCTTAAAATCGAAAGCTTTTGCGACTTTCCCCGCGGGTCGCACCCCCCCACCGCTCCCAAAGGAATCAGGAAATGAGCTCGATCCCCCCCTCGCTGGACGACCGTGACGGCAAGATCTGGATGGACGGCGAACTCGTGGACTGGCGCGACGCCAAGATCCACGTGCTGAGCCACACGCTGCACTACGGCTGCGGCGCCTTCGAGGGCGTGCGCGCCTACAAGACGGCCGACGGCAGCACGGCGATCTTCCGCCTGGCCGAGCACACCGAGCGCCTGTTCAACAGCGCCAAGATCCTGCGCATGAAGATCCCGTTCTCGCAGGAACAGCTGAACGAAGCCCAGAAGCAGGTCGTGCGCGAGAACAAGCTCGAAAGCTGCTACCTGCGCCCCCTGATCTGGATCGGCTCCGAGAAGCTGGGCGTGAGCCCCAAGGGCAACAAGATCCACGCCATGGTCGCGGCCTGGTCGTGGGGCGCCTACCTCGGCGAAGAGGGCATGCGCCGCGGCATCCGCGTGAAGACCTCCAGCTACACCCGCCACCACGTCAACATCACGATGACGCAGGCCAAGACGGTGAGCAACTACACCAACTCGATCCTCGCCAACATGGAAGCGCTGGACGACGGCTACGACGAAGCACTGCTGCTCGACGCGAGCGGTTTCGTGTCCGAAGGCGCGGGCGAGAACGTGTTCGTGGTCAAGGGCGGCGTGGTCTACACGCCCGACCTGTCGGCCGGCGCTCTGAACGGCATCACGCGCAACACCATCCTGCACATCTGCAAGGACCTGGGCATCGAGCTGGTGCAAAAGCGCATCACGCGCGACGAGGTGTACGTGGCCGACGAAGCCTTCTTCACCGGCACGGCCGCTGAAGTGACGCCCATCCGCGAACTCGACCGCATCGAGATCGGCAACCGTGGCGACGGCGGCGCGCGCGGCCCGGTCACCGAGAAGATCCAGTCGGCCTTCTTCGACATTGTGAACGGCAAGAACCCCAAGTACGCCCACTGGCTCACGAAGGTCTGAGGAACAACATGTCCACCAATGCAGTCGTCGAACTCCTCGCGAAGGAGCTCAACCACCAGGGCGGCGTGTTCTGCCCCAGCCCCAAGGCCGACATGAAGCTCTGGAACAGCCACCCGAAGGTCTACCTCGACGTGGCGCGCACCGGCGAAGCCAAGTGCCCGTACTGCGGCACGGTGTACCGCCTGAAGGCGGGCGAGACCGTGTCCAGCCGCCACTGAGCGGCCAGGCGGAAAAAAGAAACCGGCCCTTGCGGCCGGTTTTTTCGTTTCAGCTTCGCTGGGCCCTCGGCCACAGGCCGCGCCACGGATCGGGGTCCTGCGATTCCTGCGCCAGCCGCAGGTAGACCATCGCGATCCACAGCACCGCCAGCCCGATCTGCGCGTCGCGCATCGCCGAGTTCACGCTCGACGCGATGAGCGCGATGAGCGTGGCGGCCAGCGCGTAGCGGCCGGCGATGTCGGGCCGGCGCCAGGCCTGCCAGACGGCGACCAGCATGATCGCCAGCAGGCTCAGGATGCCCGGGATGCCGCTTTGCGCGCCCACCCAGAGGAAGTCGTTGTGCGGCATGTTGGAGTCGGCGAACAGCGCCGGGCCGCGCTTGTGCCACTGGTCGGTCCAGCCGCCGATGCCCCAGCCCGCGACGGGCTGGTCGGCGATCATGGCGCCGGTGTCGCGGTACATGTAGTAGCGGATGATCCAGCTGCCGTGGAACACGGCGCCGGTCTGCGCCTTCTCGAGTTCCTCGATGCCGGTTTCGACCTTCTGCTGCAGCTGCGGCAGCTGGTACAGGCTTGCGCCGATCACCACCGCGCCCAGGATCAGCGCGGCCGACAGCGCCTTCAGGTGGTTCTTCCACTGGTGCAGGCAGACCACCGGAATCACCAGCAGCAGCGCGAGCACCGAGGTGCGCGACGTGAGCGGCAGCGCGACGACGGCGCCCAACCCGAGCACGAGCGTGAAGGCCGCCAATGCGCGCAGGGGCCGGTGCCCCGTGATCTGCGACAGCCCGTAGACCGCGGCGCTGGCCGCGACGATGCTGAACAGCAGCGCGTTGCTGATCGACTTGTTGCCCACTTCCATCACCACGCCGCGCAGCGCGCCCGGCACCGGAAAGCCCAGGCTGTAGTGCAGCACGATGAGCACGATGTTGAGCGCCGCGATCAAGAGGAAGCCGCGCAGCGCCCACAACGCCTCCTCGCGCGTGAGCGCCATCGCCATCAGGAAGGTGAAGGCGATGCGCAGCCCGTGGAACAGGTTGGAGGGGGTCTCGGGGTAGTGCGGCCGCACGGCCAGCACGACGAAGGTCCACGCCACGTAGGCGACCACCGGCCACCACAACGGGTTGGCGCGCAGCCTTGCATAGCGCTCGCGCAAGCCGCCGCCCACCAGCAGGGCAAGCAGCAGCACGATGGCCGACAGGTAGGTGACGCCGACCGGCATGAACACCACCAGCCCCCAGAACATGGCCGCGGGCCGAACGATGTGCGATCTCTGCATAGGGCCGGGATTTTAGGTGCGGCCCCTCGGCCGAACCTGACTTGTCCCTGTGCGCCCGCTGGCGCTCAGTGCGCTGCGGCGGCGATGGCTTTGGCCGGCAGGCAGATCACGAAGCTCGCGCCCCCACCCGGCCGGTCTTCGCAGCGCACCGAGCCGCCGTGGCGCTCGGCGATCGACTTCACCAGCGCCAGCCCCAGGCCGACGCCGCCATTGCGCTCGCTGGCGCCCGGCAGGCGGTAGAAGGGCTCGAAGATGCGTTCGCGCAGCGTCGCCGGCACGCCTGGCCCGCGGTCGTTGACGCGCACCGTGGCGTAGCCGCCGGCGCTGCCGAGTTCGACGCTGATCTCGCCGGCGCCGTAGCGGCGGGCGTTTTCCAGCAGGTTGCGGATCGCGCGGCGCAGCAGGCGCGACACGCCCGGCACGGTGAGCGTGGCGTTGTCGGTGCCTTCGGCCAGGTCGAGTTCGGCGTTCACCTGCGCGCACTCTTCGGCGGCCAGGCCGGTCAGGTCGACGGCTTCGATGGTGCCCATGTCGGCCTCGCTGGCGTCGAGCCGGCTGGCCAGCAGGATCTCGTCGATAAGCTGGTCGAGCTCGCCGATGTTGCGCGAGATTTCCTCGCGCGCCGCCGGGCTGGGCTGGTCGCCCATGAGCTCCAGGCCCATGCGGATGCGGGTGAGCGGCGAGCGCAGCTCGTGCGAGGCGTTCGCCAGCAGCGACTTGTGGGAACGCACGAGCTGCTCGATGCGTTCGGCGGAGGCATTGAATCGCTTGGAGAGATCGGCCACTTCGTCTTGTCCTTCCTCGATCACGCGCGCCGAGAGGTCGCCCTCGCCCCAGCGCTGCACGCCGCGCTGCAGGGTCTCGAGCCGCTGGGTGATGCGCCGCACGATCGGGTAGACGCCCAGCGCCACCGCCACGCCCACCAGCGCAATCATCCAGCCCAGCCCGAACGGGGTGCGCCAGGGCGCGAAGCCGCCGGTGCCGGTGGGGCGCTCGCGCGGCGCCACGCGCAGCGTCATGTCGCGGCCGTCGCTCAGCTGCACATCGAACTCCAGGCCCTGGCCGGGCACGCGCATGGCCTTGCCGGTGCCGATGGTGCGGTCCTGGCTGTCGAGCACGACCACTTCGCGCGGCACCGGCGCCAGGCGTTCGCGCTCGGCCTCGGCAGCCACGCGCACGATCCAGTTGGCCATCAGCGTGAGGATGACCACGCCGCCGACCACCGCGAGCCAGATGCGGACGTAGAGGTGGCGGCGGTAGAGGCTGCGCAGCATCGCGGGGCGGTCCTGGTCAGTCCTGTTGCTTGGCGAAGACGTAGCCCACGCCGCGCACGGTGAGGATGCGCTTCGGGTTCTTCGCGTCGACCTCGATGGCCGCGCGGATGCGGCCCATGTGCACGTCGATCGAGCGGTCGAAGGCCTCGAGCTCGCGGCCGCGCACGGCTTCCATGATCTGGTCGCGCGTGAGCACGCGGCCCGCGCGCTCGGCCATCGCCACCAGCAGGTCGAACTGGTAGGAGGTGAGGTCGGCCAGCGCGCCGGCCACCGACACGGTGCGCGCGTTGCGGTCGATCTCGAGCGTGCCGAAGCGCATCACCGTGGAGGCTTCGGCCTCGGTGGCGTTCTCGCTGCGCCGGCGCAGCACGGCGCGGATGCGCGCCAGCAGCTCGCGCGGCTCGAAGGGCTTGGGCAGGTAGTCGTCGGCGCCGATCTCCAGGCCGATGATGCGGTCCATGGGGTCACCCTTGGCCGTGAGCATCAGCACCGACACCTTGGCCAGCGGGCCGGGCAGGGCGCGGATGCGGCGGCAGACCTCGAGCCCGTCGGTGTCGGGCAGCATCAGGTCGAGGATCACCAGGTCGGGCGCGTGCTGCTGCAGCTGCTCCAGGCCGGTGGCGCCGTCGCCGGCGTGGTTGAAGGCGAAACCCGACTGCGTCAGGTACTCGCCCACCATCTGCGCCAGGCGGGCGTCGTCTTCGATCATCAGGAGTTGGGGGGTGCTCATGCGCTTCATGGTCGTTCACCGGGAGCAAGCGGGCTTGAACGCTCCGTAAAGTTGGGTAAACGCAGCATCGCCCTGTCAACCTGGATCGCTGCGAAAAACATAGCGCCTCGCCCAGGTTGCGTGGGCGCCATGCGGCAATGATGACGTACCGGGGCGCGGTTGCGTGTGTCAACACGCACCGCCGCCCCCGGGCGCAGGCCGGTCAGCCCGCGGCCTGCAGGCGCAGCCGCAGGGCCAGCGCGGCCGACAGCGGCAGGTCGATGGGCGCGTCGGCGCTGCCCGGGGCCTGGGCCAGCGCCTCGAACAGGGGCAGGGCGTCGGCCATCGGGTTGATGTCCTTCAGCGTGGCGGCGGCGGCCGAGCGCGGCGCCGTTGCCGTGCCGGCGGCATCGCCGACCAGCGACCAGTCGAGGCTGGCCACCGTGCGGGCCGTGCGCTCGGGCGCGATCACCAGCGCCACGGCCAGCAGGCCGCGGCTGTCGGTCACCGAGGCCAGCGCGCCGACCGTGGGGGCGTCGTAGCCCACCAGCAGCACCGGCGTCTGGTCGGCCGCGCACTGCACGGCCGCTTCGAGCAGGCCGGCGGCAAAGCTGTGGCCATAGGCCGAGACGGCGTTGCTGGCCGCCATGCAGCCGGTGCCGATGGTCCAGTAGCCCACGGCCGCGTTGTGCACCGAGTTGTGGAACTTGGTGGGCGACAGCATCTTCGGGTCGCCCGCGAGCGTGCTGCACATGTAGTCGTTGATCGACAGGTCGCCGTGCGCCGACGTGAACACGCAGGGCACGTCGGCCGCGGGGCGGTCGGCGCCCGCGATGGCCGCGGCGGCCACTTCGAGCGCCAG
>NZ_BCUS01000055.1 GCF_001591345.1 Variovorax boronicumulans NBRC 103145 | reverse complement strand
GCCGCAGCCGTGGAGCGGCGCGCGCGCCGCGACCACGCTGGCCGGCATGTGCGCGCAGGTCGGCAACCCCTTCGGCGAGCCCGACCCGGCCACCTTCGGCCAGCCCGTGGGCACCGAAGACTGCCTGTACCTGAACGTGTGGCGACCGAACTCCAGCGCCGAGAACCTGCCGGTGTTCTTCTGGATCCACGGCGGCAGCAACACCAAGGGCTCGGCGCGCGAGCCGGCCTATGACGGCGCCTACCTGGCGCAGAAGGCCAACATGGTGGTGGTCACCGTGCAGTACCGCATGGGCATGCTGGGCTGGCTGAACCATCCGGCCATGAAGACCGGCAACGCGCTGGACGACTCGGGCAACTTCACCACGCTGGACCTCGTGCGCGCGCTCGACTGGGTGAAGGCCAACGCGCGCGCCTTCGGCGGCAACCCGGGGCAGGTGACGGTGGCGGGCCAGTCGGCCGGCTGCATCAACACCTGGGGCCTGCTGCAGTCGCCGCTGGCCGACGGCAAGTTCCACCGCGCGCTGTGCATGTCGGGCGTGCCCAACGCCTATCCGCCGGTGGTGGGCACGCTGGCGGCCGATTCGCTCATCGACAACCTGCTGGTCGACACCGGCCGCGCCTCGACCACGCTGCAGGCCGCGGCGCAGCGCCTGACCATGAGCCAGTCCGACATCGCCGCCTTGCTGCGCGGTGCGAGCGCGGCGCAGATCATGAAGTTCACGCCCAGCCCCGTGGTGCCCGGCCACTTCACCGACGGCACCGTGATCCGCGCGAGCGGGCTGCCCGGTCTGCTCGCGGGCAACTACAACAAGATGCCGCTGATGATCGGCTCCACGCACGACGAGGGCTCGTACTTCGCCTTCCTGTTCGGCATGGGCCAGCCCTCGCAGCAGGAGCTGTGGAACCTGACCAACTACGCGGCGCCCGGCAGCGTGACCTTCAACCAGCTGATCAAGCCCGAGTTCCGGCCGATCTACACGCAGACGCATGAAGTGATCAGCTACGCGCTGGACAACGTGATCGACAACGTGATCCGCGTGCTGCGCCTGCAGAACGGCGACATCTACCGCTACAACTACAACTGGGACGACACGCCGCAGCCCTGGAAGGACACCTTTGGCGCGTTCCACGGCATCGACGTGGCGGCGCTGTTCGGCAACTTCGTGACCGACGAGCCGAACTTCATGCGCTTTGCCTGGAGCAGCGCGAACGCAAGCAGCCGCAAGGCGCTGTCGGACAAGTTCATCGGCCACGCGGCGAGCTTTGCCCGCTACGGCGCACCGAGCCGCATGTTCGACGGGCAGACGACCTGGAACAACTGGACCAACTTCGTGTGCCTGCTGTGCAGCAAGCGCATGGTTTTCGACAACCAGCCGCGCATGTCGGCCGACGACTACCTGTTCTTCTGGCCGCGCTACTCGCTGCTGTCGCCGCAGCAACGCGAGTTCCTGTTCCAGCAGATCGATTTCAACGCGCTGCCCGAGTCCGTCGACCCGCTGCGCGGCGGCACCCGCTGAGTTCCTGAAAAAAGCGAGCTACTGGATGATCCCGTGGCGCACGGCATAGAGCACCAGCTCCGCCGTGCTGGCCACGCCCAGCTTGTCGAGGATGTTGCTGCGGTGCGTGCTCACGGTCTTCACGCTGATGAGCATCTCGTCGCCGATGGCGGTGAGCGACAGGCCCTTGAGCATCATGAGCATGATCTGGTGCTCGCGCACCGTGAGCCGCTGGTGCGCGGGGCGGTCGTCGCGGCCTTCGAGCTGGCCGCTGACCTGCGAGGCGGCGCGCGCGCTCAGGTACTGGCCGCCGGCCGCCACGCAGCGGATCGCGCGCACCAGCTCGGCGGGCTCCGCGTCTTTCGCGATGTAGCCGCGCGCGCCGGCCTGGATGGCGACCAGCGCGTACTGTTCCTCGGCGTACATCGACAGCATGAGCACCGGCAGCGCGGGCTGCAGCGCGCGGATCGAGGCCAGCACCTCCAGGCCGTTGCGGCCTTCCATGTTGATGTCCAGCAGCACCACGTCGAAGCGGCGCTGGCGCACCAGCTCGAGCGCCTCGGCGCCGTTGCCGGCCTCGGCCGTGGTGCGCAGGTCGGTCTCGTCGAGCAGCAGCCGCTGCAGGCCCGAGCGGAAGATCGTGTGGTCGTCGACCATCAGGATGTCGATCATGCCGGGCCGCTCTCCGGCTGCGGCAGCGGCACGCTCAGCGCCAGCCGCGTGCCCGCGCCGGGCGCCGCGTGGATGTGCAGCTCGCCGCCGATCTCGCGTGCGCGCTCGCGCATGCTCAGAAGGCCCAGCGCGCTGCCCTCGGGGGCATCGGCGTCGAAGCCGCAGCCGTCGTCGTGCAGCGCGAGCCGCAGGCGTTCGCCGTCCACGCGCAGCCGCACCTCCACGCGCTGCGCCTTCGCGTGGCGCAGGACGTTCGTCAGGCCTTCCTGGAAGATGCGGTAGACCGCGGTGGCCTGCTTGGGCGCGAGCCGCAGCGCGGGCGCGTCGGTGTCCAGCGAATGCAGCACGCCCGAGCGGCGCGTGAAGGCCTGCAGCTCGTGGGCCAGCGCCACCGACAGGTCCAGGTGGTCGAGCGCGCTGGGGCGCAGCGCCTCCGAGATCTGCTTGACCGTGTCGATGGTCTGCTGCGTGAGCGCGATCAGGCCCTGCGTGAGCGCCTGCACCTCGGGGTTGTCGGCGCGGCGCTGGATGCGCGTGGCGTCCATCTTGATCGAGGTCAGCATGCCGCCGAGCACGTCGTGCACGTCGCGCGACAGCGCCAGCCGCTGCTCCTCGAGCTTGTTGGCGGTGTAGGCCGCCAGGGCCTGCAGCTGCTCGCGCGAGCGCTGGCGTTCTTCCTCGTTGCGCACGCGGTCGGTCACGTCCACGCCCACGCCCATCACGGCCGGGCGGCCCCGGTGCTCGATGCGCGAGCCGTGGACTTCGACGAAGCGCACGCGCCCGTCGCGGTGCAGGCCGCGCGTGATGAAGTGCATGCTCGGCGGATTGCCCGCCAGCCGGATGCGGATGCGGATGCGCACGACTTCCACGAAGTCGGGCGGCACGATCTCGGCCAGCGACATGCCGGTCATTTCCTCGGCGGTGTAGCCCACGATGGCGGCCCAGGTCGCGTTGCAGTAGACGAAGCGGTCGTCCTGGATCACGTAGATGCCCGCCACCGCCTGTTCGACGATGGTGTCGAAGGGCATGTCCTGCAGGCTCTCGCGGGCGGGTGCTGTCATGGGGGCGGGCGGTGGCGCGCTGCATGATAGGTCGCGGGCCGCGCCGCACGGCCGCCCCCGAGGGTTTGCGAGCAGCAGGGTTCCCCGTAGCGCCGGCCGGAAATGTCCGATGGCCGCCGCGTGCGGTGCGCCGCCAAGATCGGGGCCCGCCTGCTTCAGGCTGCCCCACGGCCGGCGACGCTGGCAAGGACAACACCACGATGGTCTACCGTTGGCTTGCGCCTTTGCTCCTCCTGTGCCTGGGCCTGCCGGGCCGCGCCGACGAGATCGTGGTGGGGCAGTCGCTGCCGCTGAGCGGGCCGCTCGGCGAGGCCGGGCGCAACGTGAAGGACGGCATCGACGCCTACCTGGCGCGCGTGCAGCGCGAGGGCCTGCTCGGGCGCCACAAGCTGGTGTGGCGCGCGCTGGACGACGGCTACTCGGTGGAGCGCCACACGCAGAACATCCGGCAACTGGTGGTGCAGGACAAGGTCGACGCGCTGGGCCTGTCGGCCGGCACCTCGCACATCGACGCGGCCTACCCGACGATGCGCGAAGCGGGCACGCCGCTGATCGGCGCGATGACCGGCGCCTCGGCGCTGCACGGCGCGCAGCGCGCGCTCATCTACCACCTGCGCGCAAGCTACGCCGACGAGGTGCGCCAGCTGGTTGCGCAGGCGGTGTCGGTGCGGCAGCGGCGCGTGTTCGCGGTCTGGCAGGACGACGGGCTGGGGCGCGATGCGTTTGCCGCGCTCGAGATCGCGCTGCGCGGCGCGGGCATCGAACTCGTGGGGCAGCAGGGCATCGCGCTGGCGCAGATGGACGGCGCCGCGCTGGCCGCGAGCGTGCGCGCGGCGAAGCCCGATGCGCTGTTCGCGCTGTGCGTGACGCCGTGCGGGGTGAAGCTGCTGTCGGGGCTGGCGGCGGAGAGCGGCGTGGCACGGCCGACGCCGTACATGCTCTCGATCGTCAACGGCGAGGTGCTCGCCAAGAGCGTGGGGCCGGCGGCGCGCGGCACCGTGATCTCGCAGGTCATGCCCAACCCGCGGCTGGCGACCTCGCCGCTGGTGCAGCGCTACCAGCAGGACATGCGCAGCCACATGGGCCGCGACGAGTTCAGCTACTTTTCGCTGGAAGGGTACGTGGTGGCGATGGTGACGGTGGAGGCGGCGCGCTCGGCGCTGGCCGCTTCACCGCGCCGCTCGATGCAGGACGCCATGAAGCTGATGCTGCGGCGGGAGATCGAGGGGATTCCGGTGTCGAGTGGCGACGATCCGGGTGTGCGTCCGCATCCGGTGACGCTCTCGATGATCGGAAATGGAGGGCGGCTCATTCACTAAGAACGGAGCCGCCCAAGAGAAAGATCAGCCGATCTCTGCGATCAGCTCGATCTCGACGCAAGCGCCCATCGGGATCTGCGCCACGCCGAAGGCGCTGCGCGCATGCGCGCCCTTTTCGGGGCCGAACACTTCGGCGAAGAACTCGCTGGCGCCGTTGGTCACCAGGTGTTGCTCGGTGAAGGTGCCGACCGAGTTCACGAGGCTCATCACCTTGACGATGCGCTTGACCTTGTTGAGGTCGCCCACGGCCGCGTGCAGCGTGCCGAGCAGGTCGATGGCGATGGCGCGTGCGGCCTGCTTGCCCTCGTCGGTGCCGATGTTGGCGCCGAGCTGGCCGACCCAGACCTTGCCGTCCTTCTTGGCGATGTGGCCCGACAGGAACACGAGGTTGCCGGTCTGCACGAAGGGCACGTAGGCAGCGGCGGGGGCGGACACCGGGGGCAGGGAAATGCCGAGGCTGGAAAGCTTGTCGTAAACGCTCATGGAGACTCCTGATCTGGGGATGATGATGACGATGACGGGGGTGATTGTGTCTGTGTTTGCGCCGCCGACGCCGGCAGCTGCACCACTTCCCCCACGGGTTGCACGGTCACGCCGACATGCAGCGTGTGGCGCGCGCCGCCATGCAGCACGCCGCGCATCGGCGAGACGTCGGAGTAGTCGCGCCCGATGGCGAGCGTGACGTAGTCCTCGCCGGGCTGGCGGCCGTTGGTGGGGTCGAAGTCGGCCCAGCCACCCACGCTCTCGGGGCCTTCGCCCTCGCCGGGCAGATACACCGACACCCACGCATGCGAGGCGTCGGCGCCCACCAGGCGCGGCTGGCCCGGCGGGGGCTGCGTGAGCAGGTAGCCGCTCACGTAGCGCGCCGGCAGGCCCATGGCGCGAAAGCACGCGATGAGGATGTGGGCGAAGTCCTGGCACACGCCCTTGCGCTGCGCCAAGGCCTCGACGGCGGGGGTGTTGATCTCGGTGCTGTCGGCGTCGTAGGCGAAGTCGCGGTACATGCGCTCGGTGAGGTCCATTGCCACGTCGAAGGTGGGACGTTCGGGCACGAAGCTGGCGCGCGCGTAGGCCACGAAGTCGTCGTGGCGCGGCACGTACGGCGAGGGAAACACGAACTCCGAGGCGGGGTCGAACGGTGCGTCCTTGCGAAAGCGGAAGCGCTCGCGCACGGCCTCCCAGGGCAGCTCGCGCGCCACGGCGGGAGAGAGCACGGGCTCCGACGTTTTCACCACGCTCTCGGCCGTGACGATGAGGTGGTCGTGCGTGGTCTCGAGCGCGAAGAAGGCGCGCGTGTTGCCGTACAGGTCGGGCACCTCGTTGCGCTGCGCGGGCGCGGGGTCGATCGTGAGCTGGTGGCTCACGAGCTCCTGCGAGGCGGTGGCCAGCGGGCGCAGGTGCGCCAGGTGCTGCGCCGTCTCGACCGCCGGCGCGTACGCGTAGCGCGTTTCGTGGGTGACGTGCAGCAGCATGGCGCGGCCCGCTGTTTACTTGGACTCGGCGCCGAAGTGCGAGGCGTAGATCTTCGCGTAGGTGCCGTCGGCCTTGATGTCGGCCAGGCCCTTGTCGATCTTCGCCAGCAGCTCGGCATTGCCCTTCTTCACGGCGATGCCGTACTGCTCGGTCGAGAAGCCGGCGTCGCTCACGGTCTTGAAGCCGCCGCCCGGGTTGTTGGCCAGGTAGTGGGCCACCACGCCGTTGTCGGCCACCACGGCCTGTACGCCGCCGGCTTCGAGTTCCTTGAGCGCCAGCGGCGTCGATTCGAAACGCTTGATGTCGGTGCTCGACTTGCCCAGCAGCTTGCCCACCACCTCGTCGCCGGTGGTGCCGTTCTGCACGCCGACCTTGAGCTTCTTGATGTCGTCGAACTTCGCGACCGTCGAGTCGCTCTTCACCGCGATGAGCTGGCGGGCCTCGAAGTAGGGCTGCGAGAAGTCCATCGTCTGGCGGCGCTCGGGCGTGATGGTGATGGCCGACACCAGCAGGTCGCGGTCGCCCAGCTCGAGCGTGTTGAAGATGCCTTCCCACGGCGTGTTGACGAACTTCACCTCGATGCCGGCCTTCTGCGCGACGGCCTTCACCACGTCGATGTCGAAGCCCACGACCTCGCCCTTTTCGTTCTGCGATTCGAAGGGCGTGTAGGCCGCGTCGGTGCCCACGACCAGCACGCGCGGTGCGGCGGCGGGCGGCGGTGCCGAAGCGGCCGCGGGCGCGGCGGGTTCCTGCTTGCCGCAGCCGGCGAGCGCGAGGCCGACCAGGAGGCTGGCGGCGGTCAGTGTGAGACGGCGGTTGAGGGCGATGCCGGACATGGAAATGCCTCCTTCGAAATATCGTTGTGTGTATCTGTGGAATCAGGCGCCCACTGAGCGCAGCGATTCCGAGGTGAGCGTGAAGTAGCGCGTGCCGATGGCGTCCGACACGTGGTACGCCGCCGTCTCGCAGGTGGCGAGCAGTTCGACCAGCGCGGGGTAGTCGGCGCCGGGGCCGGCCGCGCACAGGTGTTCGAGCGTCCAGGTGGCCGGGTCGGGCAGCTCGTACGACAGGGCCGTGAGCTTGCCCGGCGCGCTGCCCGCGAGCCGCGCGATGCGCCCGCGCAGCGTCTGCGTGACCCAGGCCAGCGAACGCGGGTTCTCGGCGTCGAGCACCAGCAGGTCGACCAGCGTGGCGACGTCGCGGCGCTGCTGGTAGCGGGCATGGAAGGTGATGGTGCTGTCGAACAGCGCCACCATCGCCTCGAAGCCGCTCACCTCGTGCACGGCGCCGTTGGCGAAGCCGGCCTCGAGCGCGCTCGAGAGAAAGCCCAGCCGCTCGATGTGGCGGCCGATCGACAGCAGCCGCCAGGCGTCGTCGCGCGTCATGCGGTCGGTCTGCGCGCCGGTCATGGCGGCCAGCGCGGTGCTGGCGGATTCGAGTGCGCGCAGGGCGGCGCTGGCGGCAAAGCTGCCTTCGCCGGCCTGCTCGGCCGCGCGCCGCAAAAAGTCGCTTTCGGCGCGCACGATCTGGTTCCAGTTGTCCTGCGACAGCCGTTCGCGCACGGCCGCCGCGGCCTGCCGGATGCTGCGCAGGCTGTAGCCGACGCTGCCACCGTTGTCGACGTCGCCCAACTCGGCGATCAACGCGCGTTCGAACACGCGGCGTGACTGCGGCGCGCTCGGCGCTTCGGCGGGCACGAGCGCATTGCGCACCGCCATGCGGTGCAGCCATTCGAGCAGCGGACGCGAGGACTGGTCTTCACTGCCCAGCAGATTGAGCGTGAGGCGCGCCAGGCGCACCGCGTTCTCGGCGCGCTCGGTGTAGCGGCCGAGCCAGAACATGTTCTCGGCCGCGCGACTGGTGACCGGCGCGCGGTGCCGCGCGAGCGAGGCCGGCGTGGCGTGCGGCTGCAGCAGCGTGGTGCGGTCGACCTCGCCGTGCGTCTGCACCCAGACGTCGGCGCTGCTGCCGCCGCGCTGCATCGAGGCGATCTGCGCATCGGGGCCCGCCAGGCGCGCCAGGCCGCCGGGCAGCACGCGCCACGACTGCGGGCCGTCGCTCACCGCGAACACGCGCAGCATCAGCGCGCGCGGTGCGATGTGGCCGGGGCCGAGGTCGCTGGCCCAGGTCGGCATCTGCGACAGCGGCAGGTAGCCCTGCACCGTGTGGACGTCGCCCTCGCGCACGATGCGGCCGGCCCATTCGTCGATTTCACGGCGGCTGAGCTGGCTGCCGAACACGGCGTCGAAACTGGAGCGCCCCTGGAAGCCGGGGTAGGTCGGCTTGATGGCGCTCTCGCCCAGCTGCGGCAGCACGGCCTCGAGCGAGGCGCGTTCGCCGCACCACCAGGTCGGCAGCGCCGGCAGCTTGAGCTTCTCGCCGATGAGCCGCAGCGCCAGCCCGGGCAGGAAGCCCAGCAGCGCCGGCGATTCGAGGAAGGCCGAGCCCGGCATGTTGGCCACCAGCAGGTTGCCCGCGCGGATCGCCTGCAGCAGGCCGGGCACGCCAAGCGTGGAGTCGGGGCGCAGCTCCAGCGGATCGAGGAACTGGTCGTCGAGCCGCTTGATGAGGCCGTGCACCGGGCGCAGGCCCTGCAGCGTCTTGAGGTACAGGCGCTGGTCGCGCACCGTGAGGTCGCTGCCCTCGACCAGCGTCAGGCCCAGATACCGCGCCAGGTAGGCGTGCTCGAAGTAGGTCTCGTTGTACGGGCCCGGCGTGAGCAGCGCGATGTGCGGCGGCGAGCCCGAGGGGCACATGCGCTGCAGGCCTTCCATCATGGCGCTGTAGGTGGCGGCCAGCCGCTGCACCTGCAGCGCCTCGAAGGCCTGCGGAAACTGCCGCGTGATCGCGAGGCGGTTCTCCAGCAGGTAGCCCAAACCCGAAGGCGCCTGCGTGCGCTGCGAGACCACCCACCAGTTGCCGTCGGGGCCGCGTGCGAGGTCGAAGGCGGCGATGTGCAGCCAGGTGTCGCCTGCCGGCTTCACGCCGTGCAGCGCGCGCAGGTAGCCGGGGTGGCCGCGCACCAGCGCCGGCGGCAGCAGGCCTTCGGCCAGCAGCTGTTGCGGGCCGTAGGCGTCGGCCATCACGCGGTCGAGCACGCGCACGCGCTGCTGCACGCCGGCCTCGATCTGGGCCCAGCTCTCGGGCGAGACGATCAGCGGGAACAGGTCGAGCGACCACGGCCGCTGCGGGCCGTTGGCGTCGGCGTACACGTTGTAGGTGACGCCGTTGTCACGGATCTGCCGCTCGAGGCTGACCGCGCGGCGGGGCAGGTCGTTGAAGCCGCCAGGGCCGAGCTGTTCGAAGAAGGCGTGCCAGGCGGGGGTGAGCGGGGGCTGCTCGCTGGAGGGTGAAGGTTCCTGTGCCTGTGATTGCGAGGAGGACTGTGACTGTGACTGTGACTGGGATTGCGATTGCGATTGCGATTGCGATTGCGACGGAGCCGGGCGCTCCTCGGCGGCGTCGTACAACAGCGGGGCCGCGGCGGGAGTCGGGGCTGCGCCCGACACCGGCCGCGAGGGCGCCGCGGGCGTCGCCTGTCCCCGCAATTCGTCGAAATGCCCAGGCAGGGCCGCCGGCGCGAGCGAAGACGCCAGCGCCGCCGGATGCTCCGGGGCCTGGGCGTCGAACAGGGATTCGTTCAGGGGTTCCACAGGGGGGAGATTGTCACATCACCGTCACCGGGGCCTCCGCGCACCGTCTCGCGAGGCGAAATGAAGGCGTCGAAGGTCCGTATATGAACAGCGGTAGCCATAATCAAAAAAAACCAATTCATCTCTTCACATGAGCGCGGCATCCCCCAACTCACCGCTGCAACCACATATCGAGAGCCGCATCCTGTCATTGCGAGAGCAGCGCGTGATGCTGGATTCCGATCTGGCGGTGCTCTACGACGTGCAGACCAAGGTGCTGGTGCAGGCGGTCAAGCGCAATGCCGAGCGCTTCCCGTCCGATTTCATGTTCCAGCTTTCGCCTGAGGAGTGGGCGGCTTTGAGGTCACAAACTGTGACCTCAAACACCGGCCGCGGCGGCCGACGCACGGCACCCTACGTGTTCACCGAGCAGGGCGTGGCGATGCTGTCCTCGGTGCTCGGCAGCCCGCGCGCCATTGCGGTCAACATCGAGATCATGCGCACCTTCGTGCGGGTACGGGCGCTGGTCACGACGCACCAGGACCTGGCCAGGCGCTTGAGCGAGCTGGAAGAAAAGACCGAGCTGATCGACATGCGGCAGGAATCGTTCAGCAGCAACACGCGCAACCAGTTGCGCCAGGTCTTCGATGCCATCAAGGCGCTGACGACGCCACCCGATCCGCCCAAGCGGCCCATCGGCTTTGTGACGCCCGATGAGAAGAAGGCTCCGAAGGCGCGCGGCAAGCAATAAGCGCCCCGCGCGAACAGAGCCCACCTCGTCCCTCAGCGCCGCAGGTCCAGCGTGAACGGAAACTCCCGGCTGCCCGGCAGCTCGATGGTGGCCGGCGGCGTGCGCAGCAGGCCCGGCGTGTGGCCGGTGCGCGTGAAGCGCGAATGGCGGCGGCTCTCGGCCTCGTAGGCGTTGACGGGGAAGGTGTCGTAGTTGCGACCGCCCGGGTGGGCGACGAAGTACTGGCAGCCGCCCAGCGAGCGCTTCATCCAGGTGTCGACGAGGTCGAAGGTCAGCGGTGCGTGGGCCGGGATGCTCGGGTGCAGCGCCGAGGGCGGGTTCCAGGCCTTGTAGCGCACGCCGGCCACGAACTCGCCGGTGACGCCCGTGGGCTGCAGCGGCAGCACCTTGCCGTTGACGGTGACGACGTGGCGGCTTTCGTTCAGGCCGGTCACGCGCACCTCGATGCGCTCCAGCGACGAGTCGACATAGCGCACCGTACCGCCGGCCGAGCCTTCCTCGCCCATCACATGCCAGGGCTCCAGCGCGTTGCGCAGCGACAGCTCCACGCCCATCGACTGCATCTGGCCCACGAGCGGGAAGCGGAACTCGAAGTGCGGCGCGAACCAGTCGGCATCGAAGGCAAAGCCGGCCTGGCGCATCTCGCTGATGACGTCGTCGAAGTCCATCTTGACGAAGGTCGGCAGCAGGAAGCGGTCGTGCAGCTCGGTGCCCCAGCGGGTCACGGGCGCCTGGTAGGGCGCGTCCCAGAAGCGGGCGACCAGCGCGCGGATCAGCAGCTGCTGCGCGATGCTCATGCGCGCATGCGGCGGCATCTCGAAGGCGCGCAGTTCCAGGAGGCCGAGGCGGCCGGTGCTGGAGTCGGGCGAGTAGAGCTTGTCGATGCAGAACTCGCTGCGGTGCGTGTTGCCCGACACGTCGATCAGGATGTTGCGCAGCGTGCGGTCGACCAGCCACGCAGGCATGTTCTGTCCGTAGATCTCGCGGTTCTTGGCGATCTCCTTCAACGCGATTTCCAGCTCGTAGACCTGGTCGTTGCGCGCTTCGTCCACGCGCGGCGCCTGGCTGGTCGGGCCGATGAACATGCCCGAGAACAGGTAGCTCAGCGACGGGTGGTTGTGCCAGTACAGCAGCAGGCTGGCCAGCAGTTCGGGCCGGCGCAGGAACGGGCTGTCGGCCGGCGTGGCGCCGCCCATCACGAAGTGGTTGCCGCCGCCGGTGCCGGTGTGGCGGCCGTCGGTCATGAACTTCTCGGCCGACAGGCGCGTCTCGAACGCGGCGTTGTAGAGGAACTCGGTGTGGTCGACGAGTTCCTTCCAGTTGTGGGCCGGGTGGATGTTGACTTCGATCACGCCCGGGTCGGGTGTCACGGCCAGCATCTTCAGGCGCGGATCGCGCGGCGGCGGATAGCCTTCCATCACGATGCGCACGCCCAGTTGTTGCGCGGTGGCTTCGACGGCGGCGACGAGGTCGAGGTAGTCCTCCAGGCGCGCCAGTGGCGGCATGAAGACGTAGAGCACACCCGAGGCGCTGCCTTTCTTCTCGGCCGCGGGGCCGTTGGCGCGGCGCGGGTCGCGCACCTCGACGCACAGCGCGGTGCGCGTGACCCAGTGGGCCGATTCGCCGCGCAGCGGCTGGCGCGTGGCGGGTGTGGCGGCATCCGCAGCAGCTGCTGCATCGCCCTTCGCCGCATCGCCGGGGCTTTGCATGCGCAGCGACGCGGCCACCACGGGCGGCGTGCCGAAGGTGTAGGGCACCTCGCCCAGGTCGGCGCCGGCCACCGGGGTGGCGGTGGCATAGCGTGCGCGGTAGTCGGACGCGCTGGGCAATGCGGCGCGCGGCGCGGTCGGGTCGCGCTCGATGAGGTAGGGGTAGTCGCCCTTGCTGGCCCACGGCTGCGAGTCGAGCGGCAGGCGGTAGCCCATGGGCGAATCGCCCGGGATCAGGAACAGGCGGTCGTCGCGCAGGAACCAGGGGCCGGTCTTCCAGCCGGGGCCGGCGAGCGCGGGCGTGTCGCTGTTGGCGTTGCCGGGCTCGATGGGCAGCATGTAGCCGATCACCGCGTCGAGCTTCTGCGTGAACACGCGGCGCAGGCGCACGCGTTCGAGTTCGTCGTCCAGCTTGGAGTCGAAGGGGTCGACGTTCACCGGCAGGCGGCGTTCGCGCCAGAGGTAGTAGTAGGTGTCCTCGTAGCCGGCCTGGATGTAGCGCTCGGTGAGGCCCAGCTTGTGCGCCAGCACGGTGGTGAAGCGGCGCGCGTCCTCGCTCGTGTAGTGCGTGGGAAAGCGCTCGTCGGCGAACAGCTCGGGGTCGTGCCACAGCGTCTGGCCGTCGGCGCGCCAGAAGATCGACAGCGCCCAGCGCGGCAGCTGCTCGCCCGGGTACCACTTGCCCTGGCCGAAATGCAGGAAGCCGCCCTGGCCGTACTCGGCGCGCAGCTTGTGCACGAGCTCGGTGGCGTAGCCGCGCTTGGTGGGGCCGAGCGCGTCGGTGTTCCATTCGGGCGCGTCGCGGTCGCTGGTGGCCACGTAGGTGGGCTCGCCGCCCATGGTCAGGCGCACGTCGCCGGCCACGAGGCGCGCATCGACCGCGTCGCCGAGCGCGAGCACCTCGGCCCATTGTTCTTCGGTGTAGGGCTTGGTGACGCGCGGCGATTCGTAGATGCGCGTGACCTTCATCTCGTGGCTGAACTCGACCTCGGACTCGTCGACGCCGCCTTCGATGGGCGCGGCGCTCGACGGCGTGGGCGTGCAGGCGAGTGGAATGTGGCCTTCGCCGGCCAGCAGGCCCGAGGTGGCATCGAGGCCGATCCAGCCGGCGCCCGGCAGGAACACCTCGCACCAGGCGTGCAGGTCGGTGAAGTCGACCGTGGTGCCGCTGGGGCCGTCGAGGGCCTTCACGTCGGGCGTGAGCTGGATCAGGTAGCCCGACACGAAGCGCGCGGCCAGGCCGCAGTGGCGCAGCAGCTGCACCAGCAGCCAGCCCGAGTCGCGGCAGGAGCCGCTGCCGTTGCTCAGCGTTTCTTCCGGCGTCTGCACGCCGGGCTCCATGCGGATGAGGTAGCTGACGTCCTTCTGCACCTGCTGGTTGATGCCGACCAGGAAGTCGATGGTGCGCTGTTCCTTGCGCTCGATCTTGTCGAGGTAGGCCTGCAGCAGCGGCGTGGGCTTCTCGGTGACGAGGTAGGGCGCCAGCTCTTCGGCCTGCGAGGCCGTGTACTTGAAGGGGAAGTTCTCGGCCTGCGGCTCCAGGAAGAAGTCGAAGGGGTTGTAGACCGCCATCTCGACCACGAGGTCGACCGTGACCTTGAACTCGCGCGTCTTCTCGGGAAACACGAGCCGCGCCTGGTAGTTGGCGAACGGGTCCTGCATCCAGTTGACGAAGTGCTCGGCCGGTTCGACCCGCAGCGAGTACGAGATCACATTGCTGCGGCAATGGGGCGCGGGGCGCAGTCGCACGACTTGCGGGCCCAACTGCACCAGGCGGTCGTATGTGTAGTGGGTGACGTGGTGGAGTGCGGCGTGGATGGACATGCGTAGGGGCGTGCAGTGCAGCGAGGTTGCATCGAAAAGATGTCTCTGGTGAGACGCATACTAGCCCAGTTGCCAAGCAATTAACGCGCCATCGAGCGTGGGTTGGGGGAGGGTTTGCATCATGGATTCCGGGGTGTCGGGAGGGCAGTCGCGGCGTGCGTCCGAGGCTGTCGCGGGTGGGTCGGGGGCCTTCGTTGCGCTGGGCGGCACGCTGCTCGGCGCGGCGGTGCAGCTGCGCCAGCCGCTGCTGTGGGCGGCGGGTGTCTACGTCGCGTTGCTGCTGGCGGGGCTCGGTGGCGGATGGCTGCTGTGGCGGTGGCGTGGGCGTCGGTGGGCGGTGCTCGTGCTGTCGCTGGCCTGCGGCGCGATGGCCGGCGCGGGGCTCGCCGGATGGCGCGCCACGGCCTACGCGCAAGGGGCGCTGGAGCCGCAGCTCGAAGGACGCGACCTGCGGCTCACGGGCGTGGTCTCGCAGATGCCGCAGCCCGGCGAGATCGGAACGCGCTTCCGTTTCGATGTGGAGACGGCGCAGTGGGCCGAGGCCTCGCGCGATCAGGCACCGCCGACGGTGCCGCCACGCATCGCACTCGCCTGGTACGGCGACTACGGCGGGATGTGGGAGCAACCCGCCGAGCGGCGTGCGTCCGTCGCACGCACCGTGGGCGAGGTGCATGCCGGCCAGCGCTGGCAACTGACCGTGCGCCTGCGCGCGCCGCACGGCAACCTCAATCCGCATGGCTTCGACAGCGAACTGTGGGCGTGGGAGCAGGGCGTGCATGCCCAAGGCCATGTGCGGGCCGGGGCGCGCGACCCCGCGCCGCGCCTGCTGGGCACCACATGGCGGCACCCGATCGAGCGGGCGCGCGAAGCCGTGCGCGATGCCGTCTTCGCCCGCGTGGACGATCGGCGTCAGGCCGGCGTGATCGCCGCGCTCGTCACCGGCGACCAGGGCGCCATCGACCGTGCCGACTGGGACGTGTTCCGTGCCACCGGCGTCGCCCACCTGATGTCGATCTCGGGCCTGCACATCACTTTGTTCGCGTGGTTCGCGGCGCATGTCGTGGGCGCGCTCTGGCGGCGCAGCAGCCGGCTCATGCTGCGGCTGCCCGCGCAACAGGCCGCGCTCGCCGGCGGCGTGCTGCTGGCCGCGCTCTATGCGCTCTTCAGCGGCTGGGGCGTGCCCTCGCAGCGCACGGTCTGGATGCTCGCGGCCGTGGCGCTGCTGCGCCTGACCGGTCGGCGCTGGCCATGGCCGCACGTCTGGCTGCTGACGGCGGCGGTCGTGGTGGCCGCCGACCCGTGGGCGCTGCTGCAGGCCGGCTTCTGGCTCAGCTTCGTGGCGGTGGCGGTGCTGTTCGCCTCCGCCACGGCGGTGCCGGGCGAGGGGCGGGTGGGGGCGCTCACGCGCCTGGGCCGCTTCTTTCGCGAGCAATGGACGATCACGCTGGCGCTCACGCCGCTGAGCCTGCTGCTGTTCCAGCAGGTGTCGGCGGTCGGGCTGGTGGCCAATGCGCTTGCGATCCCGTGGGTGACGCTGGTGATCACGCCGCTGGCGATGCTCGGCGTGGCGGTGCCGCCGCTGTGGGACGTGGCCGCCGGGGCGGTGAAGCTGTTCGCGCTGCTGCTGCAGGCGCTCGCCGGCCTGCCGTTCGCCACGCTGTCGATGGCCGCGCCGCCGCCGTGGCTGGCCGCAAGCGGCGTGGCGGGCGGCGTGCTGCTGGCGATGCGCCTGCCGTGGTCGGTGCGCGCGCTTGGCCTGCCGCTGCTGTTGCCGGTGCTGCTGTGGCAGCCGGCGCGACCTGCGGTGGGTGAGTTCGACCTGCTCGCCGCCGACATCGGGCAGGGCAACGCGGTGCTCGTGCGCACCGCCACGCACAGCCTGCTGTACGACGCCGGCCCGCGCTACGGGCTCGACAGCGACGCGGGCCACCGCGTGCTCGTGCCGCTGCTGCGCGCACGCGGCGAACGGCTCGACCTGCTGTTGCTGAGCCACCGCGACATCGACCACACCGGCGGCGCACCCGCCGTGCTCGCCATGCAGCCGCAGGCGGCACTGCTGAGCTCCATCGAGGCCGGGCACCCGCTGCAGGCGCTGCGCCCCGCGCGCCGCTGCGAGGCCGGGCAGCGCTGGACCTGGGACGGCGTCGACTTCGAGGTGCTGTTTCCCTATGACAGCGACTACCTCGGCTTCACGCGGCCCAACGCCGTGTCGTGCGTGCTGCGCATCGGCAACGGCCGCGCCACGGTGCTGCTGGCCGGCGACATCGAGCGCCTGCAGGAGGCCGCGCTGGTGTCGCGAACGCCTGGGCTTGCGGCCGACGTGCTGCTGGTGCCGCACCATGGCAGCAAGACCTCGTCGAGCGAGGTTTTCCTGGACGCCGTGCGCCCGCGCATCGCGCTCGTGCAGGCCGGCTACCGCAGCCGCTTCGGCCACCCCGCGCCCGAGGTGGTGGCGCGCTACGTCGAACGCGGCGTTCAGGTGGTCGACAGCCCGCGCTGCGGCGCCGCCCACTGGGCAAGCCAGCTGCCCGCCGAGCTGAAGTGTGAACGCGCGCACGACCTGCGCTACTGGCGTCACCGCATGCCATGAAGGTCCGAAACGCGAAATGCCCTCGCATCGGGCCCAAACCTAGGGCTTCTACTGGCCTCGAACTTGCTAAGCTATGGCTCAAGGAGATTGGTCGTTCCATGCACAAATTCGACGAGATGTATGAGCAGCTCCCCTATGCGGGCGCTGCAATCCGACAGCACTACAAGCGCTACGACCAATGGCTTGCGAAGCAACCCGGTGAGGTGATGCGATCGCGGCGTGAAGAGGCGGAAATGATTTTCCGCCGGGTCGGCATCACCTTCGCGGTGTACGGCGCCAAGGACGAGGACGGCTCCGGCACCGAGCGGCTGATCCCGTTCGACCTGCTGCCCCGGATCATTCCCTCCCACGAGTGGGAGAGCATGGAAAAGGGGCTGGTGCAGCGTGTCACGGCGCTCAACCGCTTCCTGTACGACGTGTACCACGACCAGGAAATCATCAAGGCCGGCATCATCCCGGCCGAGCAGATCCTGAACAACGCCCAGTTCCGCCCCGAGATGATGGGCGTGAACGTGCCGCACAACGTCTACTCGAACATCTCGGGCATCGACATCGTGCGCGCCCCCGATGCCCAGGGCAACGGCGAGTACTACGTGCTCGAAGACAACCTGCGCGTGCCCAGCGGCGTGAGCTACATGCTCGAGAACCGCAAGATGATGATGCGGCTGTTCCCGGAGCTCTTCAACCAGAACCGCATCGCGCCGGTCGCCCACTACCCCGACCTGCTGCTCGAAACCCTGCGCGCCAGCGCGCCGCCGGCCACGGCCGAGCCCACGGTGGTGGTGCTCACGCCCGGCATGTACAACAGCGCCTACTTCGAGCACGCCTTCCTGGCCCAGCAGATGGGCGTGGAGCTGGTCGAGGGGCAAGACCTGTTCGTCAAGGACGACTTCGTCTACATGCGCACCACGCGCGGCCCGGTGCGGGTCGACGTGATCTACCGCCGCGTCGACGACGACTTCCTCGACCCCGAGGTGTTCCGCCCGACCTCCACCCTCGGCTGCGCGGGCCTCATGCGCGCCTACCGCCAGGGCAACGTCGTCATCTGCAATGCCGTGGGCACCGGCGTGGCCGACGACAAGTCGATCTACCCCTACGTGCCGAAGATGGTCGAGTTCTACCTCGGCGAGAAGCCGATCCTGAAGAACGTGCCCACCTACATGTGCCGGAACAAGGACGAGCTGCAGTACACGCTCGACAACATGAAGGACCTGGTCGTCAAGGAGGTGCACGGCGCCGGCGGCTACGGCATGCTCATCGGCCCTGCTGCCACGCAGGCGGAGATCGAAGACTTCAAGAAGGCCGTCATCGCCAAGCCCGACGGCTACATCGCCCAGCCCACGCTGAGCCTGTCGACCTCGCCGACCTTCGTCGACGCCGGCATCGCGCCGCGCCACATCGACCTGCGCCCCTTCGTGCTCTCGGGCAGCGAAGTGCAGATGGTGCCCGGCGGCCTCACGCGCGTGGCACTGAAAGAAGGGTCGCTGGTGGTCAACTCGTCGCAAGGCGGCGGCACCAAGGACACCTGGATTCTCGAAGCGGACCGCACGGCCAAGCCGAAGGCGGCCACGCAGTCGCAAAGCCAATCGCAGTAGGAGCACAAACGATGCTGTCCCGCACCGCAGACCACCTCTACTGGATGTCGCGCTACACCGAGCGCGCCGAGAACACGGCGCGCATGCTCGACGTCAACTACCAGACCTCGCTGCTGCCGCAGTCGGCCGAGGTCGCCAAGTACGGCTGGCAGGGCGTGCTCTCGATCAGCGAATTGCTGCCCTGGTACAGCAAGAAGTACGACCAGATCACGCCCAACGAAGTCATGGAGTTCATGGTCAAGGACGAGAGCAATCCGTCGTCGATCGTCTCCTGCCTGAAGGCCGCGCGCGAGAACGCGCGTGCCGTGCGCGGCGCGCTCACCACCGAGGCCTGGGAAACGCAGAACACCACCTGGCTCGAAGTGAACCGCATGCTGCGCGCCGGCGATTTCGAGCGCGACCCGGGCCAGTTCTTCGAGTGGGTCAAGTTCCGCTCGCACCTGTCGCGCGGCGTCACGCTGGGCACCATGCTCCAGGATGAGGCGTTCTACTTCTCGCGCCTTGGCACCTTTTTGGAGCGTGCCGACAATACGGCGCGCCTGGTCGATGTGAAGTTCCACGCGCTCAACAGCGAGTTCTTCGGCGCCGCCACCGAGGAAGACCAGGAGTACGACTTCTATCACTGGAGCGCGATCCTGCGCAGCGTCTCGGCCTTCGAGGTCTACCGCAAGGTGTACCGCGACGTGATCAAGCCCGAGCGCGTGGCCGAGCTGCTCATTCTTCGCGCCGACATGCCGCGCTCGCTGCACGCCAGCCTGGTCGAGGTGGTCAACAACCTCGCCAAAGTGCAGAACGAGCAGAGCGCCGAAACCCAGCGCCGCGCCGGCAAGCTGCTGGCCGACCTGCAGTACGCACGCGTCGACGAGATCCTGGCGACGGGTTTGCACGCCTACCTCACGCAGTTCCTCGACCGGGTGAACGAGCTGGGCGGGCGCATCAGCCAGGACTTCCTGGTGCCGGCGCACTGACGACGCATCGAATCGACGTCCTGCGGGCCCGGGCCGGCCCCGGGACCTCGCGCACCCGGCGGTAGCATTCGAGTTCGATCTCGATCCAAGTTGCTGACCGCAGGGAGTTTCCATGAAGAAGAAATCAACGCTTGCCTGCAATGGCAAGTGGAGGGCCGCCGCCTGGGCGGCCGCAGTGCTGCTCGCCGGCTGCGACCAGTCCGCACCGCCGACAAAACAAGCCTCCTCGCCCCAGGCGTCGACGGCCGTCGTCGTCGATGCCGCCACCGGATTGCGCTGGCTGCGCTGCGCCCTGGGGCAGACCTGGCAAGGTGGCCGTTGCGTCGGCGAGGCCGAAGCCCTGAGCTTGATGGACGCGCAGGAGCGCGTGCAGGCACTCAACGCCAAGGGCCATGAGGGCATCTCGCAATGGCGGCTGCCGACCATCGTGGAGCTGGCGGCGCTGCGGCGTTGCGACCATGGCCTGGTCGACGAGACCTTCACGCTCGAGCTGAGTCCCGAGCGGGAGCCCGTCACCGTGCCCCGGTGGTGCGCCCGCGAAACCTCCGTTCCTACCATCGACAGCGCGCGCTTTCCCGATACGCCGCTGCGCAAGTTCTGGTCGGGCTCGGGCAGCGAGGCCGCGCAGCACTTCTATGCCGTGGACTTCAGCAATGCATGGATCGGCCAGAATGAGGCGGCCGAGGCCACCCACGCGGTGCGGCCGGTGGCCGATCGCTGACTTCCCGCTACTTCGAGAACGACTCCACCACCACCGGAATCTCCGGCGCCTGCCACTGGTAGCTGTCGCCCAGCACATTGCGCTCGGCCTTCTGTCCGCTCCAGCGGATGCCCAGCAGGTCCATCAGGCTCCAGCCGGCCCAGTCCGCGCGAAAGGGCTGCTGCGTGGCGGCGCCGGTGGGCAGCGGCTCGCGGTTGCGCCAGACGACGGCCGGGATGCGGTAGCCCGAGGCGGTCGCGGGGCTGTGGCCTGCGCGGTCGCTGCCGTGGCCGACTTCCTGGCCGTGATCCGACAGGTACATCCAGGCGCGGTAGTCGTCCGGCTTGCCGGTGCTGCGGGTCTGCTGCAGCAGTTCCGACACCACGAAGTCGTGGTACAGCAGGGCCGCGTCGTACTCCTGGCGGAAGTGGCGCACCCAGGCCGAGCGGCCGTCCTTCACGAGGCCGTTCTCGACCGCGTCGACGCTGTCGTCGAAGGGGTTGGCGTTCTCGGGAAAGCGCAGGCTGTAGTGCGGGTGCGCGCCCATCAGGTGGACCACGATGAGCTTGCGCTCGGTGCTGGTGTCGGCGAAGGCTTCCTGCACGCAGTCGAGGATCTCGCCGTCGAGCGAGGCGCTGGCGCGGCCCGGCGTGCGGTTCACCATGTCGACCACGTCGGCATAGCGCGCGTGCTCCTGCTCGATGGCCAGGTCGTCGTGGTTGCTGATCCACCAGACCTTGTAGCCGGCGGCGCGCGCCAGGGCCAGCAGGTGGGGCGGGCTCTCGCCGTTCCCTCTGTTCCCGTTGGCCGGCTGCCCGAAATGGAACATGTTGCGCAGCGCGGGCAGGGTGCTTGCGTCGACCGACCATGCGTTGCGCAGCACGGCCATGCGGTCGCCTTCCTGGGCCTTGTGCGCCTGCAGGCGCGGCGTGGTCGGGCGGCCGTAGCCGTACAGGCCCATGTTGTCGCGGTTGATGCTGTCGGTGATGACGAGCACCACCGTCGACGGCCCTTCGCGCGAGAACACCGGTGCGATCTGCCGCGCCTGGGCCATCTGTGCATCGCGGGTTTTTTCCTGGCCGGCCCAGGCGGCGCGCTGGTCCTGCAGCGACTGCGACCACTGGGTCCAGAAGACGACCGGGTGCAGCCGGCGCCAGGGCTTGCTCACATAGGCCACGCAGGCCGCGAGCAGGATCAGCAGCAGCAGCGAGCGCGCCCAGAACGGCCGACGTGCACGTGGCGCCGTGGCGCCGCGCCGCGCGAACAGGCCTGCCAGCACGCCTGCCGCCACGAGCGCGGCGGACCAGACGACGGCGGAGCGCCAGTGCATGCTGAGGTACTCGGCGCTTTCTCGTGCGTTGGTGTTGGCCGCCGCGCCCAGCACCATGGCGCTGTCGGGCGCGGCCTGGTAGGTGTCGAGCAGGTAGGCGCGGACCACGGCGTCCAGGCCGAAGCCCATGACCCAGAGCCACACCAGCGCCGTGCGCCAGCGCCGCAGGCGCGCGCTGTGCAGCGGCCACAGCAGCCAGAGCACGGGCGGCGCGGCAAGCACCGCGAGCTGGGCGATGCGGCGGCCGTCGTGGCCCAGGGCGATCAGCGCCAGCAGCGTCGCGCCGACCACGCCGCAGGCCAGCAGGGCGCTGGAGGGAGGACGCGGGGCGTCGATGGCGGGATGTGTCAAGCGCGGCGCGGGGGAGTCGAGGGCGGCCGAATTCTGCCCCGCACCCTGCCGCGACGCGGCCAGTGTCCCGACCCCCGCGGGGTCTTTGGAGTGCGGCTCAGGGATATCCCCGCGGAACTTATTGGCGCTCAGCGTCCCAGAGGGGGCTTCGACCGGCATTTGCCGGACCTCCCGTGTCTTCTCGAAAGGAACCCTCGCCCCATGGCCCGATTCAGCCGCCGACTGCCCGCGCTCCTGCTCGCCTTCTTCTTCTCGTGGATGCTGCTGCCGTCCGCCTTTGCCGCGCAGCCGCAGATGGTCAGTGTCGCGGTCAAGACGCTGAACATGCGCACCGCCCCCAGCCAGCGTGCCGAGGCGCACTGGACGGTGAGCCGGGGCTATCCGCTGCGCGTGATCGGCCGCAAGGGCGACTGGCTGCGCGTCACCGACTTCGAGAACGACAAGGCCTGGGTCTTCCGTTCGATGACGAGCAAGACGCCGCACCACGTCGTGAAGGCGAAGACCGCGCAACTGCGCCGCGCACCCGGCGCGCGCAGCCCGGTCGTGAAGAAGGCCGTGTACGGCGACGTGCTGCGCACCCTCGAGCGCCGCGGCGACTGGGTGAAGGTGCGCCACGAAGGCGGCACCACCGGCTGGGTGCTGAAGCGCTCCCTCTGGGGCTGGTGAAACCGAGGGCGCTCAGGTCGCGGTCGCCTGGCGCACCGCGCGCTCCCAGCGCGCCATCGATTCCTCGGCCTGCGCACGGCCCATGGTCGGCATGAAGCGGCGCTCCACCTTCCACAGCTTCGAGAGCTGGCGCGCGTCGGTGTAGACGCCGGTCGACAGTCCCGCCAGGTAGGCCGCGCCCAGCGCGGTGGTCTCGACCACCTCGGGCCGCACCACCGGAATGCCCAGCAGGTCGGCCTGGAACTGCATCAGCAGGTCGTTCACGCTCGCGCCGCCGTCCACGCGCAGCTCGGCCACGGGCTTGCCGCCCGCGGCCACGGCGTCGCGGCTCATGGCCTGCAGCAGCGCGGCGCTCTGGTAGGCGATGCTCTCCAGCGCGGCGCGCGCGATGTGCGCGACCGTGGTGCCGCGCGTGAGCCCGGTGATCGTGCCGCGCGCGTCCGCGTCCCAGTAGGGCGCGCCCAGGCCGGTGAAGGCCGGCACCATCATCACGCCGCCCGCGTCGGGCACGCTCTCGGCGAGCGACTGCACTTCGGCGCTGCCCTTGATGGCCTTGAGGCCGTCACGCAGCCACTGCACCACGGCGCCGCCGACGAACACGCTGCCTTCCATCGCGTACTGCGGGGTCGCGTCGACCTGCGCGGCGCTGGTCACGAGCAGGCCGTTGTGCGAGGGCTGGAACGCGCCGCCCGTGTGCATCAGCAAAAAGCAGCCGGTGCCGTAGGTGTTCTTGGCCATGCCGGCCTCGAAGCAGGCCTGGCCGAAGAGGGCGCTCTGCTGGTCGCCGGCCACGCCGCCGATGGGCAGCGCATGGCCCAGCAGCGCGGCGTCGGTGTCGGCGAAGTGCGAGCTCGAGGGCTGCACCTTCGGCATCAGCGCGGCGGGGATGTCCAGCGCCTTCAGCAGGTCGGCGTCCCATTCGTTCGTGTGCACGTTGAAGAGCATGGTGCGCGAGGCGTTGCTCACGTCGGTCACGTGCACCTGGCCGCCGGTGAGCTGCCACATGAGCCAGCTGTCGACGGTGCCGAAGGCCAGTTCGCCGCGCTCGGCCTGGGCGCGCGCGCCGGGCACGTTGTCGAGCAGCCAGCGCAGCTTGGTGCCCGAGAAATACGCGTCGATCACCAGCCCGGTCTTCTCGCGGATGGTGTCGCTCAGGCCCTGCTCGCGCAGCTGCGCGCACAGCGGCTCGGCGCGGCGGTCCTGCCAGACGATGGCGTGGTGCACGGGCTGGCCGGTGACGCGGTTCCACAGCACGGTGGTCTCGCGCTGGTTGGTGATGCCGATGGCGTGGATGTCGGCGGGCTGCAGCTTCGCCTTGGCCAGCACCTCGCGCGCGGTGGCCAGCTGGCTGCGCCAGATTTCCATCGGGTCGTGCTCGACCCAGCCGGGCTGCGGGTAGATCTGCGTGAGTTCCTTCTGGGCGATGGCGACGATGCGGCCTTCGCGGTCGAACACGATGCTGCGCGAGCTGGAGGTGCCCTGGTCCAGGGCAAGCAGGTAGGTGGTCATTCGATGAGTCTGATGGGGTTCAGTTGTCGCGCGCGATCTCGAGGCGCACCTGCGCGGCATGCAGCAGGTCGGGGAAGGGCGGCGGCGGCGCGGCGTCGGTGAACAGGCGGTCGATCTGCGAGAGCGTGCCCAGCTGGATCATGGCCGGCCGGTTGAACTTGCTCGCGTCGGCCGCCAGCCACACCTCGCGCGCCTGGGCAATGATGGTCTGCGCGACCTTCACCTCGCGCAGGTCGAAGTCGCGCAGCGAGCCGTCGGCCTCGATGCTCGACACGCCGATGAGTGCGATGTCGACCTTGAACTGGCGGATGAAGTCGATGGTGGCTTCGCCCACCACGGCGCGGTCGCGCGGGCGCACGGAGCCGCCGGCCACGATCACTTCGCAGGCCGTGTTGCCACTCAGGATGGTCGCCACGTTCAGGTTGTTGGTGATCACGCGCAGGCCCGTGTGGCGCATCAGCGCCTTGGCGATGGCTTCGGTGGTGGTGCCGATGTTCAGGATCAGCGAACAGTCGTTGGGCACCAGCTCGGCCACGCGGCGCGCAATGCGCGCTTTGCCGTCGGCGTTGAGCGTTTCGCGCTGCTGGTAGCCGATGTTCTCGGTGGTCGAACTCGGCACGCGCACGCCGCCGTGGAAACGCGTGAGCAAGCCCGCATCGGCCAGCCGCTGCACGTCGCGCCGCACGGTCTGCAGCGTGACGCCCAGCATGTCGGCGAGCTGTTCGACGGTGACCGAACCGCGCGCGCGCACGGTGTCGAGGAGGTTGATCTGGCGCGGGTTGGAGTTCACAGAGGCGTCGTGGAAAGCGGAAAGACTGGGGTCGAGGGTACAGGCCGCGTCACTTTAAAACGAAAGAAAACGAAGCCGAGTAAGGGAAAACTCGGAGGAAAATCGCGCCAAAAGGAATCCAAATGAAAAAATGCGAAAATACAATCTCGGCCTTTGCTGACAAAAGTCACGAACCTACGGACCTCCAGCCTGTGACCGATTTCTCCTCTCCAGCGGCCGAACCCGCCACCGATTGCGATGTGCTGATCGTCGGCGGTGGCATCAACGGCTGCGGCATTGCGCGCGACCTGGCCGGCCGGGGCTGGCGCGTGGTCCTGTGCGAGAAGGACGACCTGGCCTCGCACACCTCGTCGTCTTCCACCAAGCTGATCCACGGCGGGCTGCGCTACCTCGAGTACTACGAGTTCTCGCTGGTGCGCAAGGCGCTGCAGGAGCGCGAGGTGCTGCTCAAGAGCGCGCCGCACATCATGTGGCCGCTGCGCTTCGTGATGCCGCACGACCCCTCGATGCGCCCGGCCTGGATGATCCGCATCGGCCTGTTCATGTACGACCACCTGGCCAAGCGCGAGGTACTGCCGCCGTCGCGCGGCATCGACCTGCGCCAGCACCCGGCCGGCGCACCGCTCAAGGCGCAGTACAAGCGCGGCTTCGTGTACTCCGACGGCTGGGTCGACGACGCGCGGCTGGTGGTGCTCAATGCCATCGACGCGCGCTCGAAGGGCGCCGAAGTGCTCACGCGCACGCGCTGCATCCATGCGCAGCGCGGCGCCGACGGCTGGGTCGCGACGCTCGAAGGCCCCGATGGCGCGCACCGCACCGTGCGCGCACGCGCCGTGGTGAACGCGGCCGGCCCCTGGGCCGAATCCTTCCTGCGCGGCGTGGCCCAGTCGGCGCGCGGCGAGGCGCTGGCCACCAAGAGCCTGCGGCTCGTGAAGGGCAGCCACATCATCGTGCCGCGCCTGTTCGACCACGACCACGCCTACATCTTCCAGAACCCCGACAAGCGGATCATCTTCGCCATCCCCTACCAGGGCGCGTTCACGCTGATCGGCACGACCGACATCGAGATCAGCGGCGACGACCCCGGCGCCGCGCGCATCGCGCAGGAAGAAATCGACTACCTGTGCACCCAGGCCAGCCGCTACTTCGACAAGGCCATCGTGCCGGCCGACGTGGTCTGGACCTACTCGGGCGTGCGCCCGCTGCTGGACGACGCCTCGGGCGACCCCTCGGCCGTCACGCGCGACTACCTGCTCGAGTCGAACACCACCGCCGCGCCGCTGCTGTCGGTGTGGGGCGGCAAGATCACCACCTTCCGCAAGCTGGCCGAGGACGCGGCCGACGAAGTGGGCCGCATGCTGGGCCAGTCGCCCGCGCAACGCCCGGCCTGGACCGACGGCGCCTTCCTGGCCGGCGGTGACCTGTCGGCCTGGATCGGCGCACCCAAGCGCCCCGACGACGACTTCAGCCGCTTCGTCGCCGCCGTGCAGGCCAAGTACCCCTGGCTCGACGCCCAGGTCGCGCTGCGGCTGGCGCGCGGCTACGGCGCGCGCGTGGCCGAACTGGTCGGCGAGGCGCAGTCGCTGGCCGACATGGGCGCCGAGGTGGCGCCCGGCCTGTACGAGCGCGAGCTGCGCTTCTTGCAGGCGCGCGAATGGGCCGTGAGCTCGGACGACGTGCTCTGGCGCCGCACCAAGCTCGGCCTGCACTACACGCCCGCCGAGCGCGAGCAGGTGGCGATCTGGCTGCAGGCCAACGCAAAGAACAACAACGACACCGTGGAAGTGGAGGTGAGCTGATGCAGCTGACTCTGGAGCGCGTCACCAAGAAGGTCGGCGCGCAAACCTGGCTCTACGAGCAGAGCATTGCGCCGAAAAGCGGCGCGGTGACCGTGCTGCTCGGCGCCACGCAGGCCGGCAAGACCAGCCTGATGCGCCTCATGGCCGGGCTCGACACGCCCAGCACCGGGCGTGTGCTGGTCGACGGCAAGGACGTCACCGGCACGCCGGTGCGCGAGCGCAATGTCGCGATGGTCTACCAGCAGTTCATCAACTACCCCTCGCTCAAGGTGGCCGACAACATCGCCTCGCCGCTGAAGCTGCGCGGCGAGTCGAACATCGACGCGCGGGTGAAGGCGCTGGCCGACAAGCTGCACATCGGCATGTTCCTCGACCGCTATCCGCAGGAGCTGTCGGGCGGCCAGCAGCAGCGCGTGGCGCTGGCGCGCGCGCTCGCCAAGAACGCACCGCTGATGCTGCTCGACGAGCCGCTGGTCAACCTCGACTACAAATTGCGCGAAGGCCTGCGCGAAGAACTCACGCAGCTCTTCGCCACCGGCGACTCGACCGTCATCTACGCCACCACCGAGCCCGGCGAAGCGCTGCTGCTGGGCGGCTACACGGCCGTGATGGACGCCGGCGAGCTGCTGCAGTACGGCCCGACCGCCGAGGTGTTCCACGCGCCGCAGTCGCTGCGCGTGGCGCGCGCCTTCAGCGATCCGCCGATGAACCTGCTGGCGGGCACGGCTGCGGCCGGCCGCGTGCAACTCGCGGGCGGGCCCGCGCTGACGCTGGCACTGCCTGACAGCGTGTCGGGCGCGGTCACCGTCGGCCTGCGCGCGAGTGCCTTGAACGTGAACGCGGGGGAGGGCGACATCGCCTTGCCCGGCAAGGTGGAGCTGGCCGAGATCTCGGGCTCCGACACCTTCGTGCACGTCGATACCGCGGTGGGCGAACTGGTGGCGCAGCTCACCGGCGTGCACCGCTTCGAGCTGGGCGCTTCGATTACGCTGTACTTCAGCGCATCACAAGCCTATGTGTTCGATGCCAGCGAAAAGCTGGCGCTCGCGCCGGCATGGCGCAAAGGAAACTGAGATGGCACGCATCGATCTCGACCTGGCCCACGCCTACCGCGCCAACCCCACGCAGGACAGCGACTATGCGCTGCTCCCGCTGAAGATGAGCTTCCGCGACGGCGGCGCGTATGCCTTGCTCGGCCCCTCGGGCTGCGGCAAGACGACCATGCTCAACATCATCTCGGGCCTGCTCGTGCCTTCGCAGGGCAGCGTGAGCTTCGACGGCCGCGACATGACGCGCGCCACGCCGCAGGAACGCAACATCGCGCAGGTGTTCCAGTTCCCGGTGATCTACGACACCATGACCGTGGCCGAGAACCTGGCGTTCCCGCTGCGCAACCGCAAGGTGCCCGAAGACCAGATCAAGAAGCGCGTCGGCGAGATCGCCGAAATGCTCGACATGAGCGGTCAGCTCAACCAGCGCGCCGCGGGTCTGGCGGCCGACGCCAAGCAGAAGATCTCGCTGGGCCGCGGCCTGGTGCGCAGCGACGTGTCGGCGGTGCTGTTCGACGAACCGCTCACCGTGATCGACCCGCACCTGAAGTGGCAGCTGCGCCGCAAGCTCAAGCAGATCCACCGCGAGCTCAAGCTCACGCTGATCTACGTGACGCACGACCAGGTCGAGGCGCTCACCTTTGCCGAAGAGGTGGTGGTCATGACGCGCGGCAAGGCCGTGCAGGTGGGCAGCGCCGAGGCGCTGTTCGAGCGGCCGGCCCACACCTTCGTCGGCCATTTCATCGGCTCGCCGGGCATGAACTTTTTGTCGGCCCACAGCGCCAACGGCGCACTCGAAGTGGCGGGCACGCCGCTGGTGCCCACGCGCGAGCTGCCGCCCGGCGCGCTCAAGATCGGCATCCGGCCCGAGTACCTGCGCCTGTCGAATGCGGGCGCGGCCGGCGCCGTGCCGGCGGTGGTGAAGCAGGTGCAGGACGTCGGCACGCACGCGATGCTCAGCGCCGAGGTCGACGGCGGCGTGGTCAAGGTGCGCATGCATTCGGACGAACAGCCGCCCTCGGTGGGCGACACGGTGTGGCTGCGGGTGCTCGACACCCACACCTGCTACTACAAGGACGAGGAACTGGTCGCATGAACCCCACCAACAAGCCGATCAACCAGAAGGCGTGGTGGCTCGTGCTGCCCGTGCTGATCTGCGTGGCCTTCTCGGCCATCGTGCCGTTGATGACGGTGGTCAACTACTCGGTGCAGGACATCATCTCGCCCGACCGGCGCGTGTTCGTCGGCACCGAATGGTTCGCCGCCGTGATGCGCGACGACGAGCTGCACCAGGCGCTGTGGCGCCAGCTGGGCTTCTCGCTGTCGGTGCTGCTGGTGGAGATTCCGCTGGGCATCGCGCTCGCGCTGTCGATGCCGGCCACGGGCTGGAAGTCGTCGGCGGTGCTGGTGGTGGTGGCGCTGTCGCTGCTCATTCCATGGAACGTGGTGGGCACCATCTGGCAGATCTACGGCCGTGCCGACATCGGCCTCTTGGGCCACGCGCTGCAGGTCATGGGCATCGAATACAACTACACCGGCAGTGCGACCGACGCCTGGCTCACGGTGCTGGTGATGGACGTGTGGCACTGGACGCCGCTGGTGGCCTTGCTCTGCTACGCCGGCCTGCGCTCGATTCCCGATGCGTACTACCAGGCCGCGCGCATCGACGGCGCCAGCAAGTTCGCGGTGTTCCGCTACATCCAGCTGCCCAAGATGCGCGGCGTGCTGATGATCGCGGTGCTGCTGCGCTTCATGGACAGCTTCATGATCTACACCGAGCCCTTCGTGCTGACGGGCGGCGGACCGGGCAACGCGACCACCTTCCTGAGCCAGTACCTCACGCAGAAGGCCGTGGGGCAGTTCGACCTCGGGCCGGCGGCTGCGTTCTCGCTGATCTATTTCCTGATCATTCTGTTGTTCTGCTTCGTGCTCTACAACTGGATGCAGCGGGTGGGCACGCAAGAGGTGGAGAAAGAACAATGAACGAAAAGAGATTCCACAAGCGCAGCATCTTTTTGCTGCTGTACATCCTGTTCGCGCTGCTGCCCATCTACTGGATGGTCAACATGAGCTTCAAGACGAACGAGGAGATCCTGTCGAGCTTCTCGTTCTTCCCGCAGCAGCTCACCTGGGCCAACTACGCGCGCATCTTCACCGACGAGTCCTGGTACTCGGGCTACATCAACAGCCTGATCTACGTGGCGATCAACACGGTGATCTCGCTCACCGTGGCGCTGCCGGCGGCCTATGCGTTCTCGCGCTATTCGTTCCTGGGCGACAAGCACGTGTTCTTCTGGCTGCTGACCAACCGCATGACGCCGCCCGCGGTGTTCCTGCTGCCGTTCTTCCAGCTGTACAGCACCGTCGGCCTCATGGACACGCACCTGGGCGTGGCGCTGGCGCACCTGCTGTTCAACGTGCCGCTGGCGGTGTGGATTCTCGAAGGCTTCATGAGCGGCATCCCGCGTGAGATCGACGAGACGGCGTACATCGACGGCTACTCGTTCCCGCGCTTCTTCCTCACCATCTTCCTGCCGCTCATCAAGGCCGGCGTGGGTGTGGCGGCGTTCTTCTGCTTCATGTTCAGCTGGGTCGAGCTGCTGCTGGCGCGCACGCTCACGAGCGTGAACGCCAAGCCCATCGTGGCGACGATGACGCGCACGGTGAGCGCCTCGGGCATGGACTGGGCGACGCTGGCCGCGGCCGGTGTGCTCACCATCGTGCCGGGCGCGATCGTGATCTGGTTTGTCCGCCACTACATCGCGAAGGGTTTCGCGATGGGCCGCGTCTAAGGAGACCGAGAGATGTTCGACTGGATGGTCTGGACCACCCCGGTGGCCGTTTTCTTCAGCTGCATCGCGCTCATGCTGGTCGGCATGACCGTGTGGGAATTCAAGTCGCCCACCACGATGCGGCGCGGCTGGCTGCCCATTGCCACCACGCGCGGCGATCGGCTCTTCATCGGCCTCTTGTCCGCGGCCTACGTCAACCTGATCTTCGTCGGCCTGGCCGGCAAGGTGCAGGAGTGGCTGAGCCTGGAGGCCGAGCCCTCGATCTGGATCGGCTTCGTGCTGTCGATGTTCGTGCTCGCGCTCGTGATGCGCAAAGGCTAGGCCCACCGATTTCGTCAACGCGTCCGGCTCTCCGCCTCCCCGGAGCCGCGATGAAAAAACCGGGGAAGCACAACCGAGGAGACACATTCATGAAGATGCGCTACACGGCATTGGCAATGGCGGCGGCGATGGTCGCCGCGCACGGCGCATGGGCCGCAGAGCCCGAAGCCAAGAAATGGATTGACAGCGAGTTCCAGCCGTCGACCCTGAGCAAGGACCAGCAGGCGGCCGAGATGAAGTGGTTCATCGACGCGGCCAAGAAGCTGCAGGCCAAGGGCGTCAAGGAAATCTCGGTGGTGTCGGAGACCATCACCACGCATGAATACGAGTCGAAGACGCTGGCCAAGGCCTTCGAGGAAATCACCGGCATCAAGGTCAAGCACGACCTGATCCAGGAAGGCGACGTGGTCGAGAAGCTGCAGACCTCGATGCAGTCGGGCAAGTCGATCTACGACGGCTGGATTTCCGACTCCGACCTCATCGGCACGCACTACCGCTACGGCAAGATGATGAACCTCACCGACTACATGGCCGGTGCGGGCAAGGAGTACACCAACCCCGGGCTCGACATCAAGGACTTCATCGGCACCAAGTTCACCACCGCGCCCGACGGCAAGCTCTACCAGCTGCCCGACCAGCAGTTCGCCAACCTGTACTGGTTCCGCGCCGACCTGTTCGATCGCAAGGACCTGAAGGACAAGTTCAAGGCCAAGTACGGCTACGACCTGGGCGTGCCGCTGAACTGGAGCGCCTACGAGGACATCGCCGAGTTCTTCAGCGTCGACGTGAAGACCATCGACGGCAAGCCGATCTACGGCCACATGGACTACGGCAAGAAGGACCCGTCGCTGGGCTGGCGCTTCACCGATGCGTGGCTCTCGATGGCCGGCACCGCCGACATCGGCACCCCCAACGGCATGCCGATCGACGAGTGGGGCATCCGCGTGGCCGACGACAAGTGCACGCCCGTGGGCGCGGCCGTGTCGCGCGGCGGTGCGACCAACTCGCCGGCCGCCGTGTACGCGCTCACCAAGTACATCGACTGGATGAAGAAGTACGCGCCCAAGGAAGCCATGGGCATGACCTTCGGCGAAGCCGGCCCGGTGCCCGCGCAGGGCCAGATCGCCCAGCAGATCTTCTGGTACACGGCCTTCACCGCCGACATGACCAAGAAGGGCCTGCCCGTGGTGAACGAGGACGGCACGCCCAAGTGGCGCATGGCGCCCGGCCCGAACGGCCCGTACTGGAAGCAGGGCATGCAGAACGGCTACCAGGACGTGGGTTCGTGGTCGTTCTTCAACGGCCATGACGCCAACAAGACCGCCGCCGCCTGGCTCTACGCCCAGTTCGTGACCTCCAAGAGCGTCTCGCTCAAGAAGACCATCGTGGGCCTGACCCCGATCCGCGAATCGGACATCCAGAGCAAGGCCATGACCGACATGGCGCCCAAGCTGGGCGGCCTGGTCGAGTTCTACCGCAGCCCGGCCCGCGTGGCATGGACGCCCACCGGCACCAACGTGCCCGACTACCCCAAGCTGGCGCAGCTGTGGTGGAAGAACGTGGCCGAGGCCGTCACGGGCGAGAAGACCCCGCAGAAGGCCATGGACAACCTGGCCGACGAGATGGACAACGTGATGGGCCGCCTGCAACGCGCCGGCATGGCCCACTGCGCGCCCAAGCTCAACGCCAAGGGCGACCCGAACAAGTGGCTCAGCGACCAGCACGCCCCGTGGAAGAAGCTGGCCAACGAGAAGCCCAAGGGCGAGACCATCGACTACAACAAGCTGCTGAGCGCCTGGAAGGCCGGCAAGGTGCGCTGACCGGCGCTTCGCCAGCAGCAATTGCAAACAAGGGCCGCGCCGCGAGGTGCGGCCCTTTTTCGCTTTCTGGCGCCCTGGTTCGTCGGATTCACGCGACGCCATGACCTATGGCAGATGCACCTTTGAAAAGGTTCGCTTACATTCGACGGCCCCCGCCACGGCCCGCCAGTGAATCCAAGTTCTTCCAGCCCCACCGCCAGCCCTCCTGCCACCCCGAGCGCGCGTGTCAAACGCGTCCTGCTGATCCAGTACTCGCAGACCGGGCAACTCGACCGCGTGGCCGGGCAGATCGCTGCGCCGCTGCGCGCCGACCCGGGCGTCGAACTGCGTGTGGAGACGCTGCGGCCGCTGCAGCGTTTTCCCTTTCCCTGGCCGTTCCTGACCTTCTTCGACGCGTTCCCCGAGTCGGCCCACCTGAAGCCGGGCCCGCTGGCGCCGCTGACGCTCACGGGCGATGAAGACTTCGACCTCGTCATCCTGCCGTACCAGGTCTGGTTCCTGGCCCCCGCGCAGCCGGTCGTGGCCTTCCTACAGCACCCCGTGGCGGCGCGGCTGCTCAAGGGAAAACCCGTGGTCACGGTCATTGCCTGCCGCAACATGTGGCTGCTGGCCCACGAAAAGCTCAAGGGCCTGCTCGCCGCCACCGGCGCGCGCCTGATCGACAACGTGGTGCTCACCGACCCGGGCCCCACGCTCGCCACCTTCTTCACCACGCCGGCCTGGCTCATCTGGGGCCGCAAGCGCGGCTTCTGGGGCATGCCCGACGCGGGCCTGAGCGAGGAACAGATCCGCGGCTGCGGCCGCTTCGGCCGGGCCCTGCGCGACGCATTGCACGCAGGCCGCGAGCAGGGCGATGCGCCCTTGCTGGCCGGGCTGGGCGCGGTGCGCGCCCAGGCGCGGTTGCTCATCAGCGAGAAGGCCGGCACGCGCAGCTTCTACCTCTGGGGCAAGCTGATCATGGCGGCCGGCGGGCCGGGCGCGGCGGTGCGCAAGCCGCTGCTCTTGCTGTACGTGCTGTTTCTGCTGGCACTGATCGTCACCGTCGTGCCGGTGAGCCTGACGCTGCAGGCCCTGCTGCGGCCGTTGTTCCGAGGGTGGCTGACTAAAATGACGGCTCAATTCGAGCGCCCGTCGGGCTCTGCCACGGACCGGCTCCCTCTCTATGACGACTGATGTTTTCCTGACCCGCACCGCTGCCTTCCTGCCTTTTTCTCCGGTCAGCAACGAAGACATCGAAGAAGTGTTGGGCCGCATCGGCGGCAAGGTGTCGCGTGCGCGACGCCTCATCCTGCGCAGCAACGGCATCCAGTCGCGCCACTACGCCATCGACCGCGCCACCGGCCAGCTGGCCATGACCAACGCACAGCTCACCGCCGCGGCTATCCGCGCGCTGGGCGACGACATCGGCCCGGTCGACTGCCTGGCCACCGGCACCTCGCTGCCCGACCAGCTCATGCCCAACCACGCGGTGATGGTGCACGGCGAACTGGGCTGGCCCCGGCTCGAGGTGGTGGCCTGCGCCGGCATCTGCCTGGCCGGCGCGGCGGCGCTCAAGCATGCGTGGCTGTCGGTGCGTGCAGGCGATGCGCGGCGTGCGGTCGCCACGGGCTCCGAGCTGGCCTCGGCCGTGATGCGCGGCATCAACTTCGAAGCCGAGCTCGAGCACAAGCTCGAAGCGCTCGAAGCGCGCCCCGAGATCGCCTTCGAGAAAGACTTCCTGCGCTGGATGCTGTCCGACGGCGCCGGCGCGGTGCTGCTGGAGCGCGAGCCGCGCGGGCCGCTGTCGCTGCGCGTCGAGTGGATCGAGCTGTCGTCGGCGGCGCACGAGCTGCCGGTGTGCATGTACGCCGGCGCCGACAAGAACGAGCAGGGCGGCCTCGACGGCTGGGCCCGCACCTCGCCGGCCGACTGGCAGCGCGACTCGACCTTCGCCGTCAAGCAGGACGTGCGCCTGCTCAACGACAACATCGTGCGCGCCACGCTGGCCGAGCCGCTGGCCGCCATCATCGAACGGCGCGGGCTCAAGACCGACGACATCGACTGGTTCCTGCCACACCTGTCGTCGCACTATTTCGTCGAGCCCGTGGCCGCAAGCCTGGCCGCGCTGGGCCTGCCGATTCCGCGTGAGCGCTGGTTCAGCAACCTCGCGACCAAGGGCAACACGGGCTCGGCCTCGCCGTACATCATGCTCGACGAGCTGTTCCGCTCGGGGCGTATCAAGCCGGGCCAGAAGCTCCTGATGTTCGTCCCGGAAAGCGGCCGCTTCTCGAGCGGCTTCATCTACCTGGAGGCGGTGTAGCCATGGACCTCGATGCCGTGCCCCAAGAGGGCAACGCGACCCTCGCCGGCCATTCCAAGCTGATGTACGCCCGCGACGCGCAGGGCCGCGTCGTCACCACCACCTCGAAGGGCTGGGAGGCGGAAGAGATCGTCACCAGCCACGCGGTCGACGTGCTGGTCGAACAGGCGCAGGAGGCCAAGGCGCGCGTGAAGGCCGGGCTGGCCTCGCCGCTCGAGTACTGGATGTACGAGCGCCGCATGGACGTGGCGCTGCTCTCGCAGACCAGCGGCTTCTGGCAATGGCGCGTGCGCCGCCACCTGCAGCCGCGCCATTTCGCCGCGCTGTCGCCGGCCCAGCTCGCCCGCTACGGCCAGGCGCTGGGGCTGCCCGTTTCCACCCTGCAAGGCCTGCCGTGAACTTCCAACACCAACAGGCGGCGCACTGCGAAAGCGGCGTCATCTCCAGCCTCATGCGCCACCACGGCGCGCCGATGAGCGAGGCGATGGCGCTGGGGTTGTCGTCGGCGCTGTCGTTCGCCTACCTGCCGTTCATCAAGCTGTCGGGCCTGCCGCTCATCTCGTACCGCATGCCGCCCAAGGCCATCATCAAGGGCTTGCTGGCACCGATGGCCGCGCGCTTTCGTTTCGAGACCTTCCGCAGCCCGCAGGCCGGGCAGCAGCGGCTGGACGCGCTGCTGGCCGACGGCCAGCTCGTGGGCCTGCAGACCTCGGTCTACTGGCTGCCGTACTTTCCGCCGAACATGCGCTTTCACTTCAACGCGCACAACCTGCTGGTCTACGGCAAGGACGGCGACGACTACCTGATCAGCGACCCCGTGTTCGAGGAGCCCGTGCGCTGCGCGAGCGAAGACCTGTCGCGCGCGCGCTTCGCCAAGGGCGTGCTGGCGCCCAAGGGCCTCATGTACTACCCGCAGGCCATCGAGCGCAAGGCGGTCGACGCCGCCTCGGTGACCCAGGCCATCCGCAAGACCGTGCGCAACATGCTCGCGCCCATTCCCATCGTCGGCGTGCGCGGCATGCGCACGCTGGCCAAGCGCATGCAGAAGCTGTCGCCCAGCGATCCGCGCAGCGTCGACTTCATCGGCCACCTGGTGCGCATGCAGGAAGAAATCGGCACGGGCGGGGCGGGCTTTCGCTTCATCTACGCGGGCTTCCTGCAGGAGGCCGCGCAGCTGCTCGACAAGCCGCAGCTCACGCAGATGTCCGAACGCCTGATCGCCATCGGCGACGGCTGGCGCGCGTTCGCGCTCAAGGCAGCGCGCATGGTGAAGGGCCGCGAGCCGGTCGATCCGGTGGCGCTGGCGGGCAAGCTGCGCGAGCAGGCGCAGCAAGAGGAAACCTTCTTCCGCGACCTCAAGGCCGCTGTTGCCTGAGATGGGAGCCCCCCGGCTTGCCACTGCGTGTGCTTCGCCACCCCCCGAGGGGGAGGCTCGGCCCGCCTTGGGGCGGCCCGGCGGTGGGCCGATGCTGGAGCTTCATCAGCTCGGCTACCGCTACCCGCACGCTGACAAGGCCGCGCTGGCCGACGTGTCGCTCGCCGTGCCGCGCGGTTGCGTGCTGGGTTTGCTGGGCCCGAACGGCGCCGGCAAGACCACGCTGATCTCGCACCTGTCGGGCGCGCTCGCGGTGCAGTCGGGCGACATCCGCATTGACGGCCAGCCGCTGCAGCAGGTGCGCGCGAAGGCGCCCACGCGCATCGCCGTGGCGCCGCAGGACCAGGCCTTCTATCCGATGCTCACCGTGGCCGAGAACCTGGCCTGCTTCGCCGCGGCCGGCAAACTTTCGGGGGCGCGCAAGAAGGCGCGCATCGACACCTGCACGCAGTTCGCGCAGCTCGAACAGTTCGCGGGCGTGCGCGCCGAGCGGCTCTCGGGCGGCTTGAAGCGTCGGCTCAACCTCGCGATCGCCTTGCTGCCCGAACCCGAGCTGATGCTGTTCGACGAGCCGACGGTGGGCGTCGATCCGCAGTCGCGCGCCTTCATCCTCGATGCGATCAAGAGCCTGGCGCAGGCCGGCGCGGCGGTGATCTACGCCTCGCACTACATGGAAGAGATCGAGGCCATCGCCGACCGCGTGGCCATCCTCGACCAGGGCCGCGTGCTGCGCGAAGGTCCGCTCGACGCGCTGCTGTCGCAAAGCGCGATGCTGCTGACCCTGGCCGCCGACGGGCTCGACGCGCAGAGGCTCTCGCGTTTCGGCACGGTGGAGCAGGGCGCGGCGCACTGGCGCATCCACCTGAACGCAGGCACCGGTCCCGGCCCCGTGCTGGCCGCGCTCGAAGCCGAAGGCATCGAGGTGCGCCAGGCCGAGTTCGGCCGGCACGACCTCGAGCAGCTGTTCATGGCGCTCACGCACCGTTCGCTGCGCGACTGACCGAACGCCATGCTCTTCGCGCTCATCAAGAAGGAACTGCTGGCCCTCGTGCGCGACATGCACGGGCTGGCCGTGCTGTTCGTGATGCCGATGGTGTTCATCGTGCTGATGTCGCTCACGCTGAAGGACATCTACCGCCCGCCGCTGGCCGAACTGAGCTACGCGGTCGATGCGCGCGACAGCGGCACGCCCGCCAGATGGCTGCTGCAGATCTGGCAGCGCAGCCACGGCGCGCCGCAGCCGCTGGGCGCCGACTGGCAGGCGCGGCTGCGCAGCGGCACGCTCAAGTACGTGATCGTGCTGGAGCCGGGCCTGTCGGAAGAACTGGAATCGGCCGCGCTCTCCACGCGTGCCCACATCCGCCTGCTCGCCGAGCCCGGCATCGACGCCAACCTGTTCAACGCGCTGCGCGCCGAGCTGATCGGCGCCTCGGGCGAACTCAAGGCGCGACTCGCGCTGGCGGTGCCCGGCACGGCCAGCCCCGCGCCTGACGCGTCCATCCAGGCGATGGTGCAGGCCGAGCGCTTCGCCACCGCCGGCCCGCGGCCCACGTCGGTGCAGCAGAACGTGCCGGCCTGGCTGGTGTTCGGCATGTTCTTCGTGGTCGCCTCGCTGTCCAGCCTGTTCGTGCAGGAGCGCGGCTCGGGCGCGCTCGGCCGGCTGCAGAGCCTGGGCGTGTCGCGTTCGATGCTGCTGGCCTCCAAGGCCTTGCCCTACCTCGGCGTGAACGCGCTGCAGGCGCTGCTGATGCTGGCGGCGGGCATCTGGTTCATGCCGCTGATCGGCGGCGACGCGCTCTCGCTCGCGGGCATCCACTGGGGCGGCCTGCTGCTGTCGCTGGCGGCCGTGAGCCTGGCGGCGGTGAGCCTGTCGCTGGCGGTGGCCTGCCTCGTGAAGAGCCATGCGCAGGCCGCCACGCTCGGGCCGATGGTGAATGTGCTGATGGCGGCGGCGGGCGGCATCATGGTGCCCAAGTTCGTCATGCCGGGCTTCATGCAGCGCATGGTCGAAATCTCTCCCATGAACTGGGGGCTCGAAGCGTTGCTCACCGTGCTGCTGCGCGGCGGCGGCGTGGCCGAGGTGCTGCCGCAGGTCGGCCGGCTGGTGGCGTTCGCGGCCCTCATGTTTTTCGTGGCTGTCTTTCTGTTTCGCAGGCGCGCACCGTGACGAGCACCGTTTCTTCTCCTGAATTCATCGCCCGCCTCAAGGCCCTCGTGCTCGAGGCTGTCGAAAAAGACGCGCCGCCCGGCGGCCTCGGTGACGACGAGCCGCTGTTCGGCCCCGAGGCGCGGCTGGACCTCGACTCGCTCGACGCGCTGCAGGTGTCGATGGCGATCCAGCAGCACTTCGGCCTGCGCATGCCCGACAGCAAGGACACGCGCCGCGCCATGACCTCCATCGCGCACCTGGCGGAACACCTGGCGCAAGCGGGCAAGGCATGAGTCCGGTGTACCTGGCCGGCATGGGCCTGGCCTGCGTGCTCGGCGACGATGTGCCGTCGGCGCTCGCGGCATTGCGGCGCGGTGGCGTGCCGCCCACGCCGGTGACGGTGGCCGAAGGCCTGCAGTGGCCGGTCTACACGCTGGCGGTGCCGCCCGGTGACTGGGCGCAGCGCGTGCAGCACACGGTGCGCCGCGTGGTCGCGCAGACCGGCGACGGGCTGGACCGGGAGGGGCCGCTGTTCGTGGCCTCTTCGTCGCTCGACATCGGGGCCATGGAACACGCACAGCACGACGCGCGGCTCAGCGGCGACCTGCAGGATTTCGCCGACATCGCCGCCGCCGCGCTCGACTGGCAGGGCCCGGTCTTCACCGTCTCGACCGCCTGCACCTCGGCGCTCAACGCGATGCTGGCGGCCGCAGACATGGTGCGGGCAGGCGAGGCCCGCGAGGCACTGGTGATCGGCGCCGAACTCGACAACCGCTTCACCGTGGCCGGCTTCGGCGCGATGCAACTGCTGGCGCCCGACAGCGCACGGCCCTTCGGCGCGGGGCGCCAGGGGCTGGTGCTCGGCGAAGCGGTAGCGGCGCTGCGGCTCGGGTCGCAACCCGCGCGTTGGGCGCTGCTGGGCGGCGCCAACGTGGTCGACGGCCGCAACCCCTCGGGCACCGAGGCGAGCGCGGTGCGCGCGATGTGCCGCGACACGCTGGCGCGCAGCGGCCTGCAGCCCGCGGACATCGACCTCATCAAGGTGCAAGCCGCCGGCAGCCCGGTCAACGACGCGATCGAGGTCGAGGCGCTGCGGCAGGTGTTCGACCCGCTGCCGCCGCTGGTGTCGCTCAAGTCGGCGATCGGCCACACGCTCGGCGCGGCCGGGGCGGCGGAGCTGGCCCTGCTGGTCGGCTGCATCGAAGGCGGCGCCTGGCCGTCGGTCGGCTATGCGCTCGACGAGACGCTCGGCATCGCGCTCAGCGACGGGCCGCCGGCGCGGCTGCGTCACATCCTGCTCAACGTGGTGGGCTTCGGCGGCGGGCATGCGTCGCTGGTGCTCAAGGATTGCAACGCCGCATGAGCCACGTCGCAACCCCCTGGCGCACCGTCGCGCACGTCGTGGCGCATCCGCCGCCCGACGACTGGCGCGACGCGCTGGCGACCCGCCTGGGCCGCCGGCCGCGCCGCGTCGGCCTGTGGACCG
>NZ_BCUS01000054.1 GCF_001591345.1 Variovorax boronicumulans NBRC 103145 | reverse complement strand
CCCCACCGCCTCCCGGGCCGAGCGCCAGGGCCAGCAGGCCGCCGAGCTGGTCGGCCAGCAGCGCCGCCGGCAGCGGCGGCCTCAGGGCCACCTCGGGCGACAGCGCCTGCGCGAAGCCGCTGAGTGCCGCGCCCCAGCCGCTGTGGCCATCGATGCGGCGCGCCACGTGGTCGCCGGCGTCGGGCAGCCACGACTCGACCCACGCGGTCGGCAACTCGATCGACACCGTGTCGGCGGACTGCTGCAGGTGAAAGGCGTAGCAGCGCCGCGAATCGACCAGCACCGCGTCGCCGGGCAGCAGGCGGGCCGAGCGCTCTTCCTGCACCGCGACCCAGGGCGAGTCGGCCTTGCACAGCAGGTAGTAGAAGTTGTGGCGGCTGTGGGCGATGGCGCGGCGCGTGCGGTAGACGTCCTGCGCGCTGCCGCGCACCCGGTTCACGTGCAGCGGCCCGAGCGGCGCGGATTCGAGCGAGGCGCCGAAGCGGCCGGCCAGCGGGCTGGTCACGTCCATTTCGAGAAAGCCTTCGCAGACCGCGCCGATCCAGTAGTCCAGCCGCTGCGGCGGCGGCACGGTGTCGGTCGACCAGGTGTGGATCGCAGCAGGGGCTGCGGGCATGGCGGCGGAAGTCATCCCGCCAACATAGCCAGCCCGGGCCCGTTTGCCAAGCGGGTATAGACGCCCTCCGACGCCGCGCCGCGCAGGTGCCCGGCACAATGGCCCGCTTCATCCACCGCACACGCACGAAGGGCCCGGCACACATGAGCAAGCAAAGCGATTTCGGATTGATCGGCCTGGCCGTGATGGGACAGAACCTGGTGCTGAACGTGGAAAGCCGCGGCTTCCAGGTCAGCGTCTACAACCGCACCGAGGCCACCACCGAGGCCTTCCTTGCCGCCAACCCCGACAAGCAGCTGGTGGGCGCGAAGACGCTCGAGGAGTTCGTCCAGAGCCTGGCCAAGCCCCGCAAGATCCAGATCATGGTGAAGGCCGGTGCGCCGGTCGACCAGGTGATCGAGCAGCTCATTCCGCTGCTCGACAAAGATGACATCGTCATCGACGGCGGCAACAGCCTGTACACCGACACGGAACGGCGCGACGCCTACCTTGGAGCCAAGGGCCTGCGCTTCATCGGCGCGGGCGTGTCGGGCGGCGAGGAAGGCGCGCGCAAGGGGCCGTCGATCATGCCGGGCGGCCCGGCGTCGACCTGGGAGGTGATGAAGCCGATCTTCGAGAGCATCGCGGCCAAGGTGGACGGCGAGCCCTGCGTGATCCACATCGGCCCGGGCGGCGCGGGGCACTACGTGAAGATGGTGCACAACGGCATCGAGTACGGCGACATGCAGCTGATCTGCGAGGCCTACAGCCTGTTCAAGGCCGCCGGCTTCACGACCGACGAGATGGCCGCGATCTTCAACGAATGGAACGAGGGCGAGCTGCAGAGCTACCTGATCCAGATCACCGCCAAGGCGCTCGAGCAGAAAGACCCGGAAACGGGCCAGCCGGTGGTCGACCTCATCCTGGACAAGGCCGGCCAGAAAGGCACGGGCCAGTGGACGCTGCTGAACGCGGCCGAGAACGCGGTGGTCATCAGCACCATCAACGCCGCCGTCGAGGCGCGCGTGCTGTCGTCGCAGAAGAAGCAGCGCGTGGCGGCCAGCCAGCTGCTGCAGGGGCCGAAGATCGCACTGTCGCTGGAGAAAAAGGCGCTGGTGGCCAAGGTGCACGACGCGCTCTACGCCTCGAAGGTCATCAGCTACACGCAGGGCTTCGACCTGATCCAGACGATGGGCGAAAAGAAAGGCTGGCAGCTCGACCTGGGCGGCATCGCCTCGATCTGGCGCGGCGGCTGCATCATCCGCGCGCGCTTTCTGAACCGCATCACCGACGCCTTCCGCCGCGACCCGGCGCTGGGCAACCTGATGCTCGACCCGTTCTTTCAAGACCTGCTGAACCGCACGCAGCAGAACTGGCGCGAGGTGGTGGCGCTGGCGGTGAGCAACGGCATCCCGGTGCCGGCCTTCAGCGCCTCGCTGGCCTACTACGACAGCTACCGCACGGCGCGCCTGAGCGCGAACCTGCTGCAGGCGCAGCGCGATTTCTTCGGGGCGCACACGTACGAACGCGTGGACAAGCCCGAAGGCCAGTTCTTCCACACGGACTGGCCCGAAGTCATCGAGTAAGGAAGGCGCTCGCCCTTCAGCCGGCGTCGGCCAGCCAGTCGCGCACCACGCCGACCGACTGCGCCAGCGGCGTCGTCGCATCCACCGCCAGCACACCGACCTCCCCGACCGGCGATTCGAGGGTAGCGAACTGGTTGGCCACGAGGCTGGCCGGGAACATGTGCAGCCCGGCGCCCGCGCGCGCGGCCACGCGGCGCTCGGCTTCGGCGCGGTCGATCTGCATGAACACGAAGCGCAGGCCCGGCGCGGCGGCGCGCAACTGGTCGCGGTAGCTGCGCTTGAGCGCGGAGCAGGTCATGACGGCGCCCTGCGGCGCGTCGGCCAGGGCGCGGCCCAGCGTGGCCAGCCAGCCGGCGCGGTCGGCGTCGGTGAGCGCGATGCCGCGGCTCATCTTGTCGACGTTGGCGGGCGGATGGTGGTCGTCGCCCTCGATCAGCGGCAGCCCGAACGCCGTGGCCAGCGCCGCGCCCATGCTGGACTTGCCGCAGCCCGAAACCCCCATCACCACGAGCCAGACCCTGTTCATGCGCGCCCTTGACCTTGTTTGAAGCAGCCGATGCCGAATGCGTGCCGAAGCCGGCACGGCCACGAATCTACCGCGTCGGCGCGATGTTCAGAACAGGCTGCCCTGCCCCACGGCGCCGGGCGGGCGAAAGGCCCCGGTGTCCAGCGCGATCCGCTCGCGGTTGAAGCCCAGCCGGTGGGTCGCCTTCTGGAAGCGCTGGTGGATCAGGTCGGCCCACAGGCCGCTGCCCTTCATGCGCGTGGCGAAGTCGGCGTCGTAGTCCTTGCCGCCGCGCATCTCGTGGATGCGCGCCATGACGCGCTCGGCGCGCTGCGGGTAGTGCAGCTCGAGCCATTCCTTGAAGAGCGGCGCCACCTCCCACGGCAGGCGCACCACGGTGTAGAAGGCGCTGCGCGCGCCGGCCTCCCAGGCGGCTTCGAGCACCTGTTCCATGTCTTCGGTGATGAACGGAATCTGCGGCGCCACGCTCACCCCCACCGGCACGCCGGCCTCGGCCAGGGTGCGGATGGTGCGCAGCCGCCGGTGCGGCGCGGCGGCGCGCGGCTCGAGCTTGCGCGCCAGTTCGCCGTCGAGCGTGGTGATCGTGACGTACACGGCCGCGAGCCGGTCGGCCGCCATGGGCGCGATCAGGTCGAGGTCGCGCTCGACCGCACTCGACTTGGTAATGAGCGCGAACGGATGGCGCACTTCGCTCAGCAGCTCGATCACGCCGCGCGTGAGCCGCAGCTCGCGCTCGATGGGCTGGTAGCAGTCGGTCGCGGTGCCGATGGCGAGGTTGCTGGGTCGGTAGCCCTTGCGCCCGAGTTCGGCGCGCAGCACCTCGACGAGGTTGCGCTTGGCGATGAGCTTGGTCTCGAAGTCGAGGCCGGGCGAGAGGTTCAGGTAGCTGTGCGTGGGCCGCGCAAAGCAATAGATGCAGCCGTGCTCGCAGCCGCGGTACGGGTTGAGCGAACGGTCGAACGGGATGTCGGGTGACTCGTTGCTGCTGAGCACCGACTTCACGTCCTCGAAGCGCACCTCGGTGGCCAACGGCAGCAGTTCGGCGGCTTCGGCCTCGCCCTCTTCCAGCGTGCCCCAGCCGTCGTCGAAGGCGTTGCGCTCGTCTTTGGAGAACCGGTGCGCGAGCCGCGTGGCCGCGCCTCGGCCCTTGATGATGTGGATGGGAACCTGGGCGGCGGGCATGGCGAGTCCTTGGAAGGAAACAGGAAACAAGGCAAACAACTGTTTATTCATACAGTATTTCACTTTTGCGGCCGCCGCGCAGCGTTTTTTGTTTCTGTCTTGACAGAAATTCAGGAATTCCTAAACTCGACGCCATGGAACTCACCGACATTCAACGCAAGTTCGTCCTGCACTGGGGCGAGATGGGCTCCATGTGGGGCGTGAACCGCACGGTCTCGCAGATCCACGCCCTGCTCTTCGCGCACGGCAAGCCGATGCACGCCGAAGAGCTGTCGGAAACGCTGGGCGTGGCCCGCTCCAACGTCAGCAACAGCCTGAAGGAACTGCAGGCCTGGAATCTCGTGCGCGTCACCCACACGCTGGGCGACCGGCGCGACTACTTCGAGACCAGCGTCGACGTGTGGGAGCTGTTCCGCACCGTGGTGCGCGAGCGCAAGGAGCGCGAGTTCGACCCCACCATCCGCGTGTTGCGCGAGATCGTCGCCAGCCCCGATTTCCAGAAGGAGCCGCCCGATGCGCAAGACCGCATCCGCTCCACCATGGACCTCATGACCAAGCTCGCCACCTGGGCCGACGAAATGCTGCGGCTGTCGCCCGGCACGCTCGACAAGGTGCTGACACTCGGCGCCAGCGTGCAGAAGTTCGTGCGTGGCGACAGCGCACCGCCCCCCGCCCCTCCTGGCGCGGGCAAGGGCGACGACCCCGACGCGCACCACGCCAGCCTGCCCATGATCTGAGAAAGGCCGCGTCCTTTTTTTTGCCTTCTTATTTCTGTTTTGACTGAAATATCGAGAACCAAAAGCACCATGACCCGCTTCGCCCCCGCCACCTACCCGCTCACCGTCTATTTCGACGCCACCTGCCCGCTGTGCACGGCCGAGATGGGCGCCATGCAGGCGCGCGACAGCGCGAAGCGGCTGCGCTTGGTCGACTGCTCGCCCGTCGGTTTCGCGGACGGCCCGGCGCCGCGCGAGGCGCTGATGCGTTCGCTGCACGCGGTCGATGCCGCAGGCCGGCTGCGCGTGGGCGTGGATGCGATCCGCGCCTGCCGCGCGGCGGTGGGCCTGCCGGCCGGCGGCGCGGTGCTCGACCTGCCGGTGGTCGGCCGGCTGGCCGACCGCGCTTACGCGGTGCTGGCGCGCAACCGCTACCGGCTGCCGCGCTGGCTGGTCCTGCGGCTTGCGGGGCACGGTGCGATCGCGCCGGCCACTTGTGCCGACGACCACTGCAAGCTCTGAAAAAAACCACGCTGTCACACCCCACCCGCTCACGTCCGAAGGAGTTTTCGATGCCCGACGTCTTCCAGCCCGACTTCCGCCTGCCCGGCACCGCGCGGCCTGCGCCGCCTGCCGTCGAAGGCCACGTGAGCCGCGAGGACACGCAGGACTATTTCACCGAGGTCGCCGACGACTACCGCGCCTGGAGCCCCAGCTACAACATGCACTTCGGCTTCTGGCGCCTGGGCCTGAACCCGCTGCGGCGCGAGGGCATGCTGATCGAGATGAACCGCACCGTCGGCCGCGCGCTGCGGCTCGACACGGCCACCACCGGCCCGCGCTGCGTGCTCGACCTGGGCTGCGGCGCCGGCGCCACCTCGCGCACGCTGGTCGGCGACGACCCCGCGCTGCATGCGGTCACCGTGACCAACGTGCCGGTGCAGAACGGCATCGCCGCGCGGCTCGACGCCCGCGCCGGCGTGGCCGACCGCGTCGCGCACGTCGAGGCCGACTACACCCGCACCGGCCTGCCCGCCGCCCAGGCCGACGGGGCCTGGGCGCTCGAAAGCGCCTGTTATGCCGAGGGCACCGCCAAGGCCGACTTCGTGCGCGAGGCCGCGCGGCTGCTCAAGCCCGGCGCGCGGCTGGTGGTGGTCGACGGCTTCCTGCTGCGCCGCCGGCCGGGCCGGCTCGCGGGCTGGCTGCACCGCCTGTGGGCCGACAGCTGGGCCGTGCCCACGCTGGCGGTGCGCGACGACTTCACGGCCGCGCTGCGCGCGCACGGCTTCGAGGACATCGCGTTCACCTCGCTGCGCTGGCGCGTGGCACCAAGCGCGCTGCACATCCCCGTGCTGGCCACCCGCTTCACGCTGGCCGAACTGTGGAAGGCGCGCGGCAAGCTCAGCCCCTGGCGCCGCAAGCACATCGTGGCCAGCTACTGCGCGCTCGCGCTGGGCATGTTCTGGCGCGACTTCGACTACGCCATGGTGACGGCCCGGCGCAGCGCCAGCTGAGACTGCACAAAAAAGAGGAGAAGAGATTTCCATGCGCACCGAGCCCGAAGAAAGCAAACTCGCCGACCTGCCTGCCAACGATGACGTGCCGGCCCCCAAGCCCGTGCGCGGCATGCCCTTCGGCTGGTTCTGGCCCATGTTCGCCGGCGCGGCGCTGGCGCTCGTGCTGCGCCTCGTCTTCAGCGGCGGCCCCGGCCAGCCCTTCTCGGCCATGCTGGGCTCCTTCGTCTATTTCGCGCCCGCGGCGTGCGGCGCGGTCACGGTGTACCTGGCCGAGCGCATCGAACGGCGCAGCTGGGGCTACTACCTCTGGGCGCCGTGGGTGGCCACCGCGCTGTTCGTGGGCGGCACGCTGATGGTCTTCATCGAGGGCATCATCTGCGCCGCCTTCATCGTGCCGCTGTTCGCGGTGATGGGCAGTGTCGGCGGACTGGCCATGGGCATCGTGTGCCGCATCACCAACTGGCCGAAGCCCGCGCTGTACAGCGTCGCCCTGGTGCCGCTGCTGCTCGGCGGCATCGAGCCGCAATGGCCCAACCCCGACCAGTTCTCGAACACCTCGCGCACGCTCTTCATCGCGGCGCCGGCCGAGCGCGTATGGCACGAGCTCAACGCCGCGCGCGACATCCGCCCCAGCGAAGTCGGCGACGCGTGGGCCTACCGCGTCGGCGTGCCGATGCCGATGTCGGGCGTGACCGTCGACACGCCCGAGGGCCGCGTGCGCCAGGTGCAGTGGCAGAAGAACGTGCATTTCGAAGAGGTCGTCACCGAGTGGCAGCCCGATCGCCTGCTGAAGTGGCGCTTTCGCTTCACGCCCGACTCCTTCCCCGCCGGTGCGCTCGACGACCACGTGATGATCGGCGGCCAGTACTTCGACCTGCGCGACGCCACCTACACCCTGACCCCGCGCGACGGCGGCACCGAACTGCGCGTCGCGGTGTCGTGGCGGCTGAGCACGCGCTTCAACTGGTATGCGGACCCGGTCATGCAGTTCCTGCTGGGCGACGCTTCCGAGAACATCCTGCGCTTCTACAAGGCGCGCAGCGAAGCCACCCAGGCGGTGGCGGGATGAGCGTGCCCCCTGTCTTCCAGCAGGCGCTCGGCCCCGCATGGAACCAGCTCGGTGACGTGATTCGCCGCCACTACACGATGGCGCCGTTCTCCGACGATTACGTCTGCGTGCGCGGCACGATGAGCGAGGTCTGGCACGCCCCGTGGGCCGCGCTGCTGATGCCCTTCGGCCGGCTGTTCGGCGCGCTGGTTCCGCACCAGGGTACCCAGGTGCCGATCGAGGTGCACTACCGCTGCCGCCCCGACAACGCCCACCTCTACTGGGACCGCGTCTTCCACTTTCCGAACAGGCCGCCTTTTCATTTCCGCTCGCACATGGAACACGACGCGGCGCAAGGCAGCGAGGTGATCGAATACGTGCGCTTCGGCATCGGCATGCGCCTGGCGGTGAGCGCGGAAGACGGCGCGCTCGTGTTCCGCGACCGGGGCTACATCTGGCGCCTCGCGGGGCTGCGCATTCCGCTGCCGCTGGGCCTCTTGCTCGGCACAGCCTACGTCGAGGAACGGCCCGATCCGTCCGACCCCGACCACTTCACGATGAAGATGCTGCTGCGCCACCGCTGGTTCGGCGATGTGTTTCGCTACAGCGGACGCTTCCGCCTCGGTTCACAATGAGCCCACCATGCCGCGCCGCCCTGAAAACCTCTACGCCCAGTACCACGCCCACATCTACTTCGCCCCCGCCACGCTGGCGCAGGCGCGCGAGCTCAGCGAGTGCGCCGGCCGCGAGCTGATGGTGGTGGTGGGCCGGGTGCACGAACGCCTCGTCGGTCCGCACCCGCACTGGAGCTGCCAGCTGGCCTTCGACGCCGCCGAGTTCGACGAAGTCATCGGCTGGCTCGACGCCAACCGCAACGGCCTCGACATCTTCGTGCACGGCGTGACCGGCGACGACTTCGCGGACCACACGGCCCATGCGATGTGGCTGGGCGAAGAGAGCGCGCTCGATCTGCGGATGTTCAGGCGCTAGGCCTGCGCCAGCAGCGTGCAGACCTCCTCATCCGTCGTCTGCGAGAAGTCTTCATACCAGGCACCGACCGCGCGAAACACCGTCGGGCAGCGCACGCACAGCACGTCGTCGGCTTCGCGCTGCAAGGCCTCGCAGGCCTCGGGCGACGCCACGGGCACGGCGGCGATGACGGTGCCGGCGCTCTGCCGCCGCAGCCCGCGAACGGCCGCGCGCATGGTGGCACCGGTGGCGAGCCCGTCGTCGATCACAAGCACCGTGCGACCTTGCACCTCGAACGCAGAGCGATCGCCGCGATAGACCTGCGTGCGGCGTGCCAACTCGGCGAGTTCGGCACGGACCACGGCATCGATCTCCGAAGGCCGCAGGTCCAGCGTGCGCACCAGGTGTTCGTCGATCTCGGGCACGCCGTCGCCCGCGAGCGCGCCGAAGGCGTACTCGGGTTGTTCGGGCAGGCCCAGCTTGCGGACCACCAGCACATCGAGCGGCAGCCGCAGCGCGCGGGCCACCTCGAAGGCCACCGGCACGCCGCCGCGCGGCAGCGCCAGCACCACGGCGTCCGCAAAACCGCCGCGCCGCTGCAGCAACGCAGCGAGCTGGCGGCCGGCGTGTGTGCGATCACGAAACTTCACGGCGTGTGCTCCCGACACGGGATGTTCACACGCTGTTCGCGTCGAGGCGAGCCCCGACGCAAAGACCCGGATCGCGGCGTGCGTTACGCGGCTTCCTGCGTTTCCACCTCGGTGTCCGCCCCACCGCCGTGCACCTTGAAGAACTGCGCCCCTTCGACCTTCTGCCCGATGGCCTGCTCATACGCCGCGCGCACATCGTCGGGCTGCCCGGCCTGCCCGAAGAAGTCCTTCAGGTACGGCCCCAGCAGCGGATGCGCGGCCAGCTCCTCGCGCGGCAGGCCGTGCAGCATCTCGTCGCGGCAGGCCGAGGGCAGGAACACGTCGCGGTTCTTCTCGGGGTCGCGGATCAGGCCCTTGGGCTCGTGCGACGGGTCGGCCTGCATCGACTCGAGTTCTTCGAAGAAGCGCCGGCGCATCATCACGATGCCCTTGTCGCTCTGGCCGAGCTTCTCGCGCGTGCGGTCGGTGACAGTGCCCTGCCCGACCCACACCACGAAGTCCTGGTTGGCGACATGGCTGGTGATCCAGCGGCCCGTGGCCGGGTCCTTGATGGGGCCGTACCACGAGGGAATGCGTTCTTGCACATACGGCTCCTGCTCGGTCGGCACGCGGCTGAGCACCCACAGCACGCTCAGCGTGTGGTGGTCGTCGATGGGCACGCGCCATTCGAAGTGGTGGCCCAGGAAGAAGCCGTTGGGCCACAGCGTGACGCGGCCGGTGGTCCACATCACGTTGTCTTCGCGCTCGCCGCCGCGCAGGCGCTTGTAGACGAAACCGTGCTCGAACTCCTCGAAGGCGAGCTTGAGGTGCGTGGGCACGTAAGGGCCTTCGTCGCCCTGCAGGCGCGTGGTCCAATTGTTGTGCGTCCACTCGAAGTGCACGGGGTCGATGGAGTTCTCCTGGCACTGGAACCAGTTGCAGGGAATCTCGGCGAACACGGCCTGCGCGAAACCGTTCTTGCAGTTGAAGAGCTCCCAGTCGGGCAGCAGCGGCGCGGGCTGCGGGCCCATGTAGGCCCACAGCAGGCCGGCCTTTTCCTGCACGGGGTAGGCCTTGATCTTCGTGTTCCTGCGCATGCGCGCGTCGGGGTCCAGCGTTTCTTCGAACGGCTGGTGGATGCACTGGCCGCTGGTGTCGTACTGCCAGCCGTGGTAGCTGCAGCGCAGGCCGCACTTCTCGACGTAGCCGTACGACATGTCGGCGTTGCGGTGCGGGCAGCGGCGGTCGACGAGGCCGTAGTTGCCGCTCAGGTCCTTGTAGAGCACGAGGTCCTCGCCGAGGATGCGCAGCGGCTTCACGGCCTTGTCGTCGAACTCGCTGGCACCGGCGATCGGGTGCCAGTAGCGGCGCAGGTAGTCGCCCATGGGCTTGCCCGGACCCACTTCGGTCAGCAGGCGGTTCTTTTCTTCGCTCAACATGCATCGTCTCCTTGGGTGTCGGGGGTCAATCGGCGCGGATGCCGAACTCGCGCACCAGCTTGCCGAAGCGCTGGTCGTCGTCAGCGATCTGGCGGGCCAGCACGGCCGGCTCGCCGCCCACGGGCTCGATGCCCAACGCGGCCATGCGGGCCTGCACGTCGGGCATCTTCAGGATCTCGTTGACGTGGCGGTTGAGCGTCTGCACGACCTCGACCGGCAGGGCCTTCGGGCCGAGCAGGCCCATCCAGGCGCTCACGTCCATGTCGCGGTAGCCCAGCTCCAGGAAAGTGGGCACGTTGGGCATGAGCTTCGTGCGCTGGCGCTCGGCCACGGCCAGCGGCACCAGCTTGCCGGCGGCGATGTGGCCCGCCACCGCGCCGGGCGTGATCCAGCCCACGCTCACGTGGCCGCCCAGCGTGTCGTTGACCACCGGCGCCACGCCGCGGTACGGCGCATGCGCAATGGCCACGCCGGCGTCCTTGTTGAAGAGTTCGCCCGCGATGTGCATCGGCGAGCCCGCGCCCGGCGTGCCGTAGGTGAAGGCCTTGCCGGCCTTGGCACCGGCCACCAGCTGCGCCACGGTCTGGATGCCGCTCGTGGGCGCCGTGACCATCAGCACCGGGATGTTGCCGGTCTTGACGATGGGGGTGAAGTCTTTCACCACGTCGTGCGCCACGCCGGGGCCGGCCTTGAGCACGTGCTGCGCGATGGGGAAGGTGCTGGGCGTGAAGAGCAGCGTGTAGCCGTCGGCCGGCGCCTTCGCGACCCAGGCGTTGCCGATCATGCCGCTCGCGCCGGGGCGGTTGTCGACCAGCACCGGCTGGCCCAGGCGCTGCGCGAGCTTCTCGGCGTAGGTGCGCGCGATGGCGTCGGTGTCGCCGCCGGCCGGGTAGGCGACGACCAGCGTGACCGGCTTCGCGGGCCACGATTGCGCCAGCGCCGCTGTCGCGGCGCACAGCAAAAGAATGGCTCCTGCAGCGGCACGGAGCATGTTTCGTTGGTGGAACATCTTGCGTTTTCCTTCTCGGTGGGACGACGTGGGGGTGTCGTCGGACTGTAGGAATCGCGCCGCGCGGCCAGAAGATATAGTTTCACTGAGTGAACCTTTTTTCTTCGGAGGCGGCATGTCGGATACCAGCGGCGCGCACAGCGTGAAGTCGATCGATGCCCTGCGCCGCGGGCTCGACGTGATGCTGGCCATCCAGCGTTCGTCGGCCGTCACGCTGCAGGAGCTGCACCGGCAGACCGGCCTGTCGAAAGCCACGCTGCTGCGCATCCTGAAGACGCTGCAGCAGGCCGGCTGGGTGGAACGCAACGAGCTGGAGAAACGCTACGTGCCCACCTCGGCCACCGGCCAGTCAGGGGCTGCAGCCGCGTGGCGCACGCGGCTCACGGCGTTGGCCGCATCGCCGCGCGCCACGCTGCAGCGGCTGGTGCCGTGGCCCATCGACCTCGGCGTGCGAGACGGCACGGCGATGCTGATCCTCGACACCGACCGCCCGCGCAACGGCCTCGCCGTGAACTACCGCGCGCTGGGCTTTCGTCCGCCGATGCTGCTCTCGTCGCTGGGGCGCTGCTACCTTGCGTTCTGCCCCGAGGATGAACGGCGAGAAATCGTTGCCGCACTGGCGCGCTCACCCAACGATTTCGACCGCGGCGCGCGGCGCCCCGACAGCATCCGCCGCATGGTGGCGCATGCGCGCGACCAGGGCTACGCAGCGCGCGACCCCACCTCCACCAGCCTCGATTCGCCCGACCGCTTCGGCGCGGTGTCGGTGCCGGTGCGGCTGGGCGAGCAGGTGGTGGGTTGCCTCAGTTGCGCGTGGCTGCCGGCGGTGAAGAGCGAGCGAGAGATCGTGACGGCACACCTGGGCGACCTGCAGCAGGCCGCGCAGAGCATCGAGCGCCGGCTGCGGCAGGACGGCCTCGGCCTGCCGCCTGCGAGCGCGTGAAGAAGCAGCGTCAGAACTCCGCGTCGAGCTCGTCGATCTCGTCGGGCTCCTGCAGCGCGGCGGCCACCCATTCCTTCATGGCGGGCAGCTCCATCACGCGCTTGCAGTACGCGGCGCACACGCTGTCGAGCGCCACGTCGTAGCTCAGGAAGCGCGTGACCACGGGCGCGTACATCGCGTCGGCCATGCCGGGCTGCTTGCCGAACAGGAAGGGGCCGCCGTAGGCCTTCAGGCACTCGCGCCAGATGGCGACGATGCGGTCGATGTCGCCCTGCGCGCGCGACCACACCTTGAAGTTCTTGAAGCGGGCCTTGATGTTCATCGGCAGCGCGCCGCGCATCGAGGCGAAGCCCGAGTGCATCTCGCCGCAGATGGCACGGCAGTGCGCACGCGCCGCGGCGTCGGCGGGCAGCAGGCCGGCCTTGGGCTTGATCTCGTTCAGGTACTCGCCGATGGCCAGCGTGTCCCACACCTTGATGCCGCCATGCTGCAGCGAAGGCACCAGCATCGACGACGACAGCAACAGCATCTCGGCCTTCATGGCCGGGTCGTCGGGCGGGATGACCTTCTCGCTGAAGTCCAGCCCCGCGAGCCTGCACATCAGCCAGCCGCGCAGCGCCCAGGCGCCGTAGTTCTTGCTGCTGATCGTGAGAACGGGTTTGGCCATCGCGACACTCCTTGGACGATGCGGGGTGTGTGCAAGCGCCGTGCCACACGGTTGGCCCGCAACTTGCCTGCAGCGGGGGCATGCTGTACCGCGCTTACCAGAACCAGGCCGACCTGCTCTCGCCATGGCGGCTCACCGCGCAGTACCTGGGCCGCGCCCTCTGGCAGGACGGCACCGAGCGCACCGCGCTGCGGCGCATGGCCGCGCGCTGCGAGGTCTTCTCGCGCATGCGGCTCACCCACACGCGGCCGGCCTACGGCATCGACAGCGTGGTGGTGGACGGCACCGACGTGCCCGTGCACGAAGAGGTCGCGCTGGTCTCGCCTTTCGGGACGCTGTTGCACTTTCGCAAGGCACACACCGAAGCGGTGCACCCGCGCGTGCTGCTGGTCGCACCACTGTCGGGCCATTTCGCCACGCTGCTGCGCGAAACCGTGCGCACCTTGCTGCGCGACCACGACGTGTACCTGACCGACTGGCACAACGCGCGCGACGTGCCGCTGTGGCAGGGCCGCTTCGGGCTGGACGACTACACGCTGCAGCTGATGCGTTTCGTCGAGGCCGTGGGCCCGGGCGCGCACATGGTCGCCGTGTGCCAGCCCTGCGTGGCCGCGCTCGCCGCGACCGCGCTCATGGCGGAAGACGACCACCCGGCCACGCCGCGCAGCCTCACGCTGATGGCGGGGCCGGTCGATTGCCGCATCAACCCGACCGCCGTGAACAAGCTCGCGACCGACCGGCCCATCGACTGGTTCCGCCGCAACCTCATCAGCCATGTGCCGTGGCCGCATGCGGGCGCGATGCGGCGCGTGTACCCGGGCTTCCTGCAGCTCACGGCCTTCATGAGCATGAACCCCGAGCGCCACAAGAAGCAGTTCGAGGACATGGAGCGCCTGCTGGTCGAAGGCGAACTCGACAAGGCCCGCACCATCGCCGAGTTCTACGACGAGTACCTGGCGGTGAACGACCTGCCGGCCGAGTTCTACCTGGAGACCGTCGAGCGCGTGTTCCAGACCTACGACCTGCCGCGCGGCGTGCTCACCGTGGCCGGGCGCACCGTGAACCCCGCGGCCATCCGGCGCACCGCGCTGCTCACGGTGGAAGGCGAGCGCGACGACATCTGCGCGGTCGGCCAGACCGTGGCCGCACAAGACCTGTGCAGCAGCATCCGCCCGTACCTCAAGACGCACCACCTGCAGGCCGGCGTAGGGCACTACGGCGTGTTCAGCGGCAGCAAATGGAACACGCAGATCTACCCGCGCGTGCGCGAGACGATCCACGCGGCCGACGAACTGCACTGAGCGCAACCCGCGTTCAATCTGGCAGAGACCGCGGGGGCTTTGGTTGCCCGAACACCCCCGGCTTCCTACAATCGACCCTATGAACGTCATGGTTTTCATCCCCGGTTTCGATCGCGCGGCGGCCTCTGCGGCCCCGGGCGACGCGCGCGTGCGCGCACCCGCGGCGATGACGGCGAGGTCGCAGCAGACCCTCGCACATCCCTGAGCCCGGCGGTCAGCCTCCTTTTCTCTTCAGCGCACATCGACCGTCGGGCACCCGCCCCGCGCGGTCGCGCGTCCTGGCCCTGATCGGCCCGGGCGACGCACCACTTCCCCCAGCGTCCGACCTTCTTCCCGCCTCCGGCCCTACGCCGCGCGGAAGGACCTCGCCCGCTTCGCCGTCGTGTTTCGTCGTGAGGATTTCCCCGTGGTGGCTCTTGCCTGCTCCCCTTCCGTTCCTTTTTCGCCTTCGCCTGCCCTGCCACCCTGGCCCGCCTGGCTGTCGTTCGACGCGCTGCGCCGCCGCTTCTTGAGCCCGGCCGAGCTGCGCATCGACGTCGATCCGAAGAAGGGCCGCCCGAGCGAGCCGCTGACACCGGTGTACGAGCGCATGCGCGCGATGGGCGACCGGGTGCAGGACCTGCCCGCGCTGCGCCTGGACGACCCCGACCTGCGCGCGCGCTTTCGCGAGGCCGACGGCGAGACCTACGTGTACATCGAAGACGTGCGCCACCAGCGGCTGGTCGGCTACACCGTGTTCAACCGCCTGATCGAGCTCGACCGCCGCGCCGACCGCCACATCCGCGCGCCGCATTCGCAGTACGACCCCGCCTACCAGCGGCGCGGGCTGGCCACGGCCGTGTACCGCTGGGCACTGGGCAGCGGCATGTGCCTGATGAGCGGCGCGCGCCAGTCGCCGGGCGCGCACGCGCTGTGGCTGCGCCTGGGGCGCGACTACACGACGGGCTTTGTCGACCTGCGCGAGAAACGGCTGAGCTACCTGGGCGACGAAGTGGACAGCGACACGCTGTCGCAGTTGCACACGCGCATGTTCATGCTCGGCGAAGGCTGGACGCTGGAGCGCTTCGGCAGCGAAACGCGCATGGCGATGCTGGAGGCTGCCTAGGCCTGCGGCAACCGCTCGCGCAGGAACCCGATGAGCTCCTGCGCCGCCACGTTGCGCATCGGCCCCGGCAGGTAGGCCAGCACCACGCGCCGCTCGATGCGCGGCGCCGACAGCGGCACCACGGCCAGCTCGGGGTCTCGCAGCGACGACGTGTACAGCCGCGGCATCAGCCCCAGCGCCTGCCCGCTGCGCACCAGCGCGTAGAGCGTTTCGGAATAGCTCACGCGGTACGGCTGCGCGCCCTGCGCGAACTGCGCGCGCGCCGGGTCGCCCAGCGCCGGCATGCTGCCGCTTTCGAACAGCACGAGGCGCTCGCTGCCGATGGCCTCCCAGCGCGCCTCGCCGGCCGCCGCCAGCGCGTGATCGCTGCGCACCACCAGCACCAGTGGATCGCGGAACAGGTCGATGCATGCCAGGCCGCCGGGCGGTTCGGTGATCGCGGCCACGGCCATGTCGAGCTGGCCGCTGCGCAGCTCGGCCAGCAGCACCGTGGAGGGCGCGTCGCGCCAGGCCAGCTCCACCTCGCCGCGCTGCTGCAGGAAACCGGCCGCCGCCGCCGCGACGCGCGCGCTGGCCGAGGGGATCACGCCCACGCGCACGTAGGCCCGGCCGCGCTGCACCGTGCTTTCGATGTCGCGCAGCGCCACCTCGAAGGTGTGGACCAGGAAGTCGGTGCGCGCCAGCACCTCGGCGCCGACGGGCGTGAGTTCGAGCCGGTGGGTGGAGCGGGTCAGCAGCTCGGCGCCGAGCAGCTTTTCCATCTGCTTGATCGCGTTGCTCAGCGCGGGCTGGGTGATGGCGAGCCGGCGCGCCGCGCGGCCGAAGTGCCCTTCCTCGACCAGCACCGAGAAACACTGCAACTGGCGCAGCGTGAGCGCACGCAGGGGCAAGGCGGCCATGGGCGTCCTGGTTATCTATTCAATGAATCAAATTATAGAAATTCAAAATTTTCCTTATGAGCACGCACTGCCTAGACTGCGCCGCATGACCCTTGCCGCGCCTGCGCCCGCCGCCGCTCCTTTAACGCTCGAAGCGATGCTGCGCGCGATTCCGAAGGTGGAGCTGCACTGCCACCTCTTCGGCACCGTGCGCCACGACACCTTCCGCCAACTCAACCGGCGCGCCGGCGCGCCGCTGGCCGACGCGGAAATCGACGGCTTCTACACGCGCGGCGAAAAGCCCGTGGGCGTGCTGCGCGTGCTGCGCGCACTCGACGCCCAGCTGGTGCGCAGCGCCGACGACCTGTACCAGCTCACGCTCGAATACCTGCAGGACGCGGCCTCGCACCAGGTGCGCTACGCCGAGTTCTTCTGGAACCCGACCGGCACGGTGCACGGCTCGGGCATTGCCTACCCGCTCGCGCAGGGCGCCATCGTCCGCGCGATCCACGATGCGCAGCAGGCGTTCGGCATCACCGGACGGCTCATCGCCGCCATCGACCGCGAGGCCAGCGCCGAGGCGGCGGTGGAGATGGTCGAGTGGGTCCAGTCCCACCGCTGCGACGAGGTGATCGGCATCGGCATCGACTACCGCGAGAACGACCGGCCGCCCGAGCTGTTCGCGCGGGCGTATGCCGATGCGAAGAAGGCCGGCCTGAAGACCACCGCGCACGCCGGCGAGTTCGGCATGCCCTGGACCAACGTGCGCACCGCGCTCGAGCTGCTGCAGGTCGACCGCATCGACCATGGCTACACGGTGGTCGACCAGCCCGACTTCGCGCGCCAGTGCGCCGAGCTCGGTGTGATCTTCACCGTGGTGCCGACCAACTCCTACTACCTGCGCACGCTGCCGCCCGAGCGCTGGGCGCTGGACCATCCGATCCGCCGCATGCCCGGCCTGGGCCTGCGCATCCATCCGAACACCGACGACCCGACGCTGCACCAGGTCACGCCCACGGGCGCCTGGCTGATGATGGTGCGCGACTTCGGCTTCGGCCTGGACGACCTGCGCGGCTTCATGCACAACGGCCTGGATGGCGCGTGGATCGACGACACGCAGCGCCGCCAGTGGCGCGCCGAATGGAGCGTCGACTTCGACGCGCTGCGCGCCCGCCTGCCCTGCGAACCCACGCCTTCCGCCACTCCCTTCCCCGGATGAACCCCGCCATGACCACGAACCGCCGCCTGATCCTCGCCGCCGCAGCGCTTTGCGCCGCCCTGCCCACCGGTGCCCTCGCGCAGCCCGCCTGGCCCGCCGCCAAGCCCCTCACGCTGATCGTGCCCTTCACGGCCGGCGGCAGCGTGGACGTCAACGCCCGCCTCGTGGCGCAGCGCCTGGGCGAGCGGCTCAAGCAGTCGGTGGTGATCGAGAACGTGAGCGGCGCGGGCGGCGCCATCGGCGTGGCCAAGGCCGTGAGCGCGGCGCCCGACGGCTACACGCTGGTGGTCGGCCCCGACAGCGCCATCGCCATCGGCCGGCTGGTCAACCCTTCAGCCTTCCGCTTCGATCCGCTGAAAGACCTGGCGCCCGTCGGCCTGCTCAATACCGCGCCGATGGTGCTGGTGGCGCGCCCCGGCCTGGACGTGCGCAGCTACGCCGACTTTGTGAAGCTCGCCAAGGCCCAGCCGGGCCACTACAACTACGCCACCTCCGGCGTGGGCACCGTGCTGCAGCTGGCGATGGAACTGCTCAAGGAGCGCAGCGGCATCTTCGTGACGCACGTGCCCTACCGCGGCGGTGCGCAGATCGCCACCGACGTGATCGGCGACCAAGTCGACCTCGCGATGCTGGTGAGCACCAGCGCCATCCCGCATGTGAACGGCAAGCGCCTGAAGGCCCTGGGCATCACCGGCAGCCAGCGCCTGCCGGCGCTCGCGCAGGTGCCCACCTTCAACGAGATGCCCGGCCTCAAGGGCTACGACATGGTGAGCTGGACCGGCATCTTCGCGCCCGCGAAAACGCCGCCGGCCGTGGTGGCGCGGCTCAACCAGGAACTGAATGCGGTGCTGCAGGAGGAAGGCGTGCGCGCCAAGCTGGCGGAGCAAGGCGCATTGCCGGGCAGCGGAACGCCGGAGGCGTTCGGGAAGTTCGTGCAGGCCGAGTACGCACGCAATCAAAAGATCGTGCAGACCGCCAACATCAAGGAGTAAGAAGCTCGCCCCCAGGCTGCGCGCACTTCGTGTCGCTTCGCCAACCCCCTACCGGGGGCAACACCTGAGGCCCGGCAAAGCCGGTTCCTCGGTGTTCGCTTGAAGGGGCCGACGGCGAGTCGGTCAGTGGCTGGCTGAAAAGGCTCAGCCGGCCTTTTCGTTGCTCTCGTCTTCCGGCCAGTCGCGGATGTAGGCCTTGAGCATCTTGTTCTCGAAGTTCTGCGCGTCGACCACGGCCTTGGCCACGTCGTAGAAGCTGATCACGCCCATGAGCATGCGCTTGTCCATCACGGGCATGTAGCGCGCGTGACGCTCCAGCATGATGCGGCGGATTTCGTCGAGGTCGGTTTCGAGCGTGCAGGTGACGGGCGCGTCGTCCATGGCCTTGCGCACCAGCGTGGTCCCGACCTGGCCGCCGTTGTTGACGACCGCCACGATCACTTCACGGAAGGTGAGCATGCCGACCAGGTCGCCGTGCTCCATGACCACCAGCGAACCGATGTCCTTGTCCGCCATGGTCTTGGCGGCTTCCGCCAGCGGGTCGTCGGGCGTGGTGGTGAAGAGCGTGTTGCCCTTGACGCGAAGAATGTCGCTGACTTTCATGGTGGTGCTCCTCTCGGGGATTCGTCGTTCTCGGCGTCGTGCCGATTTGAATATAGCCCACAATCGACGCCGACCCGAACGCCCCTGTCGCCTGTGCAAGCATTGCCGGCGTCACGGGGCATTGCGAAGAGACAACAGAAAGGCCTTCATGCCCGGTTATTCCGACCCCGGTTTCGACACCCTCGCGCTGCACGCCGGCGCCGCCCCCGACCCCACCACCGGTGCGCGGGCCGTTCCCATCCACCTGACGACCTCTTTCGTCTTCGAATCCAGCGACCACGCGGCCGCGCTGTTCAACCTGGAACGCGCCGGCCACGTCTACTCGCGCATCAGCAACCCGACCAACGCGGTGCTGGAGCAGCGCGTGTCGGCGCTCGAAGGCGGCATCGGCGCCATCGCCACGGCCAGCGGCCAGGCGGCGCTGCACCTGTCGGTGGCCACGCTGATGGGCGCGGGCTCGCACATCGTGGCCAGCACGGCGCTGTACGGCGGCTCGCAGAACCTGCTGCACTACACGATGCGCCGCTTCGGCATCGAGACCACCTTCGTGAAGCCCGGCGACCTCGACGCCTGGCGCGCCGCGGTGCGCCCCGAGACCAAGCTCTTCTTCGGCGAAACCGTGGGCAACCCGGGCCTGGACGTGCTCGACATCCCCGCCGTGAGCGACATCGCCCACGAAGCCGGCGTGCCGCTGCTGGTCGACTCCACGCTCACCTCGCCCTACCTCATCAAGCCCTTCGACTGGGGCGCCGACCTGGTCTACCACTCGGCCACCAAGTTCCTGTCGGGCCACGGCACCGTGATCGGCGGCGTGGTGGTCGACGGCGGCAGCTTCGACTGGGAGAAGTCGGGCAAGTTCGCCGAGCTCACGCAGGCCTACGACGGCTTCCACAACATGGTCTTCAGCGAGGAAAGCACCGTCGGCGCCTTCCTGCTGCGCGCGCGCCGCGAAGGCCTGCGCGACTTCGGCGCCTCGATGAGCCCGCACACGGCGTGGCTGATCCTGCAGGGCATCGAGACGCTGCCGCTGCGCATGGAGCGCCACATCGACAACACGCAGAAGGTGGTCGAGTTCCTGGCCAGCCATCCGTTCGTGTCGCGCGTGGGACATCCGCTGATCGAGTCGCACCCAAGCCATGCGCTCGCGCAGAAGCTGCTGCGCCACGGCGCGCGCGGCGCGGGCGCCGTGTTCAGCTTCGACATCAAGGGCAGCCGCGCGCAGGGCAAGGCCTTCATCGAGGCGCTCAAGCTGTTCAGCCACCTGGCCAACGTGGGCGACTGCCGCAGCCTGGTGATCCATCCGGCCAGCACCACGCACTTCCGCATGACCGACGAGGCACTGGCGGGCGCGGGCATCTCGCAGGGCACGATCCGCCTGTCGATCGGCCTGGAAGACCCGGCCGACCTGATCGACGACCTCAAGCGCGCGCTGAAGGCCGCGGAAAAGGCGGGTGCCTGAGATGAACTACACCGTCAACGGCCACGACACCTACTGCTACACCGCCGGCAAGCCCTTCGATGCGGCCAAGCCCACGGTGGTGTTCATCCACGGCGTGCTCAACGACCACAGCGTGTGGATTTTGCAAAGCCGCTGGTTCGCCAACCACGGCTGGAACGTGCTGGCGGTCGACCTGCCGGGCCACTGCAAGAGCGCCGGCGCACCGCCGGCCAGCGTGGAAGAGGCCGCGCAGTTCGTCATCGCACTGCTCGACGCGGCCGGCGTGCACAAGGCCGCGCTGGTCGGCCACAGCTTCGGCTCGCTGATCGCGCTCGAAGCCGCGGCACGCGCGCCCGAGCGCATCACGCAGCTCGCGATGGTCGGCACGGCCTACCCGATGGTGGTGTCGCCCGCGCTGCTCGAAAGCTCGGTGAGCGATCCGCAGCGCGCCATCGCGATGGTCAACACCTTCTCGCACTCGCTGCTGGCGCCGCCGCCCTCCTCGCTCGGCCCGGGCACCTGGCTGTACGGCAGCTCGCGCGCGCTGATGCGCCGCGTGCTCGCGAGCAACCGTGAGGCCAACGTGTTCCACATCGGCTTCAAGGCCTGCAACGACTACGCGAACGGCGAAGCGGCGATGGAGAAGGTGCAGTGCCCCGTGCTGTTCCTCCTGGGCGACGCCGACCAGATGACGCCGCCGCGCGCCACCAAGGCGCTGGTGGGCAAAGCGCGCAACGCCAAGGTGGTGACGGTGCATGCCGGCCACGCGCTGATGAGCGAGGCGCCGGACGAGGTGCTGTTCGCGCTGCGCGACTTCGTCGCGGGCTGAAAGAACGCAGGGTGGTGTTTCAGCTGCTGTTCAGCTGCCCAGGGCGTTGATGTCCGCCGGATCGAGCAGCACCTTGCGTGCGCCCCGGCGTGCCACCGCGAGCATCGCTCGGCCCACCTTCTCGGTGGTGGTCACGCGGTCGGGCCACCAGCGGTGGGCCAGCCCGAGCACGGGTTTGAGCACCACGATCGCGGCGTCGTACAGCGGCGTCTTCGAGCGCACGCCGTGCAGCGGCTGGATCATGCCGGGCCGGAACATGTAGGACGCGCGAAACGGCAGGCGCATCAGCGCGTTCTCGGTCGCGCCCTTCACACGCGCCCACATGCGTTCGCCGCGCTCGCTGCTGTCGGTGCCCGCGCCCGTCACGTAGGTGAAGGTCATGCCCGGGTTGAGCCGCGCCAGCACGGTGGCGGCTGCGATCGTCAGGTCGTAGGTGATGCGCTTGTACTCCGGCTCCTTCATGCCGACCGACGACACGCCCAGGCAGAAGAAGCAGGCATCGAAGCCCGTCAGCTGCGACTCGATGGCGCGGTAGTCGTACATGTCTTTGTGCACCAGGTCCTGCAGCTTGGGATGCTGCTGCCCGGTGGCGCTGCGTCCCACGGCGACCACGCGTTCCACGTCGGGCGCCAACAGGCACTCGCGCAGCACGCCCTGCCCCACCATGCCGGTGGCGCCAAAGATCAGGATGTTCATGGGAAGGAAGCTCCGAAGCGGTCAGACCGCGAAGGCCGCGGGCTTTTTCTCGAGCACGGCCAGCAGCAGGTCGACGTCGAGGCTGGAAGGCTGCGGTGGCTGCAGCGCGCCGAGCAGGCGCGACAGCGTTTCGATGTGCGGCAGCAGCGGGCCGAGAAAGCGCGTGCCGTCGGCGCCCGCCACCAGCAGGGTCGGGAAGGTCTCGACGTCGAAGGCGTCGGCGATCTCGGCGTGGTCCTCGATGTCGACCCAGGCGAAGCGGAACTGCGGGTGCGCCTTTGCCAGATCGACCAGCAGCGGCCGGTAGTCGCGGCAGGTGCCGCACCATTCGGCGCACAGGCAGACGACCCACAGCGCGTTGGCATCGGCGGAAGAATCGACGGGGACGACGGGAACAGCGCTCAAGGTGGATACGGCGAAGGTGGGATGGCGAACCCGGGTGGTGCGGCCGCGGGGTCGTGGCTATTATCAACAAAGCCCCTGCGGGGCGCAGGAGACCCATGATGAACACCTCCACCCCTGCCGCACCGGACACGCCGGCCACGGTCGATCCGCGCCGCTTCACCAGCTTTGCCGAGTTCTATCCCTTCTATCTGACCGAGCACGCCAACGTCACCTGCCGGCGGCTGCATTTCGCGGGCTCGACGATCTCGCTGCTGTGCCTCGTGGCCCTGGTGGTCACGCTCAATCCGTGGTGGCTGCTGGCCGGGCTGGTGGCAGGCTACGGCTTCGCCTGGGTCGGGCACTTCGGCTTCGAGAAGAACAAGCCCGCCTCGTTCAAGCGCCCGCTGTACTCCTTCATGGGCGACTGGACGATGTACCGCGACATCTGGGCAGGCCGGGTCAAGATCTGACGCCCCTAACGCCAGGGCGCTCCTAGATCAATAGCACGTCACCCAGCCGCAGCGTACGCAGCGGGCCCTTCTGCCACAGGTCTTCCAGCGGCTCGGCGCGCGGCATGAGCAGCTCGCGCAGCAGCGGCTCGATGGGCGTCGACGGGTCGGCCAGCAGCACGTAGCGCGGGTCCTGGTTGGCGGGCTCCTCGGCCAGCGGCGCGATCCAGTCGAGCCGCACCAGCGTCTCGAGCACCGGCGCCAGTTGCAGCCCGTCGACCCGCATGCGCGTCAGCAGTTCGCTCGCGCCCATGCCCTTGGCCGACGTGGCCTGCGCGCGCGCCAGGTGCTGCAGCACTTCCATCGCGAGCTGCATCGGCCAGCCCGCCGCGCCGCCCCGACGCGCCACGCCCGTCAGCAAACTCGGCAGGTAGGCCGCGATGACGGCGCCCAGCAGCACGATCACCCAGGCCACGTAGATCCACACCAGCAGGATCGGGAAGGTGGCGAAGGCGCCGTACAGCACCGAGTAGGTCGGCACCAGGCTCAGGTAGTAGCCCAACACGCGCTTGGCGATCTCGATGGCGGCCGCCACGAAGAGGCCGCCGGCCCAGGCGTGCGACCAGCGCACCGTGGTGTTCGGCACGTAGTGGTACAGCCCGGCCATGCCGGCCGCGAGCAGCAGGAATTCCAGGGTGTCGAAAGCCAGCTTGACGATGCCTCCGCCCACCACGTCACGCGACGCGGCGAACACGTACGAGGTGGTCGACAGGCTCACCGCAAGAATCAGCGGCCCGAGCGTGATGGTGGCCCAGTAGATCAGCACCCGCTGCGCCAACGGCCGCGGCGTGCGCACGCGCCAGATGTTGTTGAGCGTCTTGTCGATGGTGAGGATCAGCGCGATGGCGGTGATCAGCAGCACCACCAGGCCCGCGATGCCCAGCCCGCTGGCCTTGCTCGCGAACTGGTTCAGGTAGCCCAGCACCTGGCGCGCGATGTTGTCGGGAATCAGGCTCTCGATCAGCCAGCGCTGCAGGCGGCCCTGCATGGTGGCGAACATCGGGAACACGGTGAAGAGGGCAAGCGCCACCGTGAAGAACGGCACCATGGCGATGGTGGTGGTGAAGGTCAGGCTGCTGGCCGTGAGGCCGAGGCGGTCTTCGCGGAAACGCTCGCCCAGCACTGCTGCGGTGTTGCGCCAAGGAAAGCGCGAAAGATCCCTCCAAAGCTGCCGACGATTCATGCCCGGTATCATGCCATCCGCTCTTTCCAGAGGCGCCCGGCCCCCCGGTGCGCCCCCTCTTCTTCTTTCGCCGCCACCGTGTCCGACACCCCACTCCCGCCCTCTTCCGTCCGCGCCACCCGATGGGCCGCCGTGGGCAGCCTCGTCGGCCTGATCGTGCTGGGCCTGGCCTGGGAACTGTGGCTGGCGCCGCTGCGCCCGGGCGGCTCGCTGCTGGCGCTCAAGGTGCTGCCGCTGGTCATTCCGCTCGCGGGGCTCTACAAGAACCGGATGTACACCTACCGCTGGGTCAGCCTGATGATCTGGCTCTATTTCACCGAGGGCGTGGTGCGCGCCTGGAGCGACACCAACGGCGTGGGGCAGGTCCTCGCGCTCGTCGAGGTGCTGCTGTGCCTCGTGCTCTTCGCGGCCTGCGCGTGGCATGTGCGCCTTCGCCTGCGTCACGCCAAGGCCGCTGCTGCCGCTGCCCGTCCCCTGGAGGCTTCCGCCCAATGACCACTTCTTCTTCCCTCATCGACCAACTGCGCGCCATCGTCGGCGCCACGCACGTGCTGACCGAGGGCGACCTCGCGGCCTACGAGCAGGACTGGCGCAAGCGCGCGCGCGGCAAGTCGCTCGCCGTGGTGCGCCCGGCCAATGCGCAACAGGTGGCCGACGTGGTCAAGGCCTGCGCCGCGGCCGGCACGGCCGTCATTCCGCAGGGCGGCAACACCGGCCTGGCGGTCGGCTCCATTCCCGACGACAGCGGCACGCAGGTGGTGCTGAGCCTGCAGCGACTGAACGCGATCCGCAACATCGACGCCGCCAACCTCACGATGACCGTCGAGGCCGGCTGCATCCTGCAGACCCTGCAGGATGCAGCCGAGAAAGCCGGCTACCTGTTCCCCCTGAGCCTGGCGGCCGAGGGCAGCTGCACCATCGGCGGCAACCTCGCGACCAACGCGGGCGGCACGCAGGTCGTGCGCTACGGCAACACGCGCGACCTGTGCCTGGGCCTGGAAGTGGTCACGCCGCAGGGCGAGATCTGGGAAGGCACGAGCGGCCTGCGCAAGGACAACACGGGCTACGACCTGCGCGACCTGATCGTCGGCAGCGAAGGCACGCTGGGCGTCATCACCGCCGCGACCATGAAGCTGTACCCGCTGCCCGCCGCACAGCTCACGGCCTGGGCCGCCGTGCCCTCGCTCGACCACGCCGTCACGCTGCTGGGCCTGGCGCACAAGCACCTGGGCTCGGGCCTCACGGGCTTCGAGGTGATGGGCAAGTTCGCGCTGAGCCTGGTCGACAAGCACATGCCGCAGCTGCGCGTGCCCTTCATCGCCGACGAGGCCGTGCCCTACTGCGTGCTGCTCGAGAACTCCGACAGCGAGTCCGAGGACCACGCCCGCGCGCGCTTCGAGGCGCTGCTCGAAACCGCCTTCGAAGACGGCTGCGTGACCGACGCGGTGGTGGCCGAGAACCTCACGCAGGCGCACCAGCTCTGGCACATCCGCGAGAGCATTCCGCTCGCACAGGCCGAAGAGGGGCTGAACATCAAGCACGACATCTCGATCCCCGTGTCGCGCATCCCGGCCTTCGTGGAAGCCACCGACGCACTGCTGAAACGCGAGATCGCTGGCGTGCGGCTGGTGAACTTCGGCCACCTGGGCGACGGCAACCTGCACTACAACGTGCAGGCGCCCGAGAATATCGACACCAAGGCGTTTTTGAAGAACGAGGAAGAGCGCATCAACACGCTCGTCTACGACGCGGTCGAGCAGTTCGGCGGCTCGTTCTCGGCCGAGCATGGCGTGGGCTCGCTCAAGGTCGACAAGCTCGAGAAGCACAAGTCGCCGGTGGCGCTGGAGATGATGCGGGCGATCAAGCGCGGGCTCGATCCGAAGAACATCCTGAACCCGGGGCGCGTGATCCGGGTCTAGCCAGAAAAATCCTCGCCGCGCAGCTCGATCGGCTGGCCGTGCGGCGTGCGCTCCGCCGCGTGGTCCCAGGCGTGGCGGTAACGGGCCAGTTCCTCGCCGGAACTCGCGCCCTTGCGGGCCACGAGGTTTTCGAGCGCGGCGAGCCAGTGGCGGTAGTAGGTGTCGCCCGTGTCGGGGTCGCCTGCGGCTTGCGCAGCGCTGATCTGGGTGGCCAGCGCCTCGGCCCATTCGACCCAGCTGAACAATCCGCGCTCGTGCAACGCCAGCGTCATCGCGAAGGCCTGAGCCTCCCACGGTTCCCTGAACACCGGCCCGTCGGCGTCGCGCGGCATGCCCGGGGCGAGTGCGAGCGGCGGCATGTCGTTCGCCTTCATGCCGCGGGCTCCAGGTAGCTTTCCCACGCATCGACCGACACGGCCAGGTTCTGGCGCGGCGCGGCGTCGCCCCACAGCTCGGCTTCGTCGAAGACCACGGTGTAGAGCCATTGCGGCTGCTCGCCCAGGCCCTGCGCATTCGCATCGGCGAACACGTGCGCGCCGTGGATGTGTTCGATCGTGCCGCGCTTGCCCTGCACGTAGCCCGGCAGGCGCGTGTGGTGGTCGACGCGCCCGAGGTGCATGCGCACGGCCTGCCCGACCGCAAAGCGCGCGGGCGCCGATGCGGGGCGCTCGGTGCCGGAGCCCCTGGCGAGCACGGCGGGCACGTTCGCGGCCTGCAGCACGCGGGCGACCGGCGTGGCCGGATGGTGCATCTGCCCGGACGCGATCTCGTCCGCGAAGACCTGTCCGCGTTGCAGCATCAGCTGCTCCAGCGCGCCCAGCCAGATCTGGTAGTAGCTCAGGTCGCGGTAATCGGGCAGCGTCTCGCGCGCGGCGCGGCTGGTGTCGATGTTCCAGGAGCCGGTGGCGCCCATGGCCAGCGTGAGCGCCAGTGCGCGCGGCTCCCAGGCGCCGTGGAACAGCTCGCCTTCGGGCTCGGGCGTGACGGGGCCGAAGCCGGGTTGTCCGCCGAGGTCGGCGTGGGTCGTGTAGGTCATGCGGCGCTCCTTGCCGACGGCGCCTCGACCACGCGCGTGCCGATCATCGAATCGCGCGAGACCAGCGCGGCGAGTTCGTCTTCGCTCCAGCCCTCGGTGCCGGCCGGGCGCTGCGGGATCACGAGGTAGCGCACCTCGGCGGTCGAGTCCCAGACGCGGATGCGCGTGGTCTCGGGCAAGGTCGTGCCGAAATCGGCCAGCACGCCGCGCGGGTCTTTCACGGCACGCGAGCGGTAGGGCGCGCTCTTGTACCAGGTGGGCGGCAGGCCGAGCACGGGCCAGGGGTAGCAGCTGCACAGGGTGCAGACGACCATGTGGTGCTGGTCGTCGGTGTTGGCCACCGCGACCATGTGCTCGCCTTGTCGGCCGGTGTAGCCCAGCGAGGCGATGGCCGCCGTGGCGTCGGCCATCAGCCATTCATGGAACGTCTGGTCGACCCAGGCCCGCGCCACCACCCGTGCGCCGTTGCGCGGGCCGATGCGGGTCTGGTAGGTGTCGATCAGCGCATCGAGCGCGGCGGGGTCGATGTAGCCTTTTTGCGTGAGCACGCTTTCGAGGGCGCGCACGCGCAGGTCCATCTCGCCGAGTTCGCTGTGGTCGTGGGAATGGTCGTGGGAGTGGTCATGGCCGGTCATCGGCCGATGCTAGCGCCGCCCCGTAAAATTCCCAACATGACCCTCCCTGCCCGCCCCGTCCGCTCCCAGTACGAAGATTTCATGCGCCACGTCGACACGCACGGCGTGTTCAAGAGCGACCGCACGGGCACGGGCACCAAGAGCGTGTTCGGCCACCAGATGCGCTTCGACCTGAACGAGGGCTTTCCGCTGGTGACCACGAAGAAGGTGCACCTGAAGTCCATCATCCAGGAACTGCTGTGGTTCCTGACCGGCTCCAGCAACAACAACTGGCTCAAGGAACGCGGCGTCACCATCTGGGACGAATGGGCGCGCGAAGACGGCGACCTGGGCCCGGTGTACGGCGTGCAGTGGCGCAGCTGGCCCACGCCCGACGGCGGCCACATCGACCAGATTTCCGACGTCATCAAGACGCTGAAGAGCAACCCCGACTCGCGCCGCATCATCGTGAGCGCCTGGAACGTGGCCGAGCTGTCGAAGATGGCGCTCATGCCCTGCCACGCCTTCTTCCAGTTCTACGTGGCGCCGCCGCAGGCCGAGGGCGAGCGCGGCAAGCTCAGCTGCCAGCTCTACCAGCGCAGCGGCGACATCTTCCTGGGCGTGCCCTTCAACATCGCCAGCTACGCGCTCCTCACGCACATGGTGGCGCAGCAGTGCGACCTCGACGTGGGCGACTTCATCTGGACCGGCGGCGACTGCCACATCTACAGCAACCACGCCGAGCAGGTGAAGCTGCAGCTCAGCCGCACGCCCTTCCCCTACCCCACGCTGAACATCAAGCGCAAGCCCGACTCGATCTTCGACTACCAGTACGAAGACTTCGAAGTGCTGGACTACAAGCACGGCGATCCGATCAAGGCGCCGGTGGCGGTGTGAGTGCCATGAGTGCCACCACGCCCCGCATCAACCTGATCTTCGCGCGCGCCGCCAACGGCGTGATCGGCGTGAACAACACCATTCCCTGGCACCTGCCCGAGGACATGGCGCACTTCAAGCAGCAGACCGCGGGCGCGCCCGTGGTGATGGGCCGCAAGACCTGGGACTCGCTGCCGCCGCGCTTTCGCCCGCTGCCGGGCCGCCGGAACATCGTGGTCACCAGGCAAGCCGATTGGCAGGCCGAAGGCGCGCAAGCGGTCGGCAGCCTGCCCGATGCGCTGTCGCTGTGCACGCCGTCGGACGCGCCCGAAGTCTGGGTGATCGGCGGCGCACAGATCTACGCCGAAGCCGAGCCGCTGGCCCAACGCGCCGTGGTCACCGAGATCGCTCGCGACTACGAAGGCGACGCGCACGCCCCCGTGCTCGACGCCGCCGTGTGGCGCGAGACGCAGCGCGAGTCGCACGTCTCGGCCAAGGACGGCCTGCCCTTCAGCTTCGTGACCTACGAACGCATCGCGGCATGACGGCGCCGCACCGCACGCCCGGTCTCCCGCCGCGGCTGTCGCGGCGCACCATGCTGGCCGGCGCCGCCCTCTTCGCCGGCCTCGCGCCGCTGCAGGCCCTGCATGCTGCCGGGCCGCTGGAATCGGACGAAGAGGCGCTGTTCATGCCCGGCACCGCGCGCCCCACGGCCGACGGCCGGCTCGAGGTCGACGTGCATGCCTGGGTGTTCGAGCGCGAGCACCGCTGGGGCCTGGACGCCGCGCTCGCGCGCTACCTCGGCATGAACCTGAAGAAGCTCACGCCGGCCGCGCGGCTGCGCTTCAGCCAGCGCACCGCGCTGTTCCATGCCGAGTCGGAAGAAGACAAGGTGATCGACGTCGTCTTCGACGGCTCGGCCACGCGCCTCACGATGCCGCCCACGGGCGCCGACGGCCGCAGCAACCTGCGCGCGGTCGTCGAGGCCTCGCACATCCCGGCGTCGCAGGAGTGGCTGCCCTTCCATGGCGTGACCGGTCCGGGCGAGCTGCTGCCGCGCTTTCGCGGCCGTGCGCAGATCGTGCCGGCGCAGGGCGTGTCGGTCATCTCGGACATCGACGACACCATCAAGCGCACGCAGGTGCGCGACCGGCGCGAGATGCTGCTGAACACCTTCGCGCGCCGCTTCGAGGCCGCGCCGGGCATGGCGGCGCACTACCGCGCGCTGGCGCAGGCGCCCGGCACGCGCTTTCACTACCTCTCGGGCAGCCCGATCCAGCTGTACCCCGCGCTCACCGATTTCATTCGCGACGCCGACTTTCCCGCCGGCAGCATGCACCTGCGCGAAAGCACGACGTGGCGCACGCTGATCCCCAGCGCCGAAGACTCGCGCGCGCACAAACTCGGCGTGATCGAGCGGTTGCTGGCCGAATTTCCGCAACGCCGCTTCCTGCTCGTGGGCGATTCGGGCGAGGCCGACCCCGAGATCTACGCGCAGGTGTTCCGTGCGCATCCGCAGCGCATCGACGGCATCGTGATCCGCGACGTGACCGACGAGAACCGGCTGTCCGATCGCTACCGCGCCACCTTCGAAGGCATCGCGCCCGTGGTCTGGCACCTGCTGCGGCCCGACACCACCGCCTGGCCGATTCAACCGGCCAATCGATAGCGGCGGCTCACGCCGTGCGCGCTCCCAACCAGCGTCGGTAGCGCTTCGTCAGCCGCTTCGTGCGCAGCTGGTCGAGCACCAGGGTCAGGAACGGCGAGTGCGCGGGCGCGCTGTTGCGGCCCGGACGCAGCGTGCGCAGCCGGCGCTTCACCAGCGCCATGCGCGCCAGCGCGGCCATGACCTGGTCCTTCCAGTCGACCTGCGGGCTCTGCGCCGCCGCGTCTTCGCCCGCGCGCCAGCGTGCGGGCAGGTCGGGCGCCACGGCGAGCGCGGTGGCCATGCCCACCACGGCGACGCCTTCTCCCAGCACCCGTTCGGCGACGGCGCGGCGCACGATGCCGCCCGTGGTCATGACCGGCATGCGCGCCTCGGCGGCCAGCTCCCGGGCGAACTCCAGGAAGTAGGCCTCGCGCGCCAGCGTGCGCCCGTCGGCGGTGCGGCCCTGCATCGCCGGGCTCTCGTAGCTGCCACCGGACAGTTCGACCAGGTCCACGGCCTCGTCATTGAGCCAGCGGATGACCTGCTTCGCATCGTTCTCAGAGAAGCCGCCGCGCTGAAAGTCGGCGGAGTTGAGCTTGACGGCCACGGCGAAGCCGCGCGCCACGCGGGCCCGCACGGCACGCACCACGTCGAGCAGGAAGCGCGCGCGGTTCTCCAGGCTGCCGCCCCAGGCATCGGTGCGCTGGTTGGTCAGCGGCGACAAAAACTGCGAGAGCAGATAGCCGTGCGCCGCATGCACCTGCACGCCGGTGAAGCCCGCGCGCTCGGCGGCCTGCGCCGTGGCGGCGAAGCGGTCGACGGTCTCGGCGATCTCCGCCTCGCTCATCGCCTTGGGTTGCACGAAAAGCTTGCTGTGCTTGCCCAGGTCGAGCGCCACCGACGACGGCGCCCAGGCCGTGCCGCCCATGTTGCTCTGCACCTGGCGGCCCGGATGGTTGATCTGCATCCACACCTGCGCGCCGCCGCTGCGTGCGGCCGCGGCCCATTCGGTGAAGCGGTCGAGCGGCGTATCGGCTTCGAGCACGACACCGCCCGGGCCGGTGAGCGCGCGGCCGTCGATCATCACGTTGCCCGTGAGGATCAGGCCCGCCCCGCCCTGCGCCCAGACACGGTAGAGGTCGTGCAGTGCCGCGCCCGGCAACTGCCCGGCGTCGGCCATGTTTTCCTCCATGGCGGCCTTGGCCAGGCGGTTGGGCAGGACGCTCCCGTTGGGCAGGGTCAGCGGCAGGAAAAGCGGCGAGGAGTTCACGATGAGGACCGGGTGGTGGAGTGGAAAAAACCCGATGCTAAGATTCAAGCCAACTTGAAGGTCAAGCGATATGAAAATCGGTGAACTGGCAGACAAGACCGGCATGGCGCCCTCGGCCATCCGCTTCTACGAGCAAAGCGGCCTGCTGCCCGCGCCCGAGCGCGGCGCCAATGGGTACCGCGTCTACACCGAGGCCGCGCTCAAGCGGCTGCAGCTGATCCAGATCGCGCAGAACCTCGGCTTCTCGCTGGACAGCCTGCGCAGCGCCTTCGCAGGCTGCGAGGTCTTTTCGGGGGACGACCTGCTCGAACGTCTCGACGGCCGCGTGCGCGAAATCGACCAGCTCATGGCCGGCCTGCGCGCGCAGCGGCGCGACCTGACCGACCTGCGCACCACCTTGCGCCAGACCTGGGCCGCCGGCGAATGCATGGACCCCGCCACGCTGGCCGAAAGCATGGCTACGACCAGAAACAAAGTGGCACGTCCCTCGCGCCCGCAGAAAGAACTGGAAACTTCGGTACACGCCTCGAAAGGCATGCGCCGCGCAGGGTTTAGACAGCGCTAATTGTTTGTGCGCACAATGTCCGAACCGCCCTCCCCTCAACACAAGGAGACGACCCATGTCCATGGAATTTCTTCGGACCCTCGCCGAGCAGAAATTGCCATACGTCCTCCACACGCCCGCAGACATCGACAGGCTGCGCGTGCTGCGTGCCGCCGATCTCGTGACTGCCTTCATTCCGCCGTCGGAGCACGCGCCCGACGAGCGCGCGATCCGTCAGCTGGCCCAGGTGGAATCGATCACCGCGAAGGGCCGCTTGGCCCTGAACAAGGCGACCTCTTCGTTCATCGAACTCTGAGGCGCCACGTTCGCTCGGGCAACGCTCAGACCACGCCCTGCGCCAGCATCGCATCGGCCACGCGCACGAAGCCGGCGATGTTCGCGCCATCCACGTAGCTCACGCTGCCGTCGGCGCGCGAACCGTAGTGCAGGCACGACTCGTGGATGCCCTGCATGATCTGCAGCAGGCGCGCATCGACCTCGTCGCGCGTCCATGACAGACGGGCCGCGTTCTGGCTCATCTCCAGGCCCGACGTGGCCACGCCGCCGGCGTTGCTGGCCTTGCCCGGTGCGTACAGCACGCCGTGGCCTTCGAGCACCTTCACGGCCTCCATGGTCGAGGGCATGTTGGCGCCTTCGGCCACGCACACCACGCCGTTCTTCACCAGCGTGCGCGCGTCTTCCTCGTTGAGCTCGTTCTGCGTGGCGCTGGGCAGCGCCACGTCGACCGGCACGTGCCACGGCGTGGCGCCGGCCACGAAGCGGGTGCCGGTGCGCTCGGCGTAGTCGCTCACGCGGCCATAGAGGTGGTTCTTCACGTCCATCAGCACGGCCAGCTTCTCGGGCGTGAAGCCGTCCTCGTCGACCACGGTGCCGCTCGAGTCGGACACGGTGACCACCTTGGCGCCCAGCGCCATGGCCTTCTCGATGGTGTACTGCGCCACGTTGCCCGCGCCCGAGACGCTCACGCGCAGGCCGTCGAAGCTGCGGCCCTTGCGCTTGAGCATTTCCTGCGCGAAGTAGACGTTGCCGTAGCCGGTGGCCTCCGGGCGGATCAGCGAGCCGCCGAAGCTCAGGCCCTTGCCGGTGAACACGCAGTCGGCGCGGTTGGTGAGCTTCTTGACCATGCCGGCCATGAAGCCGACCTCGCGCCCGCCCACGCCCACGTCGCCGGCCGGCACGTCGGTGTCGGAGCCCACGTGGCGGAACAGCTCGGTCACGAGGGCCTGGCAGAAGCGCATCACCTCGCCCTGGCTCTTGCCCTTGGGGTCGAAGTCGGCGCCGCCCTTGCCGCCGCCCATGGGCAGCGTGGTCAGCGCGTTCTTGAAGGTCTGCTCGAAGGCCAGGAATTTGAGGATCGACAGGTTCACCGAGGGGTGGAAGCGCATGCCGCCCTTGTAGGGGCCGATGGCCAGGCTGTGCTGGATGCGGAAACCGCGGTTGACCTGCACCTCGCCGTGGTCGTCCACCCAGGACACGCGGAACATGATCACGCGCTCGGGCTCCACCAGCCGCTCCAGCAGGCTGTGGCTCGTGTACTTGGGGTGCTTCTCGATGTAGGGCCACAGGCTCTCCATCACTTCGGTCACGGCCTGCAGGTACTCGGGCTGTCCGGGGTTGCGTTGTGCGACGTGTGCGAGGAACCCCCCGACGGATGCGTGCTTCATTCCAATCAATCCTCTGTTTTCCAAAACGGTGCATAACCTTATGCGAATCCTGCATTTTGCCGGATCGGAGAACCAGATTGAGGCGCAAAGCCCTAACAAGGTGCGTTGTTTGGGGCGCGCGGCGTGGCGAGGCCCCAACTTGGAACATCGCCGGGGCACACCGGCGCCCGCAAAAGCGGTCAGAATCCCGCCCCGCGCGCCCTCCCGCACGGCCCGTCTCGGAATTCAAAGATGCAGATCAGCTACCGCTTCCAGTTCTCGCAGGCGCACGTGCTCACCGGCTTCCTGCGCAACCTGCAGCAGGTCTGGTGGGTCCGGTTCAAGTGGCCGTTGGCGCTGCTGTTCGCCCTGGCCCTGGCCGTGTGCGCCTACGAAGGGTTTCCCGTCCTGGCGGGCGTTTTCGCGGTCGGCATCGCGCTGCTGCTGAGCGCGCCGGCCATCGCCCGGCTGGCCCTCCATCGCTTCAGGCAGAGCCCCTTCTACAACGACGAGATCGACTTCTCGCTGTCGGAGAGCGGCTCCCACGCACGGGGCCGCCACAGCGAGGTGCGCCACGGCTGGGAGGCCTACACCAAGGCCCGCCGCTTCAAGGACGGCCTGCTGCTGTGCCACGGCCCGGACGCCTTCCACTGGCTGCCCGATGCGGCCGCGGCCGATCCGGCGGCCATTGCAGCGGCGCAGCGGCTCGCACGCGCGCGCATCCGGGACTACCGCGAGCTCTGACCGGGAACCGGGGACGATGAAGGCAAGGCGCCCCGGATCAAGGGCGCGCTCGCCTGCTACTTGCGCGCCTTCTCGATCTCCGCCATCAGTTCCTTGACGGTGGCCTCGCCGACCGAGGCCGTGTACTTGTCGATCACCGGCTTCACCTTGGCGCGCAGCTTCGCCATCTCTTCGGGCGGCAGCTCCGAAACCGTCATGCCGGCCTTCTTGAGCGCATCGAGCGCGCTGTCGGCGGCGCCGCGCGAGGCCTGGCGCTGGAACGTGGTCGCCTCCGCGGCGGCCTCGTTGACGATCTTCTTTTCGTCGGCACTCATGCCGTCCCAGGTCTTGCGGCTGATCAGCAGCGCCTGCGGGTTGTAGATGTGGCGGGTCTGGGTGATGTACTTCTGCACTTCCGCGAACTTGGACGACAGGATGGTCGTGTTCGGGTTCTCCTGGCCGTCGACCGCCTTCTGGTCGAGCGCGGGGTACAGCTCGGGGAACGGCAGCGGCGTGGCGTTGGCGCCCAGCGCGCTGAACATGTCGATGTAGATTGGCGACTGGATCACGCGGATCTTCAGGCCCGCGATGTCGTCGGCCTTGACGATCGGACGCTTGCTGTTCGTCAGGTTGCGAAAGCCCAGGTCCCAGTAGCCCAAGCCGTGCAGCGCCTTGTCCTCCAGCTTGGCCATCAGCTTCTGGCCGAAGGGGCCGTCGGTGACGACGTCGGCTTCCTTGCCGCTGTTGAAGAGGAACGGGAAGTCGTAGGCCGCGAACTCCTTCACCTGCGCCGACAGGATGCCGGCGTTGAGCACGGTCATCTCCACCGTGCCGCCCTGCAGCGCCGACACGGTCTGCAGGTCGCCGCCCAGCGTTCCGCCGGGGAACAGCTTCACGGTGATCTTGCCGCCCGACTTCGCGGCCACGAGGTCGGCGAACTTCTGCGCGCCCTGCGCCTGCGGATGGCCGGCCTGGTTCTGGAACGCGAACTTGATGGTGCGCTCCTTGAGCTGCGCGAACGCACCTGGGGCGGCGAACGCGAGGGCCGCCGCCATGGCGGCCAGCAGCAGGGTGCGCTTCGAATGCTTCGTCTTCATGGTGATGTCTCCTTCTCTTTGTTGGGGATGGTGCAAACGGCAGGGCCTACGCCCTCTTCTTGAACAACGCCGAGGCTCCGCTGGCGCGCGCCACCTCCTCGGCGGCCTGGCACAGCGCAGGTCCCAGCGCCTCCATCCGCTGCGGCGTGAGCCGCACCGACGGGCCCGCGATGGTGACGACCCCGATCGCCGTGCCGTCGGCGCCGAACACGGGCGCGGCCATGGCGGTCATCGCGGGGGCGAACACCTCGTTGATCATGCTGAAGCCGCGCTGACGCGCCGCCTTCACGAAAGCCATCACGGCCTTGAGCGACGTGGGGGCCTTGGGGCCGTAGTCCTCGGGCTTGCCCAGCCCCTTCTTGGCGACGAGCGCCATCGCGTCGTCCTCGCCCATGGTCGACAACCACGCATGCCCCGCCGCGCTGCACGAGAGCGCCACCGACAGGCCCATGTCGGGGTCATAGCGAAGGCCGTGCGTGGCGCCTTGGGCCTTCGCGACAAAGGTCAGGTCTTCGCCGTCGACCACCGCCAGGCGCACAAGCTCGCCCGAGGTCGAGGCCAGCTGGTCGAGCAGCGGCTGCGCGATGTCGACGATGCCCGAGCGGCTGAGGAACGACAGGCTGATCGAGACCAGCTTGATGGTCAGCACGTAGTGGCCGTCGCGCGCCTCCTGCCGCACGTAGCCGCAGCGGATGAGCTCCGCGAGCAATCGGTGCGATGCACTCAATGGAATCTGCAATTCGCTGGCCAACGCCGACAGCGCGCACCCCTCGGGATGCTCCGCCAGATGTTCCAGCACCTTGAAGCTGCGTTCCAGTATTCCGCTCATTTCGTCCTCCAGATGTCGTCTCGTCAACGCGGGCGATGCGGCCCGCCACTCAGGGTCCGCCAGCGTAGCAGAACTCGGGGAAGGGATTTCCATTATGGAAATTCTTTCCAACAAAAATACGATCGCCTCCGTCCGGCATTTTTTCCTTCCCCCTTTCTTCCTTCCCGCCCGAGGACCCTTCGTGAAACTTCTTCGTATGCTTGCCGTGGCCGGCCTGTGCGCCGGCCTCACCGCCCCGTCGTGGGCGCAGCAGGAGCGGGTGATCCGCTTCGGCCACCTGAACAACGCCGACCACCCCGTGAGCTTCGGCGTCAAGCGCTTCGCCGAGCTGCTGTCGGCCAAGAGCGGCGGCAAGATGAAGGTCCAGGAGTTCCCCGCCTCCCAGCTGGGCAACGAGATGCAGCAGCAGTCGGCCCTGCAGGGCGGTGTGCAGCAGATGTCGGCACCGGCCACCACGTCGCTGGCCGGCATCGTCAAGGAGTTCGGCCTCGTCGACTTCCCCTTCTCGGTGAACAACTTCGCGCAGGCCGATGCGCTGCTCGACGGCCCGTTGGGTCAGGCGCTCATCGCCAAGCTCCCCGAGAAGGGCCTTGTCGCGCTCGGCTACTGGGACCTGGGGTTTCGCAACGTCACCAACAGCAAGCGACCCATCGCCAAGCCTGAAGACCTCGAAGGTCTGAAGATCCGCGTGATCCCCAACCCCGTGTTCCTCGAAACCTTCAAGGCCTTCAAGGCCAACCCGGTGCCGATGCCCTTTGCCGAGCTGTACGGTGCCCTCGAAGCCAAGGCGGTCGATGGCCAGGAGAACCCCTATGCGGTGATCCTGTCGAACAAGTTCTACGAAGTGCAGAAGTTCGTCAGCGCGACGAACCATGTCTACGCCGCCAACATCGTGCTGGTGAGCAAGAAGTTCTGGGACTCGCTCACGCCCGCCGAGCAGAAGATGATGAACGACGCGGCCAACGAGGCACGCGGCTACCAGCGGCAAGTGAGCCGCGCTGCAGCACAGAAGGCCGTGGGCGACCTGCAGGCCAAAGGCGCGCAGTTCAACGAACTCAGCGCCACCGAGCAAAAGCGCATGCGCGACATCGCCAAGCCCGTCGTCGACAAGTTCGCCGCCCAGTACGACCCCACCATCGTCAAGCTCTACAACGACGAGCTCGTGCGCATCCGCAAGTAAGTCAGCAAGCCAGCCCGTCCCTCACCGAAGCTCCCCATGAAGATCCTCGTTCTCCACGGCCCCAACCTCAACCTGTTCGGTCGCCGCGAACCGCACATCTACGGCAAGACCACGCTCGCCGAGATCAACGCGCAGCTGCAGGCCCTCGCCGGCGAACTCGGCGTGACGCTGGACACCATCCAGTCGAACCACGAAGGCGACCTGATCGACTTCCTGCACACCCACATCGACGATGCGCAGGGCGCGCTGGTGAACCCCGCCGGCCTCACGCAGCACGGCGTGCCGCTGCACGACGCGATCAAGGCCATGCCGTTCCCGACCATCGAGGTCCACATGTCCAACATCGCCGCGCGCGAGGCATGGCGCGCGCATTCGATCATCTCGCCGGCGGTGAAGGGCACGGTCCAGGGCCTGGGCCCGCTGTCGTACCTGGCGGCGTTGCGCGCGCTGGTCGACATGCAGCGCCAGGCGCAAGCGCAAGCACAGGCCTCCGCATGACCCGCTGGCTCGACCGGTGCTGCACCGGCATCGAGGCGCTGATCGCGGCCGCGCTCGCGGTCATGGTCGTGCTCGTGTTCGGCAACGTGGTGCTGCGCTACGGCTTCAACTCGGGCATCACGGTGTCCGAGGAAATCTCGCGCTGGCTCTTCATCTGGATGACCTTCCTGGGCGCCGTGGTGGCACTGAAGGAGCACGGCCACCTGGGTGTGGACATGGTGGTGCAGAAGCTGCCCCCCATCGGCAAGAAGATCTGCCTGGCCGTCGGCCATGCGGTGATGCTCTACATCGTCTGGCTGTTGCTGCAGGGCAGCATCGCACAGGCGCGCATCAACTGGGACGTGACGGCGCCCGTCACCGGCGCCTCGATGGCCATCGTCTATGCGGCGGGCATCGTGTTCTCGGTGCTGGCCGGGCTCATCCTGGCGCTCGACCTGCTGCGCCTGCTCACGGGCCGCATCGCCGACCATGAGCTGGTGATGGTGCAGGAGTCGGAAGAAGCGGTGCAGCTGCAGCAGATCCTGGGTTCGCAAGACGCCAAGGAACCGGGGGCACGGCCATGACCATCGCTGTTTTCGTCGGCTCGCTGTTGCTTGCCATGGCGATGGGCATTCCCATCGCCTTCTCGCTGCTGGCCAGCGGCGTGGCGCTGATGTGGCACCTCGACCTGTTCGACGCGCAGATCCTCACGCAGAACGTGATCGGCGGCGCCGACAGCTTTCCTCTTCTGGCCGTGCCCTTCTTCATGCTCGCGGGCGAGATCATGAACGTGGGCGGGCTGTCCAAGCGCATCGTCGACTTCGCACTCGCGCTCGTGGGCCACGTGAAGGGCGGCCTGGGCTACGTGACCATCATGGCCGGCTGCCTGCTGTCGGCGCTCTCGGGCTCGGCCGTGGCCGACGCCGCCGCCCTCACCGCACTGCTGCTGCCGATGATGGTGCGCGCGGGCCACGACAAGCCGCGCGCGGCCGGCCTCATTGCGGCCACCGGCGTGATCGGCCCCGTGATTCCGCCGAGCATCGGCCTGGTGATCTTCGGCGTGGCGGCCAACGTGTCGATCTCCAAGCTGTTTCTCGCGGCCATCGTGCCGGGGCTGCTGATCGGCGGCGCGCTGTGGATCACCTGGGCCTGGCTGGTGCGGCGCGAAAAGATCGTGCCGCCGCCGCGCAAGTCGTCGGCCGAAATTGCCGCTGCCTTCCGCAACGCGCTGTGGGCGCTGATGCTGCCGGTGATCATCCTCGTGGGCCTGCGCATGGGCGTGTTCACGCCCACCGAGGCCGCGGTGGTGGCCGCCGTGTACGCGCTGTTCGTGTCGACGGTGGTGTACCGAGAGATCACCTGGAAGGACCTGTACGCCATCTTCGTGAGCGCGGCCAAGACCAGCGCCATCGTGATGTTCCTGATCGCCGCGGCGATGGTGAGCGCCTGGCTCATCACGGTGGCCGACCTGCCCTCGAAGATCGTGGGCATGCTGCAGCCGTTCATGGGCAACCAGATGCTGCTCATGATCGCGATCATGGTGCTCGTGATGGTGGTGGGTACGGCGATGGACATGACGCCGACCATCCTCATCCTCACGCCGGTGCTCATGCCCGTGGTGAAGGCGGCCGGCATCGATCCCGTGTACTTCGGCGTGCTGTTCATCATCAACAACTCGATCGGCCTCGTCACGCCGCCAGTGGGCACGGTGCTCAACGTGGTGGCCGGCGTCGGCAAGATCTCGATGGACGACGTCACGCGCGGCGTGGTGCCGTTCATGCTGGCCGAGTTCGCGATCCTGTTCGTGATGGTGGCGTTCCCGCAGCTGGTGATCGTGCCGGCGCGGTGGTTCGGGGGCTGAGCCGATGCGCGCCGTTTTCCTCACCGCGCTCGCCCTGCTCACTGCCCTGCCCGCCGCTGCACAAGACCCCGAGCGCGAGGTGCTGCCCGAGCAGCGCCAGCGGCTGGCCTTCATCGCGCCCTCCGGCCTCGCGCCGCTGGTCAGCGGCAAGATGGTGTTCAGCGCCTTTCACGTCACGACCGGCCAGGAGCTGTGGGTCACCGACGGCAGCAACGCCGGCACCACCCTGTTGAAAGACATCCGGCCGGGCTTCCGGGGGTCGTTCCCTGCCGGTCAGGTCGCGTTCAAGGGCCACGTCTACACCACGGCCACCGACGGCGCGAGCGGGCTCGAGCTCTGGCGCACCGACGGCACCGCCGCCGGCACGACGCAGGTGATCGACCTGCGCCCCGGCGAGGAAGGCGCGATGCCCAACGAGCTGACCGTGTTCCGCGACGCGCTCTACTTCGTGGCCGACGACGGCCAGACCGGCTTCCAGGTGTGGAAGACCACGGGCGATGCGAAGGGCACCACGCGCGTGTCCGCCGTCGATGCCGGGCCGCGCGCCCTCACCCGCCAGCTCACCGTCGCCGGGCCGCGCCTGTTCTTCACGGCGACCACGCGCACGCACGGCCACGAGCTCTGGGTGACCGACGGCTCGCCCGAGCACACGCGCCTGGTGAAGGACATCCGCCCGGGCATCGAGGACGCGGGCATCCAGAACCTCACGGCCGTGGGCAATGACATTTACTTCACCGCGCACGACGGCGAGCACGGCGCCGAACTGTGGAAGAGCGACGGCACCGAACATGGCACGCAGCTGGTGAAAGACCTGCGCCCCGGCGCCGCGCCCTCGCGGCCGACGCACCTGGCAGTGCTGGGCCGCACGCTGTACTTCTCGGCCGACGACGGCGTGCACGGCATCGAGCTGTGGAAGACTGACGGCACCGCGAAGGGCACAGTGCTGGTGAAGGACATCCGCCCCGGCCCGAGCGGCTCCATGTCGAGCGCGATCGCCGTGATGGGCGGCAAGCTCTACTTCGCCGCGACCGACGGCGTGTCGGGCGCGGAGCTATGGCGCAGCGACGGCACGGCGGCGGGCACGGTGCGCGTGAAGGACATCGCACCGGGCGCGGAGAATGGCTCGCCAGCGCGCTTCGCCGTCATCGGCGCGCGCCTGTGGTTCGCGGCGAACGGCGGCGGTGGCCGGGGCGTCGAGCCGTGGACCAGCGACGGA